>QHVQ01000054.1 GCA_003222305.1 Acidobacteriota bacterium | reverse complement strand
CGGCTTCGTAGAGCTGGCCGTCTTTCATGGTGTAGACCACGTTGGCCGAGACGCGGAGGTCGGCCAGGGGATCTCCGTCGATCACCACCAGATCCGCGAGCTTCCCCACTTCCAGCGTCCCCAGATCCTTCCCGAAGCCCAGAGCCTCGGCTCCGCCGGCGGTGGCGGTTCGCAAAGCTTCCATGGGAGTCATCGAGTTCCCCAGGGCCATGGACCACATTTCCCAGTGCGCCCCCAGGCCCTGGAGCTGGCCGTGGGCTCCCAGGCAGACGCGGCCCCCCGCGCGGACGATCCGGGCAGCACCATTCGCCACTGTCGGAAAATGGAAGTCCTCCTCCGGGTACCAGGGGCGCCGGCGTCCGAGCCCATCCAGCATGTCGTGGGGGACGAACCGACGCAGACGTTGGTCGTCGTGGGGATTGGCGTGCTGGTACCAGTACAGCTCCGCCGTGGGCCCGCCGTACGAGACGATGAGGGTAGGCGTGTAGGCGGTCCCTGACTTCGCCGCCAGCGTCACCACATCCTTATAGATCGGCACCGGCAGGGAGTGCTCCATGCCGGTGAAGCCGTCCATGAAATTGGTCAGGTCGGTGTGCAGCTCTCCGGCCCCCTCCATGGTCACCCCGACACCCTCCTGGCGCGCCGCCTCCACGAACCAGATCCGCTGCTCGCGGCGCGGCTGCTGGTACACCTTCAGCCAGTGGGCGCCGTACCGTTTCATCCGCTTGACCGCCTGCAGCACCTCTTCCTGGGTGTCGGCTTTCACAAACTGCGCCGCCTGGATGCCGCCGTAGAGCACGTCCCCGCTGGAGTAGATGCGTGGACCGATCATCTCCCCCGCCTCCACCATCTCCGCTTCCGCGAACACGTCCAGGCTGTGGGCCGAGGGGTCGTGCAGGGTGGTGACGCCGTACGCCAGGTTGGCCACGTACTCCCATTTCTTCTCGGGAAAGATCTCCATGGCGGAATAATGGGGATGGGCGTGAACATCCACCAGCCCCGGAATCACCGTCATTCCCTTCAGGTCGAACGCCTGCGAGCCCGCTGGCTCGCTCAACTCCCCCGAAGGTCCCAAGGCTGTGATCCGGTTCCCCGTCACGACAAGGTCGGCGCGCTCCAGGATTTCGTCGCCCTTCATCGTGATGATTCGGGCATGCTTGAGCACCACCGAGCCGGCGGGGATCGGCTTCTTCACCACCAGGGTGATGGGAATCGCCTCGGGTTTGGGCATCTCCGGCTCCTTCGGCCGCGCCACGTCGCCCTCCCCTCTGGTGCCTGCCGCCTCCTGCTGGCGCTTCTCCTCGGCCTGCTTCAGGATTGCATCGCGGATCTTCTGGAAAGATTGGCGATAGAGAGTGTCCGCCATTCCCCACACCACCGTCCTGCCCGAATCGGCCCAGCCGACATAGCCGCCCCCTTCGGTGCTGAGGCGATACACCGGCACCGGGTCGCCGCTGAATCCGATCTCCACCGGCTCGGAGACGGCCCGGGGGAGCGGAGTGACGTAAACATCATCGGCCCGCACGAAGGCCACCCAGGCGCCGTCCGGGGAGGGGACGACATCCTCCACCTGCTTGAAGCGGAGGTGCCTCTGCTTGTCGGTGCCGTCCAGCCGCACCGAGACGATGTCGGTCTTCCCGTCCGTGTAGGGCTTTTCGGAAGGGATGAATTCCGTGAAAAAGATCCGTTCGCCGTCCGGACCCCAGGCGGCGGTGGGATGAAACCGCAACGACTCCCCCGGTGAGACCGCCGTGACGGAATGCGCCTCGCCTCCGGAAGAGGGGATCCACCGAATTTCGTAATAGGTGTCGTTCTCCGGCTGCTGGCCCCGGGCCTCCGCCCCTGAGCCAGAGATGAAAGCTAGGCGGTCTCCTTTGGGCGACCAGGCGGGATTGATGTAATGGCCGGCCACCCGGGTCAGGCGCGAGGGAGATCCCCCCTCCGCATGGATCTTGCAGACGTGGCCCAGCTCCTGATCGGTCCAGGTGACGTAGGCGATCCAGCGCCCGTCGGGCGAGAACTCGGGTGCGTACTCCCGGCGCGTGTCCCGGGTCAGACGGCGGGGCTTGCCGGCCTTGCCGTTCTGAATATCCACCGCCCAGAGTTTCCCCAGAGCGTCGAACACCAGCTTCCTGCCGTCGGGGGAAAGGGTGGGCCATCTCAGGAGCCTCGCTTGCAGCTCGGCGCCCCCCAGCGGCTTCTCGATGCGTTCCAGCGGGCGGAGGTCCAAGGAGACCTCGGCCGTGAAGGGGATCTCCGCCTGCTTTCCTGTTGCCACGTCCACCCTGCGGATTTTCCCCTGGCTGTAAAACACCAGCGTCTTCCCGTCCCGGGTGAAGGCGGCGTTGGGATAGACATCCATCTGGGCGAAGCCTTCCTGCTCATCGCGGGTCAGGTCTCGACTCAGCACCTTCTCCGCGCCCGTCTCCAGGTCGCGCAGGACCAGGGTGCTGCGCGCGTCATCTCTGCGGACGTAGGCCAGGCGCTTTCCATCAGGGGTCAAGACTGGTTTCATGCCGCCGTTGGGTCCCGGCGTAAGTCGCACCATCTCGGCGGTCTTGCGATCGTAACGGTAGAGATTCCAGAGCCCGTCATCCATCTTGGGCAGGTAGGAGAAGCGCCGCTCCCGGCCTGTGACGTAGAGGTAGCGGCCGTCGGGGCTCGCCGCGATCCCGGCCACGTTGTTGAGCTTGTCCTTGTTGATGACCTTGATGCCCGAACCTCCATCCCGGTGGATCATCATCAGCTCCACCGGCGGGATGCCGGCTCGGGAGGTGTCCTCGCGGCGCGCCAACACATACTGACCGTCGGGGGTCCAGGAGGGCGAGGAGTAGACCGCATCCTTCTCATCGGTGAGGGGGCGTGGGTTGCTCCCGTCGGCGTCCATGAGCCACAGGTTCATGTTGCCCCGCCGATCGCTGCAGAAGACTACGGTCTTCCCGTCGGGGGAATAGCGCGGCGCGTAATCGAACGCGGGACCGAAGGTGATCCGGAGAGCCTTCCCACCCGCGAAGGGGACCCGGTAGATGTCCCCCAGGAGATCGAACAGGATGAAGGTCCCGTCCGGCGAGACATCCACCGACATCCAGGTCCCTTCATCGGTGGAGAACGCCACCTTGCGCGCGTTCTCCGGCACCGCATTGATGTCCGGCTTCGCGGATTTTTTCCCCCCCGAGGCAGACACATTATCCGACGGGTCCTCCGGAGGGCTGGACCGCGCGACGAGGGGCGCGACTCCTGACACCAGCGCCAGGAGTAGAGTCGTCGGGACCGCGAGGCTCTTCCGAGCCGGGTGCGCTTGGGCACGGATCATGGGACGGACCTCTTGGTGAACGAGTTCGGCACACTGATTGGGTTGGTGAAGCGCGTCATGCTAGCACAAAGTGCGATGCCGTGAGGACCGAGGGTGGTCCGCCAGCCAACCGGGCTTCAGGATGACGCGGCGGAGGGGGAAAGATCTCTCAGCAGATCACCCACTCGACGATCGATTTCGTCGCGGACGCGCCGGAAATCCTCCCCCGGAAGATCCTTAGGGTCGAGCAGGTCCCACTCGATGCGGCGGCGGGCGGGAACGTGGGGGCAGGCGTCACCACAGCCGAGGGTCACCACGGCGTCCCAGGTGATGGGGGGAAGCTCATCCAATCCCTTGGAGCGATGAGACGCCAGGTCGATTCCCCTTTCTTTCATGAACGCTGCCGCCCTGGAGTGGACAGTTCCCGAGGGATGCGAGCCGGCACTGGCCACGGTCCAGCCGGGGCCCGCAAGCCTTCGGGCGAAACCTTCCGCCATCTGGGAGCGGCAGGAGTTCTCGACGCAGACAAAGAGGATGGCGGGCATCAGCTCCGTTTCGGTTCCGGAGGAGCCGGTGCGTCATCGGACCCGGGGCGGGGATGAGAGCGGGCCCGGCGGAATGCATAGACCACATAGCCGCCCACTCCCAGGAGAAGCAGGTAGGGCACGGAGAGCATGAACAGGGTGCTGCGGTTATAAACGGCTCCACCGTCGCCCCCGGCCGCGGCCGATCCCTCGCACATGGCGCACTGGGCGCGGCACGGCACGGTCATCGCAAGGAGAAGGATCGTCGACGCCATCAGCGCGGGGAGCCAACGCGTCCGGAGGCTTCCAGGGAAGAGCTTCATAGCATGTAGAGTACCACGAACAGAAAAAGCCAGGCCACGGCCACGAAGTGCCAGAACATCCCCGCCATCTCCACCGGCTCGTGGTGAGCCGGGGAGATCCGATCCCGCGCCGCCAGGACCAGCAGGATGCCCACCCAGATCATCACCGCCAGGGCGTGCAATGCATGACAGCCGGTGAGGGTGAAGAGGAGGGGGCCGTAGCTCCCGGACGAGGTGGTGCGCAGTCCTTCCCGATAGAGGCGCGACCACTCGATCCCCATGAGGGTGAGGAAGAGCGCACCCGAGACCAGGGTCAGCGCGATCCCGCCCACCAATCTCCGATGACTGGCATCGCGAGCCCCCCGCACCGCCCTCGCCATGCCGAAGCTCCCGGCGGCCAGCAGCGCCAGGTTCAATCCGCCCGCCCAGACGTGCAGGACCGGCTGTCCCTCGGGGGGCCACATGGGGGCCCCGGCCCGGAGGACCAAGGTGGCTCCCAAAAGCCCCGTGAAGAGCATCGCCTCGGCCACGAGGAAGATGAGCATCGCGAGACGGTGGCTCGCAATGGCCGGCGCTGTGAGAACGGATTTCTCCACGGGCCCGGGGTCGGACGGCATGGCCGCGGACATGGGGTTCAATGGTCGAGAATGATGAAGACGACGGAGAAGGCGACGAGCCCGAGGACCAGCAGGAAGAGCGACCACCCCATGCGGCGGTTTTTTTCCTTGAGTGCCTCCGGAAGAAGCGGGGAGCTGAATCTCACAACCGATCCACCGCCATGAGGAAGAGTAGCGCCGGGAGGTAGGCCACCGAGGCCAGGACGACGCTCCGCGCATGCAGCCGGCTGCGGGTGCGCGCCATCCGGAGACACGTCCCGACGAGCAAGCCTCCCAAGAGAATCGCTCCGTAGAAGTACCATGCCCCGGCCACACCCAATAGCACGGGCGTGAGGCTGACAGGAATCAGGGCCAGCGCATTGCCCACGATCTGCCGCACCGTGCTCCCTCCTTCGGGATCCACGACCGGGAGGAGACGGAACCCGGCGCGCGCGTAATCGTCGCGGTACATCCAGGCGATGGCCAGCGAGTGGGGGAGCTGCCAGAGGAAAAGAATGGCGAACAGGGCCCAACCCCCAGCTCCCAGACCTCCCGTGGCTGCAGCCCAGCCTCCCAAAGGCGGGAGCGCCCCCGGCACCGCACCCACCAGAGTGCAGAGCGGGCTCCAGCGCTTCATAGGGGTGTAAAGAAAAATGTAGCTCGCCAGGGTGCACGTCGCCAGAAGGGATGTGAGCAGGTTGACCGCCAGGGCAAGGTAGAGAATTCCGGCCACGGACAGGACGGTGGCGAAGGCCAGTGCCTGCACCGGTTGAAGCCGGCCGTCCGGGAGCGGCCGGCGCCGCGTCCGCTCCATCTTCCCGTCGCTCTCACGCTCCAGGTACATGTTGTAGGCGCTGGTCCCCGAGGCCACCAGGGTGGTGCCCAGGAGGGTCTGGAACAGCAGCAGCGGGTCAACTCCTCCCCGACTTCCCACGTAGAATCCGAAGGCGGTGGTGGCCACCACAAGCGAGGTGACCCGGGGTTTGGCCAGCTCCAGATAGTCGCTCCAGGAACTGGTGACCACCCTCGCCCGAGTCGCGACCTCCTGCACCTGAATCATCTCGCTCATCGCACCGCCCATCCCGCCGGAGCCTCGGCGGCGGTTGTTTCGGCCTCCTGAGCCGCGTGCACCAGACGGGGTCGGCTCAGGAGACGGAAGACGCGCAGCGTAATCAGCCATGCAGTGGCCAGGACCAGTGCTCCGGTCACTACGTGGGCCGTGGCCGGGACGACCGCGAGCTGCATGAGAACGGTGGCACCTCCCAGGGTGATCTGCAGCACCAGCAGTGACGCGAGCGTCACTGCGGGATGGGTGAGCTTGGGCTCGTCGGGGTGTCGGCGCAGGATCCGGATCACCGTCCAGGCCACGGTGAGGGTGACAGCCACGGCTCCGAGCCGGTGGAGGTAGGCGATCAGGATTGGCCCTTCCAGGATGGGCGGCACCAGCCGGCCGAAGGCCAAGGGAAAGTCGGGGATCGACAGGCCGGACCCGGCGTGGCGGACCAGCGCACCCAGAATGAGCTGCAGGAAGATGAAGCCGGTGGTGACGCAGGTCAGCGAGCGGAGGCTCGGCACCTGTGCTTCGGTGCAGGGTGCGGAAGGAGATTCAGTCCACTCGCGGGAGGTGGCCAGCGCCAGCGCCACCGCCATGCAGAAGAAGGCCTGAGCCAGACAGGCGTGACCCATCGAGACCAGCAGGGGCAGCTTCCAGAGGACCGTGACTCCTCCCAGCACGCCCTGGGCCACCACCACCAGGAAGGTCGCCACGCCCAGCCGGCGCACCCACCGGCGTGGCTCGGCTCTCAAGAGGCAGATCATCAGCACCAGGACTAGGAGTCCCACCGTGGCGGCGATCATCCGATGCCCGTGTTCGTAAAGGACACCTCCTTCCATTTTCGGAAAGACCTGTCCGAAGGAGAGGGGCCAGTCGGGAACCGAGAGCGAGGATCCGGTGCTGGTCACCAGACCTCCCGCCGTCACCAGCAGGAGCGTGCAGAAGGCGGTGAAGACCGCGAAGCGGTGGAGGAAAGGTCGATACCGCACGCTCACGCGGTGCTCCTTCAGTGGACGTGGGCGGGCGCGCCCGCAGGAAGCGCCGAGGGCACGTCCTGCGGCAGGTAATCCTCTTGGGATTCGAGCGAGGAGTACTCGTACGGGCCGCGATAGACGGTGGGAATCGCTTCAAAATTTCCGTGCGGAGGGGGCGAGGAGGCCACCCATTCCAGCGTATTCGCGTGCCAGGGGTTCCGCTCGGCCTTCCTTCCCCGGAACAGGCCCCAGACGAAGTTGATGATGAAAAGAATCTGGACGCTTCCCAGCAGGAAGGCGCTGTGGGAGACGAAGATGTTCATGGGCTGCAAGGGCTTCAGAAAGTCGTATTGGGTAGGGTCGTAGATCCGCCGCATCATCCCGCCCATTCCCAGGATGTGCATGGGGAAAAAGGTCAGGTTATAGAAGACGAACGTCAGCCAAAAGTGAACCTTCCCCAGGGTCTCGCTCATCATCCGGCCGAACATCTTGGGGAACCAGTAATGCACGGCGGCAAAGATGCCGAACAGGCTCCCTCCGAAGAGGACGTAGTGGAGATGCGCCACGATGAAGTAGGTGTCGTGGATGAACATGTCCACGGGCGTGGAAGCCATGAAGATCCCGGACAATCCCCCGATGATGAACATGGAGACGAAGGACATCGCGTTGAGCATCGCCGCGGTGAAGTGAATGTTGCCACGCCACAGCGTTCCCAGCCAATTGAAGGTCTTGATGGCGGAGGGGACGGCGATGAGCATGGTGGACACCATGAAGGTGGTACCCAGGGTGGGGTTCATGCCGCTCTGAAACATGTGATGGCCCCACACGATGAAGCCGAGCCCCGCGATTCCCATCATGGAGTAGGCCATGGCTTTGTACCCGAAGATCGGGTGGGCAGAATCATGATGTAAACCGCCGGATGGGAGTAGAACCAGAAGATGTGCTGCCAGAGGATCACCTGGCCGCCTCCTGCCGGGGCAAAGAAGTGGGTCCCCACCGTCCGATCCAGCAAGAGCATACCCAGGGCCGAGGCCAGAACCGGTGTCGCCATGAGCTGCAGGATGGCCGTGACGAACAACGCCCAGATCGACAGAGGCAGCCGGAAAAAAGTCATGCCCGGGGCTCGAAGGTTCACCACGGTGGTGATGTAGTTCATCGAGCCCATGATGGAAGAGGTTCCGGACAGCAACAGCGCGATGAGCCAGAGAGTATGCCCCCTGCCCACCCCCGTCCACTGCGGGTCATAGCTCAAGGGAGGATAGTTGGTCCAGCCCGCGGCGGCAGGTCCCTGGGGCACGAAAAAACTGGAGGTGATCACGAGCGCCGCCGGGACCATCACCCAGTAGGAGAGCATGTTGAGCTTGGGGAACGCCATGTCCCGGGCGCCGATCATCAACGGGATGAGGAAGTTTCCAAAAGCGCCCGTGAGCATGGGGATGATCACG
>QHVQ01000215.1 GCA_003222305.1 Acidobacteriota bacterium | reverse complement strand
GTGCAGGTCCCCGAATGGCAGCTGTCCACCTGGGTGCAGGCGTTGCCATCGCTGCACACCGTCCCGTCCGGCTTGTCGGGCGGGTTCTCGCATACCCCGCTGGCAGGATTGCAGGCCCCCGGTTCGTGGCAGGCATCCGGCGCTAAGCAAAGCACCGGGCTCGCTCCCGTGCAGATCCCTGAATGGCAGCTGTCCACCTGGGTGCAGGCGTTGCCGTCGTCGCAGGATGTCCCGTCGTCCGCCGGGTGGTGCAGGCAACCTCCCGGAGAGCACTCGTCGACGGTGCAGGAATCCTCATCCGAGCAGTCTGCATCTCCTTCGCAATAGGGGGAATCCAGATCGCCTCGGGCAAAGTCGAACCGAGCACCGTCCAGGGTGAGGAGTGCGTCGTTGCCGGTCAGGCCCACGACCGTGTCGATCTCATAGAGACGGTCGGTCGACTGGCTTCCCCCTCGAAGCCTGAGCCCATGGCCCAGGGCGGTCAGTCCTGCCATGTCCAGGAACGGATGTAGGTCGAATGCGGAAGCGTGCGTGGTCGCCGGGTCCACAAGATAGAGTCCGGCGCCCGGCCCAAGATTGGTCCAGAGCCAGAGCCGGTCGATTCCATCGAAAGTGATGTCCCCGCCATGAAGCGTCAGATCCACCGTGCCGATGCGGGTGGCCACCGCCGTGGTCAGGTCGATGGTGTAGAGCCGGTCGTTGTCTTGGCTGATGGCGTAAAGCCTGCCGTCGTTCCTGAAGGTCATGCCTGTGATCCCGGCAATCACCGAACCCCCTTCCGTGATCGGCCCGACGAGCTGCACGGATGCCGGCGTGATGGAGAGAGGATCGATCTCCACCCGAATCAGGAGACAGGCGATGTCTCCCTGGCACAGATCCGCCGGTCCGGTGTCGGTACCCGCCAGATAGACGACCGTCGCGCTGGCTGCAGCCATGGCCAGAACCGGCGTGAAGGTGGTCCCCAGATCCGTGCGCAGCTCCATCGCTCCGGACTCGGGATCCACCTGGAAGATCCGGCTCAATCGAGTGGTGAACTGGCTGTCCACCAGGTAGAGGGAAGGATTCGAGTCGGCAAGCCCCGACCCGGCGGATGCGATGGAAAGGACAAGAAGGATCAGACCTGAAACCGACCCACGAAACGCCGCCCGACGCGGGAAGAATCTGTCTTCCCGCAATCCCTCGGCCGCTCGCCTTCTGGGTAGACCCGGCATTCGTCTCTTCCTCAATTCGCTTGTTGCGATCCGCCGCCGAGGCGCTCGAGACTGCGGCCACGAGAGGTGTCTGGCTGCTCATCCATTGCCGGCCACAAAAGCTCCTTTTCAAGATCCAGCGACGAGCGTCCCGCGTCAAGTGAATCCTGTCTGACAAGATCTGGCACCTGGGAATCTCCTGTGCAACTGCTTGCACTCCCGTTTCTTTTCCTCACATCTGTGGGGGGCTCCCCATCACGCAGCCTGATCCGAAGCAGGGCAGTATGAGCCTCTTTTCCTGCCCAGGTGAAGGCTTTGCCTGGACCGGCGATGAAGAGGAGCAGTGATGAGGAATGCTCGGGTGCAGCGCCCCGGCATGGCGAATCTATTCTTCCGGGGCTACGAGTCACCTGGCGCGAATCGGAGCTCTCCCCGCGTGCCGCTTTCACCTCATACTCCCCCGGGAGAACGCTCGCCAGCCACGCCCGGCCCTCTGAGTCGGTGAAGAAGGGTTCGGTCATGTCGGCGAGATTCCGGTAAATCTCGGTGACATCCCGGCCTTGCCGGTCGATGAGGATCGGGGTGAGATCGGGCACGGGCGCACCGCTCTTGTTCAAGACCTGGACCTCCAGGCTCCCACCCTGAGCGAACTGAATCACGAGGGAGCTCGCAGGCTCTTCGGGCGGGACCTTCACATTCTCCAGGAATGCCGGCGGCAGCCCCAAAGAGCGCCCGACCAGCGTGTAGCTGCCGGGAGAAAGCCCCCTCAGGGTAACGGTCCCATCGTCTCCACTGGTTTCGGAGGTTCCCCATTCGTCTTTGAAGTGCGCCGCGTCGGCATAGGCATTGACGTGAGATCCTGAAAGTGGCTGCCCATGGGGATCGAGGAGCACCACACGAACCGACAGCTCCGGTTCAAGCACGATGTCGGTCAGGACAAGGGACTGATCGTGGCCCAGGGTAACGGGACCGATCGTCTTTCTTGCAAACCCCCGGGCACCGATCTCCAGGCGGTATTCTCCGGCGCGCAAGAACTCCGACTCGAACGTGCCATCCTGGCCCGCCTCGTCGGTGCGGAGAAGAAGGAAACCCCCTTCGCCTCCTTCCGAGGATTCGCCCGCCTGCAGTGCCCGGTACAGCTCAAACCAGGCGTTGGAAATGGGCTTGCCTTTCGCCTCCACGACCCTGCCGCGAATGCGAGCAGTCGAAAAGTGAAGGTCTTGGCGTCGTTCATCGACATCGGCGACTTCGAGCAGGCGATCGTACTCAGCCGACGTTCCTCCTCCGTGAAGAGATTGTTCCGTGAACAGGCTCACCCGATAGCGTCCCGGCCGCGGCAGCTTCACCGCGTAATCGCCCTCGTCGTCGGTCGGACACCATTCCCATGAACTGCTGCGAGTCTTCTTGGAGTCAAGGCTGAAACCGACCCTGCCACGCGGGACCGGACTCTCACCGAGATAGATTCGGCCCGTAAGCGTTATGATTCCTCGCAAGTCGATTTCGACCTCTGCCGTCTCCCCCGGGCGTATGTCCACCGAGGTGGACCGTCCCATCATCCCCGCCGGAGTTTTCTT
>QHVQ01000025.1 GCA_003222305.1 Acidobacteriota bacterium | reverse complement strand
GGAAGAGGGCTCCCGATCCCACCGGTTTTTCAAGTCCTCGAGACGTCCCACGATGTCTCCCCTTACAGACCTATCCGCGAGGGCCGATGTCGCTTCTCACTTGCTCCGGGGCGGCGCCATTCTAGGGAAGCGCTCGAGCCCCTGTCAAACCCTTGCAACCGCGGAGCTTTGCCTTACCCCATGGAAAGCAAAAGGGGCTCCCGGAGATTGCCTCCGGGAACCCCTCGGGAAGCCGCTCCGCCAGCCCCTTACGGACTGCAGGCGGGGTAACCCGGAGTGGTCGGATCGCAGCAGTCACCCACTCCGTTCCCCCCGATGGGGAAGGTGTCCAGCTGGCTCGGGTTGAAGACCAGCGGACAGTTGTCCGTGGCATCGGGCACGCCGTCGCTGTCGGAATCTGGCGTGGTGGTGAAGGTCACCGGGACGTTGGCGGTGAAAGACACACTGTGGCCACTGAAATCCTGCCCTTCCACGTCGATCTGGGCGATAAGAGTGGTCCCTGCCAGGGCCAAGGGCTTCGCCGACGCCGGGACGACCACCAGAGTGACGGTAGCGGTCCCGCCGGCAGGAACAAAACCAGCGCCAACGACACCGCTGAAGGGACCCAGCAATCCAGGGGAGAAAGCCACGGTATAGTTGGTCAGGCTTACATCGTTGAAGAACGTGGTCGCGTTCGGATTCCGGGGCTGGGCCCTAAGCACCAGGGTGGTGGAATCGCTCGCCGAGGTATTGCTGGGATCCGAGGAAACGGGCGTCGCGCTCACCACCTCGATGACCGAATCGGAGTGGTCCGGATTGTGGGCCACATTGTTGCAGGCGATGACCGCCCCCAGCGCCAGCGACGCCAAGACCAGGGACCGCATTGCATCACTCTTCAGGGCGAACATGTCTGGGTTCCTCCTGGGCCTAGACCTTTTTCAGAATCCTAGGCGTAATAAAGATGAGCAGCTCCGCGTTCTCCCGGTTGATGGTCTTGCTCTTGAAGAGCCAGCCCAGCCCCGGAATTCTCCGCAGTCCCGGGACTCCGGTCTCGGTCACCGCATCGTTGATCTTGAAGATGCCGCCGATGACCGCGGTGCCGCCGTCCCCGACAATGATTTGAGTCTGGGCCCTCTGGGTATTGATCGGTGGCACGTCTCCTACACGGTTCACAAAGTTGGGAGAGTTGTTCTCCACCTTCACCATCATGCTGACCGTGCCTTCCTTGGTTATCTGCGGGGTCACTTCCAGGCGTAGCGACGCGGAGACGAACTCCACGTTGATTTCCGTGGCGGTGGTGTTCACGATGGGAATCTGGGTGCCCTGCTCGATGATGGCGCTCTGATTGTTCTGCGTGACCACCTTGGGAGCCGAGAGGATCTTGACGTCGCCGCTCTGCTCGAAGGCATCCAGCTGAGCGTTGATGTTGAAGCTGTTCAGCACGTTACCGAAATTCACTCCCAGGGTGTTGGCCGAAGCCGGCGGCGGCAGGTGCACGTCATAGCTGATGTCCGCTGTGTGGGGGAACTGGAGTCCTGTTTGGGTTCCCAGGGAGGGGTCCCACTTGGCGTTCAGGCCCCAGGAGATTCCCAAGTCGCGCTCGAACTGCCGATCCGTCTCGACGATGCGCGCCTCGATGGACACTTGCGGGGTCTGCTCGTCCAGGGAATCGATGAGGCGGTTGATGGGATCCCGCTTGGCGGAGATGTCACTGATGATCAGCGTGTTGGTTCGATCGTCCGTCGCCACGTCGCCCCTCTTGGACATCATGCGCTTGACAATGGGTGCCACGTCTTTCGCCCGCGCATAGCTGAGGGCCCGGGTGAAGGTCACCGGCTGCTCCTCGAGTTCCTTGGCCTCCTGCAGAGTCTTTCGGGCCGCGGCCTCCTGGGAGAGCTTGCTGGTGCTGGCGATGCGGATCACGTTGTTCTCAAACACCTTGTCCAGCCCGTTGTTCTTGAGAATGATGTCCAGGGCCTGATCTTCGGGAACATTCTCCAGCACGATGGTCACGTTTCCTGAAACGCTGGGATCCAGAACGATGTTGTAGCCGCTTATCTCGTGGAAGATCCTGAATACATCCTTGAGATCGGCATCCTTGAAGTTCAGAGAGATGCGCTTCCCCGTGTATTTCAGCCCATTGTCAGAAATGGTGCGGGGGTTGAAGCGCTGGGGACTCACAATGGTGGTCTCCTTGCCGGCCCGGTTGGAGACGCTGGGACCGGGGTGCATGGGCACGAGATCGGAAGGAGTCTGGGCCGCCTCGCCAGCTGCAGGCTCGGCGGTCTCGGTCGAGGGGGACTCTTCCGGTAGGGACGAGGCCGCCACGGCGGTCAAACCCGGTCCTTCCCCCTTCGGAGTCTGAGCTGCCAGATTTACACTCAGCGGAGCCGCCTCCCCTTCCGCGGGAGGCTGGCTGGGAGTCGTTACTACCGTCGTGGCCGTCTCCGGACCCGCGGCCCGAGCTGCCGGCGCTCCCGAGGCACCTCCCTGCGCCAGATTGGCGGATCCCTCGGCCGCCGCCTTTCTCCGAGCCGCAACGGCTTCACTGAAGTCCACGGTGAGGCCGGTCGGCCCCGGCTGGATCTCATAAGGGCGGGTGGTCTTCAGATCGAAGACTACCCGGGCCACCTTCTCGGGCGCCGTGGCGAACTGGGCCACGCGAATCTTCTGCAGGAATTCCGACTTGGGCGCCAGCGACCGCTGAGCGGGGGGAACCTGACTCTTCACGTTTTGCATGTCGATGACCAGCCGTGGGGGGTTGGTCAGCTCGAAGGCTTTGTAGGTCACCTTGCCGTTGGTCTTCAGCTGTACCGTTCGCTGGGCGTCCGGCCCTCTCGGGACTACGGAAAGCAGTACCGTCGCCGGCTTCGCTTTCTCCAGAGCCGCCTTCTGAGCCTCGGAGAGCAGCGGCGCGCTGGGCGCGGCCTCTGGCAGGGGCGTGGGGGCAGCAGGCTTCTCGGTAGAAGCGTCCGCCACGACGCTGTTCTGGAAGGAGGGGTGGACAGGATCCGGCTGGAATTGAATCTGCAAGTCGTTCCCGTTGGTCCGCAGCTGGTGCACCGTAGGCCGCTTGAAATGGAAGGTCACCTGTGACACCTTGCCGTTCTCCAGCCCCTCGCCGCGCACGCTGGTCTCGATGCTCTCCACCTCAGGGCTATTGACCGGCGTCACACCCGCGATGGCGCTGGCGTCCACGTCCAGCAGCTCGACAACCATGGTAGAGCAATCCGGCTCGTAGGACGTGTAGCTGAACGGAAAGTTTCCCTTCAGGGTGATGCGGGTCGAGCCATCGTTGGACGCCTGCTCCACCGAGCTGATGGTCACCGACGTCGGCGTCGGCTGCATCTGCTGGGCGGGCTCGCTTGTCGGAGGGCTGCCGGCGCAGCCCACCACGGCGGCCAACAGGGCCAGCAGCGCGGCAATCTTCCAGGACCTCATAACTTTTCCTCCTCCGCGGAATAGAGCCTCTTCGTGATGTCTCGGTAGGGCTTGATGGAACGGGGGTCGTTGATCTCCTGGCGGAAGACCACTTGCCCCGACTGCCGGTTGATCTGGATGATGCGGCCGTCGTAGAGCTGGTCTCCCACCCGCAGGAAATAGCCTTTATTGTCACTGCCGTTAAAAAAGGCCAAGGATTCCTTCCCCTTCTGGACGATGCCCACGAGGTCCACTTCGGAAATGAGCATGCCGGCGATGCCCTTAGGCCGCGGTCCCTTGTCAGCCTTGGTCTGCTCCACCAGAGACCGGAACGGGTCCCTCCGTCCCGCGGGATCGTAGGTGAACCCTCTCCCGGCCAGAACGCTCTCGCTCTCCTCGATGATCTTCTCGATCGTCTTGTTGTTCTGCTCGTCTTGTTTCTTGGCAGCTTCCTGCCCCTGCGACGCTTGCGGAGCCGAGCTCCCGGCGGCCGCTGGCGCGGGGTTGTCTCCGAGCGCCACGAAGGAACCTGCCACGGCCAGCGCCGTGGTGGCGGCCAAGGCTCGGAGGAGGTTCGAAAGCGGGTGGCGGCTCATCGCTGGCTCTCCTGGGCTTTCGCGGTTTTTTCGTCGTAGACGAAAGTGGTGGCTGTAAAGGTAGAGTGGATGGTCCCCTTGCCGGAGGTGTTGGTGGCGATCTGTACATTGTCGACGTTGATGATCCGCGAGTACTTGCTGATCCGGTCGAAGAACACACCCAGATCGTGGTAGTCCCCCGTGACCTCCATGTTGATGGGGAATTCCCGATAGAACTCCACGGGCTTCAGGGCCCCGGGATCGAATCGCTGCAGGTCCAGATTCGACTGGTCCGTCAGGTTCTTCACCCACTTGAGCAGTTCTCCAGTCTCAGGCTCGGTGGGGAGGATCTGGAGCAGATCATCCAGTTTCTTCTGTAGGTTGGCGATTTCCTTCTCGAACTCGGGCAGCTTCGCCTCGATGGCGGCCCCCCGCCGAATGTCGGACTGGAGATCCTCCAGTCTCTTGGCGTCCGCCAGATTCTGCTGCTTCATCTGGCCGAAATTGGGGTAGGCCCAGTAGGCAACACTGACCAGCCCCAGGCACAAGGCGATGACCAGCGTCACCTGGCCCCAGAACGGAAGGTTCTTGAAGTCCATAGCCATTGGTTTACCCCGAGAGGCTCAGAGGCCCGCGCTCCCTTGATCCCCCTCGGCGGTGACCGCCGAGGGAACGAACTTGCAGTTCAGGGAGAAAGTGATGCCTTGGGGCGTGGAAGCGATAGGCCCCAGGACGACCTGATCAAAAAACTTGGAACCGGTGAGATTGTTGTAGAAGTTGGAAACGGCATTGTAGGTGGTGGCCTTCCCGCTGATGGTCACGTTGTTCGCCGTGCCGTTCATGGAGTCGAGCCACAGGAAGTCCGGGAGCTTGCGGCTGATCTCATCGAGCAGGTGCACGGGGCCGCTCTGGTTCTTCTTGAGCTGGGTGATCAGGGTTATCTTCTTGTTCAGCAGGTCCCGCTGGGCCTTGTACAGTTCCCCCTTCTTGATAATCTCATCCAGCCGCCGCTTCTCAACCTCGGCTTTCACGATCCTGTCCGCCAGGTCCGAGTGCTCCGCCCGCAGGCTGTACCACTTCCAACTGACGAAGACGAAGCTGAGGGCAACCAGCGCAACGAGCAGCAGGTTTTGCGGGACATTGCCCGGCATTTGGATGGAGGGCTTGAGGGAGCGAGCCTTGGTGGACTTGACCTCCGAAAGCAGGTTGATGTGGATCATCGGTCTCCCACCTTTCTGCTAGCGAGCCCCACGGCAACGGCGGCGCAAGAGGAGAGCTCCTCCACCGTCTCGGAGGGGACGTCCTTGCCCACGGTCACCCGGCGGAAGGGGTCCAAGCGCTCCACGGGAATGCCGAACCGCTCCCCCAGCGATTCCAGAAGGCCGAGAACCCGGGAGGCGCCGCCGGAGACGCAGATCCGGTCAATGCTCTCCCCCGGGGTGGTGTTCTTGAAAAAGTCGAGGGTCTTCTGGATTTCCGCGCCCACATAGTCGTTCACGGAGCTCAGGATGGGAGCCACCGTCTCCGTCGCAGCACCTTCCACATCCTCACCCCGCTTCACCCGCTCGCTCTGCTCGAAGCTCAGGTTCAGCTCCTTGCGGATGGCGTCGTTGTATTGATTGCCGCCGACGGAGATGTCCCGCCAGAAGATCGAGGAACTTCCCTTGAGCACCGACACGTTGGTGACGTTGGCGCCAATGTTGGCCAGGGCACAGGTTTGGCCCGAATCGATCTCGTAGTTCATCTCGAAGGCGTTCTGGAGGGCGAACACATCTACGTCCACCAGCGCGGCGTTTTTCCCAGCCTGTCCCACCACGGCGGTATAGTCGTTGATTTTGTCCTTCTTGGCGGCCACCAGCAGGACATCCATGTTGCCGTCCCCCGCCAGATGGGTCCCTTTCAGAATCTGGTAAGCGATGTTCACGTCCTCCACGTCGAAGGGGATGTATTGCTCCGCTTCCCACTGGATGCTTTCGGCCAGCTCCTCTTCGCTCATCACGGGGAGGGAGATTCGCTTGATGATGACCGAGTGTCCCGACAGGGCGATGGCGCAGTCGGAGGTCTTGATGCGCTTGGCACCGAAGCAGCGCTGGAGGGCCTCAACCACGAGCCCCGAATCCATGATCGCGCCGTCCACAATCGCTTCAGGGGAGAGAGGTTCCAGGGAGGCGTTCACCAGATGGAAGCCCTTCCCTTTTCCGAGATCCTTGAGCTCGACGACCTTGATGCAGCTCGAACCGATATCCAGGCCCAACAAACTTTTGTTCCTTGAGAAGAACACCCCATCTCTCCTTAACACAAAGGTTTGTGGAACCAGTCCACGAAAATTCCGCCCGCTTCCGACTCCACGGGATTCCAATATATGTCAGACCCTTTGGTTTGCAAGGGTATCTGTTACGAAATTCATCGTTGAATTCTAAGAACTGGATGTGCTTCTAAGCGGTGATTAGACAAGATGATATCCGGAGATCAGAGAGAGTTGTTGTCCCCGATGCGGGGCTTCTTCGGACACGGCCCGGTGGGTTTTTGACGGGGCCAGAAGGAGGGGTAAGGCTTGATCCTGAGGTCGGGAACGTGATAGAGTTCCGCCTCTTTCGGCGATGTGAGGAAGGAGAGAGGATGGCGCGCGTCTGCGAAATCTGCGGGAAGGGTCCCCGCTTCGGTCACCAGATCAGCCATGCCCACAACGTGTCACAGCGCATCTGGCAACCCAATCTTCAGACCATCCGGGTGGTGCTCAACGGCGCTCGCAAACGGCGCCGGGTGTGCACCCGCTGCATCCGCACGGGAGCCGTGGCCAAAGCGGCTTCCTGACCATCATCCAACGCAGGCGATGGCATCGATCTCCACTCTCGCTCCTTGGGGGAGAGCCGAGACTTCGACCGTCGAGCGGGCCGGGGGATCGGCCGCGAAATAGCCGCGGTAGACTTCGTTCATCTCCGTGAACTCCCGCAGGTCGGTCAAGTAGACGGTGGTGCGGACCACGCGCTCCATTCCCGATCCCGCCTCCTCCAGAATCGCCTTGAGGTTGTCCAGAACCCGGATCACCTGCACGCGGACGTCCCCCTGCACCATCACTCCGGTGGCGGGATCCAGCGGAATCTGTCCTGAGACGAAGAGGAACCCGCCGGCCGCTATGCCCTGGGAATAGGGCCCGATGGCCGCGGGAGCTCCGGAAGTCTTCACCATTTGCCTGGAAATCATGCCACATCCTCCGTAAGTGACTTTCAGCCGGATTGCCGCTCCACGTGATGGACGCCCTGGATGCCGCGCAAGCGATGTAGGATGCGCTCCAAGTGATCCATGTCCGAGATGTCCAGGATGAGTGTGATCTGCCCCTTTTTCCCCTCAAAGGTCTTGGCGCTCACGTCGCTGATGTTGGATTCCTCGTCGGCGATGGCCGAGGTGACGCGGGCCAGCACGCCCTGCCGATCCTCGGAGAAAATGCTGAGCTTCACCTGGAACTTGGTGTCTTTGCTCCCGGCCCAGGCCACTTCAATCTTGCGCTCCGGATCGTAGAGGAGCCGCTCCACGTTGGGGCAGCGCTCGGAATGAACGGAGATGCCCTTCCCCCGCGTGATGTATCCTACAATCGGCTCCCCACGAACGGGCCCGCAACACTTGGCCAGGTAGAC
>QHVQ01000016.1 GCA_003222305.1 Acidobacteriota bacterium | reverse complement strand
GATGAGCGCGACCTGCTCGACACCGGCTTGGCGGCAGAGATCCATAAGCTGAACCACGTAGCCGTAATCCAGCCCGCCGTCGGCCGCCAGGAACATCACTTTTTCCTTCCTGCCCGTGACC
This sequence comes from Acidobacteriota bacterium, assembly GCA_003222305.1. Taxonomy (GTDB): domain Bacteria; phylum Acidobacteriota; class Polarisedimenticolia; order Gp22-AA2; family AA152; genus AA152. The sequence continues at coordinate 8,070 of QHVQ01000016.1, read as the reverse complement.
GCCTTGGAGACCTCTTCCACCAGATTATTCCGATTGACCTCGGTCTTGTTGAGGAACATTCGGGAGTCGCCCTTCACCGTCAGGATGAGCTGGAGGCTGGTCGGATCCACAATGACGTCGGCCTGGGATTCCTTCGGAATTTCCATGTCAAACCCCTTCTGGAGCAAGGGTGTCACGACCATGAAGATGATGAGCAGCACGAGAACCACGTCTACGAGGGGGGTGACATTGATCTCCGACTTGACGCCCCCGCCGCTTCCAACCGCCATTGCCATGGTGCAGGCTCTCCTTCAGCTTCTCAGTGCTTGACGGCCTTGGTTTCGGCTTCGGACTTGGGCTCGGTGAGAAGCCCCACCCGTTCGAAGCCTGCCTGGTTCACCTGCAGCATGACTTCTTTCACGTCGCCGTACTTCAGGAACTTGTCGGCCTTGACGTAGATGGTCTTCTCGGGGCTGCGTTCGTGAATCTCCTGCATGGCCGCCAGGAATCCGTCCTTGGACACTGGATCTCTCTCGATAAAGATCCGGTTGTCCTTGGTGATGGACACGGTCAGCGTGTTGGCGCTGTCCGGCTTCTTCTCGGCGGCCAAGGCCGGCGGGAGCGTAATATTCACCCCCTTTTGCAGCATGGGGGTAACCACCATAAAGATGATGAGTAGCACGAGACAAACATCCACCAAGGGGGTGACGTTGATGTCCGACTTGACCTCGCCGGCCCCCTGATTACCTGCCTGCATGGGCACCCACTCCCTGGCCTCGAACCGGCACGTTTTGCTTCTTGATGAAGAAATCCACCATCTCCGAGGAGGAGTTGTTCATCTCCAAAACGAAATAGTCCACGCGGCCAGTGAAAACGTTGAAGATCCAGACAGCCGGAATGGCCACGAACAGCCCGAAGGCGGTGGTGATCAGCGCTTCGGCAATACCGGCGGAAACTGAAGCGAGACCGCCCGATCCAGAAGTGGCCATGGCCTGGAAGGCGTGGATGATGCCGTAAACCGTTCCGAACAGCCCGATGAACGGTGCGGTGGTGCCGATGGTGGCCAGCGAGGAGATGCCTTTCTTCAACTCGGTGCTCACCAGAATCGACTCTCGATCCATGGAGCGGCGGACGGCGTCCAGCATGAGGCCGCCCTCGATACCGTCATCGGATTCGGACTGCATTTCCTGCAGTCCGGCGGCGATGACCCGGGCCAAGTGGCTCTTACGATATTTCTTGGCCAGCTCCACGGCCTCCCGGAGCTTGTTGCTCTTCAGGCACTGGGTGACCAGCGGAAGAAAGTCGATGGACTGCTTGCGGGTGGCCCGAAAGAGAAGAACACGGTCGATGGTGATATAGATGGTCCATACAGACATGGCCAAGAGGATCATGGCCACGCTCTTGGCCTCCCAGCCCATCTTTTGGAAGATTGCTACGAGTCCGAATTCCATGTTGGGTTGCCTCCTGATTTCCCCGGGGGAAGTCGCTACCTACTGGCTAAGGTAAAAGTCCACGATGATGGTGAAGTACACGTCCACGGGCTTTCCATTTTGCAATCCCGGTTTGTATCTCCATTGCTTTACCGCTTCGATGGCGGCTTCGTCGAATCCAAGCTTGGCCCCCGGAGTCTTAAGCACAGTGACCTCTCCCACGGTGCCGTCCTTGTGCACCACGGCCTGCAGGATGACCTGTCCCTGTACCTTCGCTCGACGAGCCAGCTCCGGATACTTGGGCAGAATCTTGCTCGAAGTGATCAGCTCGGGGTTGGTGACGCCCCCGAATCCGGCATAGAGGGGCTGATCCAACATTCCTCCCGGCACGCCTCCAGGTACACCTCCCAGGACCCCGCCGATTACCCCGCCGATCACGCCTCCCACCACACCACCCACCACACCTCCCTCGACTCCGCCTTCCACACCTCCATCGACGCCTTCATCCTTCTCCTCCTCCGGTGTCTCCACAGGCTTCGGAACCTCCTTTGGGACCTCCTTTGGCTGGACGATCTCCTGGGGAATGATGGGCTTGATCTCCTCGACTTTGGGTGTTTCCTTGGGCTTCTCGCCACCCCTCTTGGGAGGGGGAGGGGGGGGCGGGGGAGGGGGCGGCGGGGGCGGTGCCGCCAAGAAAGTGACCACGATAGGCGGCTCCGGGATGGTTCCCACGGACAGGAAAGAGGCGAAAATCACTCCACCCAGAGCCAGGGCATGCAGGGCGATGGAGATGGGCATGAAGAGCCAGCTCTTCCTGCCTCGCCGCTCCTTGGTCGAGAAAACCATTTGGTCAAACAATGGCCTTCACCTCTCTCCCGGGCTACCCTGCCCTCAGGCCCCTTTCTTCATCTGCTCGTTACGAAGCTGCAGGGCTTTCTTCTGGTTGACGTCTGCCTCCTGGAGATCCTTTTGCGCCTGCTCGGGGTCGGTCTCGGTCAGGGCCTTTTGCCTCCAAAGAAGATTGATGTAGCTGTAGGCTTCGAAATAATCCGGCCTCATCGCCACCGCCTTTTGCAGAGCTTGCATCCCTTCGTCGATGAGCGAGCGCCGTTCATCGACGGTCAACTCCTGGTTCTTGAACGCCCGCTCCCAGCAGAGCACTCCCAAGGAATACCACGCCTCCGGATTCTTCGATTCGGCCTCAATGGCCCTGGCCTTGAACCACTTGCGAGCCTCTTCGAAATTGTTGGCCTTGGCGTATATGATTCCGATGGTTTGGAAATACTTGCCGTTCTTGGGATCCTTCCTGAGTTTTTCTTTGTAGAAGGCGACCGCCTCATCATAGCGTTGAGTCTTCATATAGGTGTCCATGAGGAGGTCTTCCGTTCGTTCGTCACCTGGGACGAACTGCAGGTAGCGACGTAGCTTGATGATTGCCTGGGTGGAGTACTCGATATCCTTTGGGTGGAGTGAGCCCGGCTGGTACAGCGCAAGGTAGCACAACCCTGCATTTCGGTAGGCATCGGCCCACCAGGGATCCAGGGCGATTACCTGCTCATATTTCTTGATTGCTTCTTCGTACTTCTCCGCCCTGTAAAGCTCGTTGGCGCTCTTCATGGTGATGCGCGCATTCAGCTTTTGGCAGCTCACCGTCGTGGCTACGAAACTGACGAGCAGCATAATCCAGAGCGCTCTTTTCAAACTTTCCGTCCCCCGCACCAAGTACGAGCTGGACCCGAATCTTCGGAAATCTCTGGAGGAACCTAGGACAGGCAAATTGAACAACGGAGGCCCGATTTCCTCCAGGCCCCCTCATGCAAAACAGGTCCCGAATCGGTATTTCATCATACTCCGAAACAACCCGATCCGGCACCTGTCCAGGGTGTTCCGCTGCAGACAAACCGCTAGGTCAGCCGATAGACTGCAAGACACGCGTGCCCTCACCAGGATGTGAAACCACCAGGCACCCCTAGTCTCGAGGCAGACTATTCCCTTTGAACCCGCGAACTTTATGCCCTCCCTCTGGCCGATGTCAACGATTATTTTCGCCCCGCCCCATGGCGTCGGGGCGGGACGAAAGCGGGGGGGGGTAGGAGGCTATGCCTAGCTAATGAGAAGATCTTGTCTGCTCTGAGCCAAGGTCATGCGGAGCTTGCTGAGTGCGTCCCGCTCCAGCTGTCGGACCCTTTCCTTGCTTAGCTTCAGAATGTGGGCGATGGCACCAAGTGTCATTTCCACATCGTCGACGATGCCGAAGCGACGTTCAAGGATGTAGCGCTCACGGGACGGGAGGTTTCGCAGGGCCCCCTTGAGCACTTCCAAGGTCTCCTTCCGGATGACGGACTGTTCATGCTTCAGAGAGTCTGGATCAGAGATGAGCGCTTCAAGTCGGGTGTCTTCGTCGGGATTGATGAAGTCATCGTATGAGGTGGCGTAGGGAAGCAGTGATTTCCACATTTGAGTGCACCTCCGGCTCTCCGCAAACAGCAAATTGTCTGCCAGTCAGGATGACTCCTCAGACCCCTCCCCGCTACTTCGTGACCAATTCTCCGCTGAGGCAAATCTTTCCTCATATCCATCTCACAGGAAATAACTTATGAAATCGCGCGAGTTGGATAATCGCCCAGAAATCCCGTTCTCAGTTCAAGCGGCTTCGGGGACGTTCCAATGGAGTGGCCCCTGGGGGGGTCAGAATGGCGCGTTTGGAGGAAAGTTGGAGCGATTTGGCGGGGTCGGATCGGGAGGGTGTGGAGGGGTGGACCGACCGGACCGGAATGCACTGATCCGCGCCATCAAACGTCTTGCCCAAAGGGTTTCGGTACCGAGAAGTGCCAAGCCCGAGGCGATAAAGACGATTCCCGGCAAGACAGGCAAGACTAGCCCGATCACTCCGAGCACCAATAACGCCGATCCGGCGCTCAGACGAACCCACCGCCAGACATAGTGTTTGCTCCGCATCTCAGGAATCTCACGAGAAGCTTCGTTAGAGGGTCTCCCCCTCACGCTCGACGAGGAGGATCGAACCCACGGGTCGCCTCGCTGCCGAGGTTTCCTTGATAGATGAGGCGGGCATCGCCCTCTAGGATGATATTAGTAAAGTCCGCAGAAGTGCCGCGGAATTGTACGGATAGCGTCACTCCCGAACGTGTCCAGCAGGCGACAGGTGACCGCGTCTTCCCAAGCACGGAGGTCGCGAGAGCCGCGGCAACGCAACCTGTGCCGCAGGAGAGGGTCTCTCCCTCCACTCCACGCTCATAAGTCCGGATGGCCAGTGTGTGTTCGTCAACCACCATCACAAAATTCACGTTGGCACCCTCGGGCCCCACCTCCGAGTGATGCCGAATCTTTCTTCCAAGATCCAGGATCGAAGCCGAATGAGGAGTGTCCGCAAAGATGACTACGTGGGGAACCCCTGTGTCAATGCAAACGGCGTCGAAGTACTGCTCATCCACTCGTAGGCTGAGCCCGGTCCTGAGTCGCAGGGCGGCAGGCATCCCGAAATGAACGCGCTCCCCCTCGACCGCAACGTCATGTACCATCTTTATGGTTTCCACACGCATGCGCGGGCCGACCATCCCCATGAGATACGCTAGACGGGAGACGCATCGCCCGCCGTTTCCGCAGAAGGTTGGTTGACCATCCGGGTTAAAGAACGTGGCTCTAAAATCCCCGACGCGTGAGGGCTCGATCAAGATCACGCCGTCCGCGCCCACTGAGAGGGCTCGCACGGTGAGGCGACGTACCAGGTCGGGGATGGCCTCAGGCCGGACCACTACGGATCGGTTGTCAATGACGATGAAATCATTCCCTCCACCCGACATCTTGAAGAACTCCATCCCCTTCTCCTCAGGGCTTCCCCGGCTTATTCTTCCGGGCGGGTGGATTCGGGGAAGGGAGCCGGTCGCCCCGTACCTCCGACCGGCTGCTTTCGTTGGACGGGTCGGCGCGATCCACAGCGGTGACACAGTAATAGTACTTGACTCCTGCTGTCGCTGCCTTATCCACGTAGCTGGTTTCCGCGTTCCCCACCCGCGCAATCTCCGTAAACCCCTCTGATTCCGACTCGGAGCGATAAATCCGATAGCCGGCCAGGTCAGACTCCTCGTTCGGGAACCAGTAGAGTTTCACGACGTTCCCTTCCGCCGAAACGGCAAAGCCGGTGGGGGCAGCCGGGGCGTAAACGTCCCGGGGTGAAACCCGTAGCGGCGACGAGTTCTCGCTTTCCCGGCTTGCGCTTCCCGAGGCTACCACCGAGCGCACCACGTAATAATAATCGCGCCCGAACACGAAGTCGGTTTCCTCGAAGAGCGGCTGGGAAAGGGGCCGGTCATTCCTCGGCCGGTCGAGGAATAGACCCTCCTTCTCAGACCGGTAGACATTGTAGAGAGGTCCCTCGTTTTGTGCCTGAGGAGATGGCGGCTCCCAGAAGAGGTGGACGCTTTTCTCCGCCAGTTCCGCCTTGAGATTCCCCGGAGGGAGAGGCGGAGGAAAAATTCGAATGGCGGCAAAAGACGAGAGGGGGGCCGACCGCTTCTCAGCATCCACCGCGGTCAAAGCATAGGTAAACTCCTTCCCACCCTCCGGGATTAAGCCAGTCAGAGGTTCCGGATCCACAGAGACGAAGCGCCGCCCCGAGAGAGAACGGCCCAGGGATTCCCCCGACGCGACGGAGATCCGCCGAGCATCCTTCGTGAATTGCCTGAGGGCGGAGCGCTGGAACGATTTCACCTTCTCCCCTGGAACGCCCGACAGGCCTCCACGATCCAACCTGAACACGCGGACCTCCACGATGGGAGCGAGCGGTCCCCCATCCTGGCTCTTGTTGGGGAGGATCCCGGTCACTACGACAGACCTTCCCTCCTGGCGTGCAGAGACCGCGGTGATCCGGTCAGGCCCCCGTCGAAGCGGGGGGAGCGGCGGACCCTTCTTCCCGCAGCCGGATGCAAACTGCAGTACGAGTGTCAGGATGAGCCACGGCACCGGATGATACGGAGGAGTCCGTCCTCTTTCGGAATTCATAAAGGAGCGGGCTCCCGGCGGGGGACCTCCAACGGTGCCTTAGAGAATGTAACGGCTGAGATCCTGGTCGCGGATGACATCGGAGAGCGTTCGCTGGACGTGGGTCGCGTCAATGACGATGGAGTTCTCGTCCAGCTCGTTCGGTGCGAAGGATATTTCGTCGAGCAGTTTTTCCATGAGCGTGTGGAGCCGCCTCGCACCTATGTTCTCCGTACGCTCGTTTACCTCGGCTGCGTAGCGGGCAATGGTCTCCAACGCATCATCGGTGAAGGTCAGGTGGATCCCCTCGGTTTCCATCAGGGCTACATACTGACGTGTGAGGGCGTTCTTTGGCTCCTTCAAGATCCGGGCAAAATCCTGTTGTGTGAGTGTGTCCAGCTCCACCCGGATCGGGAAGCGGCCTTGCAGCTCCGGGATCAGGTCCGAGGGTTTGCTCACATGAAACGCTCCCGAAGCGATGAATAGGATATGGTTGGTGCGGACCATTCCATACTTGGTGCTGGCGTTCGTCCCCTCCACGATGGGAAGCAAGTCGCGCTGGACACCTTCCCGGCTGATATCGGGTCCTTGCCCCGATTCCCGTCCGGCGATCTTGTCGATCTCATCTATAAAAATGATTCCCGATTCTTCCACCCTTTGGATGGCCTGTTTCGCGACCGTGTCGGAGTCGATGAGCTTTTCCTCCTCCTCCCGGAGCAAATGCTCGCGGGCCTCCGAGAGCGACATGCGACGCTTGCGGCTTTTGGTGCCGAAGAGACCTGGCATCATGTCTTTCAGATTGATGTCCATCTCCTCCATGCCTGCACTGGAAAAGATGCGCATGGCCGAGAACGATGACGCCCTGACGTCCAGGTCGATGGGACGATCCTCCAGAGAGCCGGAGGTGAGCTGTAGGCGTAGCTTCTCCCGAGTTCGCTCATGCTGCTCCAGGGATTCGGCCGAGGGACTACTGCTGGCGGAGCCGGTTCCGGAATCTCCCAACGTGGGTAACAGGAGATCAAGAAGCCGTTCTTCGACGTTATGCCCTGCGCGCTGGCGGACCTCGACGGCCTTTTCGGACCGGACCATCGCCACGGCCAGTTCCACCAAATCACGAATCATGGATTCCACGTCCCGTCCCACATAGCCTACCTCGGTGTACTTGGATGCCTCGACCTTGATGAACGGAGAGCTGGTCAGCCGGGCCAGTCGTCTCGCGATCTCGGTTTTCCCCACCCCGGTGGGGCCGATCATAATGATATTCTTAGGCGCAACCTCATCTGCCATCTCGGCGGGCAGCTTCAGCCTTCGGGTGCGATTGCGCAGTGCGATGGCCACCGCCCGCTTCGCCGCGCCCTGGCCCACCACATACTTGTCGAGCTCCGCGACGATCTGGCGGGGAGTCAAGTCCGCCCCCCTGCCGAGAGTTTTTTCGATTACCTCTCCGGGCATGTAAAAAACCATGGCTCGCGGCCCTTCAAAGCACTTCCACGCTGATGTTATCGTTGGTGTAGATGTCGATGGCGGCCGTGATCTTCATGGCCTCCACGGCGATCGAGCGGGCATCGAGGCTGGAGTGCACAATGAGCGCCCGTGCCGCAGCCAGTGCCAGCGGTCCCCCTGAGCCCAGCGCGATGAGACCATCGTCGGGCTCGATCAGATC
>QHVQ01000029.1 GCA_003222305.1 Acidobacteriota bacterium | reverse complement strand
ACGCTCTCCTCCGGCACCGTGGCCGACGCCCTGGAGGCGCTCTGGGATATCCATTCCGGCCTCAAGGATCGACTCTTAACCTAGCAGGGGGAGGTGCGACCCCACGTGAACCTCTTCGTCGGGAACGAGAGCATCCGTTACACCGGCGGCCTCTCCACACCCCTTACGGGCGATTGCGAGATCTCCATCCTCCCCGCCGTCAGCGGCGGTGCTCCTTGAGTGACGATTCCGCGCCCCGCAGGCTATAATCCAGCTATGAACCCCGCCAAGCGCGAAGACATTCGCAACATCGCCATCATCGCCCACGTGGACCATGGCAAGACCACGCTGGTGGACCGCCTTCTCCAGCAGACGGGGACGTTTCGCTCCAACGAGCGGCTGGTGGAGCGGGTGATGGACAGCAACGATCTGGAGCGCGAGCGGGGAATCACCATTCTGGCCAAGAACACCTCCGTCCGCTTCCGGGGTGTGAAGATCAACATCGTGGACACGCCGGGGCATGCCGACTTCGGGGGTGAGGTGGAGCGGACCCTGACCATGGTGGACGCGGTGCTGCTCCTGGTGGACGCCGCCGAGGGGCCGATGCCCCAGACCCGGTTCGTCCTGAAGAAATCTCTGGAGCTGGGGCTCAAGCCCATCGTCGTTATTAACAAGGTGGACCGCTCCGATGCCCGGCCCCACCCGGTGCTGGACGAGGTCTTCCAGCTCTGCCTGGACCTGGGCGCCACCGAGGAGCAGCTCGACTTCCCGGTGATCTACGCCTCGGCTAAGCTGGGGTACGCCCGGCGGGAGCTGGCGGACACCGGCACCGACGTGGTGCCGCTGCTGGAGACGATCCTGGAGAAGGTGCCCCCGCCGGCCGGCGAGGCGGATGGCGACTTCCAGATGAGCGTCACCAACATCGAGTACAACGACTACCTGGGGCGCCACGCCATCGGGCGCGTCCTCAAGGGAAAGGTCCGCGCCGGGAGCGACCTGGCGCTCATGAAGCTGGACGGGACCGACGAACGGGCCCGGGTCACGCGCTTGAGCGTCTTCGAGGGTCTGAAGCGGGTGGACGTAGAGGAGGCCGCGGCCGGGGAGATCATCGCGCTGGCGGGCTTTCCCGACGTGGCCATCGGCGAGACCATCGCCGATCCACTCAACCCCGTGGCCCTTCCCGCCATCCGGGTGAGCGAGCCGACCCTCTCCATGGAGTTCCTGGTCAATGACTCTCCCTTTGCGGGCACCGAGGGAAAGTACGTCACCTCCCGCCACCTGCGCGAGCGGCTCCAGAAGGAGACCCGATCCAACGTCAGCCTGCGGGTGGAGGAGACCGACTCGTCCGACCGCTTCGTCGTCGCGGGGCGCGGCGAGCTGCACCTGGCGATTCTGGTGGAGACCATGCGCCGGGAGGGGTACGAGTTCCAGCTGTCGCGGCCCCGGGTGATCCTGCGCCAGGAGGGGGACCAGGTCCTGGAGCCGATGGAGCACCTGGTGGTGGACGTGGAGGAGGAGACCCTCGGCGTGGTGATGGAAAAGCTGGGTGGGAGGCGGGCGGAAATGTCCAACATGACCGGCGCCGGCACCGGGCGGGTCCGTGTGGAGTTCACCATTCCGGCGCGGGGCCTCATCGGATTTCGCAACGAGTTTCTCAGCGACACGCGTGGCAACGGCGTCATGAGCCACGTCTTCGACGGGTACGGCCCGCACCGGGGGGACATCCCCGGACGGACGCGCGGCGCGCTGGTCGTCAAAGAGCCGGGCCTCAGCGTCTCCTACGCCATCTCCAACCTCCAGGATCGGGGCACGATGTTCGTCGGCCCCGGCGTCAAGGTCTATGAGGGGATGATCGTGGGGGAGCACTCGCGCGACACCGATCTGGTGGTCAACATCTGCAAGAAGAAGCACCTGACCAACATGCGGGCCTCCGGCTCGGACGAGGCGATCCGGCTCACCCCGCCCAGGGTCATGAGCCTTGAGCACTGCATCGAGTTCATCAACGAGGACGAGCTGGTGGAAGTGACTCCCCAGTCCGTCCGCCTGCGCAAACGCCACCTCAATTTCCAGGACCGCAAGCGAGCGGAGCGCCCGGCCCTGGAGGCGGTGTGACCCGCCTGCAGCGCTTCGCGCACCGCGGCGCCTCCGCTCTCGCCCCCGAGAACACTCTGGCCTCGTTCCAGGCGGCAGTGGATCTCGGCTGCGATTGGGTCGAGACCGACCTCAGGCTCACCGCCGACGGAGTTCCGATCCTCCTGCACGACGCCACGGTGAACCGTACCACCGGGGGGAAGGGAAAGGTGGGCAGCATGTCCCTTGCCCAGGTGCTCCGCCTGGATGCCGGGAGCTGGTTCGACCGCCGTTTTCGCGGGGAGCGGATCCCGACGCTGGACGAGGCGCTGCAGTGGGCGAGGGGGCGCTGCGGGCTGAACCTCGAGATCAAAGAAGAAGAGCGGGTGCAGGAACTGTTCCACCGGCTGGCAGCGAAGTTCTTGGCACAAGGCGCGCTGGACAGGATCCTGTTCTCCTCCTTCCGCGCGGCGGATCTGAAGAGCCTGCGGGCGGTGCTTCCCCACGTTCGGCTGGGCTGGCTCGCCTCCCGCTCGACCCGGGGACTCACCTCTTTGAACCGGGCGGTTCAGCTGTCGGCGCTTCACCCCAAAGACCCGCTGGTGAATCGGCGCCTGGTGAAGCGGTGCCGCCGGATAGGCCTGGCGGTGCACGTCTGGGTGGTCAACCAGGCCCGGCGGCTGCGGGAGCTGGAGGCCCTGGGGGTGGAGGGGGTAATAACCGACGATCCTCATCTCTTCGGTGATGTGAGAGAATGAGTGCCGCAATCGGGGGTGCCATGAGGAGCTGGTCGGATTTCACCCTGCGCGAGAAGACGGTCCTTGCCATGGGCAAGGTACGGCGCTTCTACCTGGTCCACTTCCGCCCGGCGTACGTGGCCGAGAATATCGCCAGGCGCCAGGGAGACTGTCACCGGACAGGGGCCTGCTGCAACCTCCTCTTCTCCTGCCCGGCCTTCACCTGGAAGCCCCTGCCCACCTGTCGGATTCACCGGCACAAGCCCAAAGTTTGCAAGATGTTCCCCATTGACGAGCGGGACCTGAAGGACCGGGACATCGTCTCTCCTGATGTCCCTTGCGGCTTCTCCTTCACACCCCGATCCGCTGAGTCGGGAAGACCCTTGCGAAATGCCACGAAATAGCTATATTTAACACCGCATTTTTTTGGAGACGGGATTGCCCACCTCCGACATCATCCTGCTCGAGGAAGATTTCCGCGTCATCCGGGATCTCATCCAGAAGCTCCGCAACGACGCCAACGCCCGGGTGGTCTGTCTGGTGGACCGCAACGGCCAGCAGATTGCCTGCGTGGGGGAAGCCGAAGCGCTGGACACGACGGCCCTGGCCTCGCTCGCCGCCGGCAACGTGGCCGCCACCGACAGCTTGGCGCGGCTGATCGGGGAGAAGGATTTCTCCACCCTCTACCACGAAGGGGAGAAGGACAACCTGCATCTCTCGATCGTGGGAGGCAAAGTGATCCTGGTGGTCATCTTCGACGAGCGCTCCTCCCTGGGGCTGGTGCGACTGCGGGTGAAGAAGCACGCCGGCGAGCTGGCGGCGGCGCTGGAGAAGATGCAGCAACGCTCGGTGCAGGCCAGGAGCGGTAAGGCGGGCACTTCGCCGTTCACCGACATCACCGACGAAGACATCGACAGCTTGTTCGGCAAGTGAGGTCCTGAGAGGACCCCCATGACGTTCATCAACTACGCCGCCCGCGAGATCAACTGCAAGATTGTCTATTACGGGCCCGGCCTGGGCGGCAAGACCACCAACCTCAAATGGATTTTCGGCAAGAGCAATCCCGCCAGCCGAGGGAAGCTCATTTCGCTTGCCACCGAGACCGACCGGACCCTCTTTTTCGATTTCCTCCCATTGGATCTGGGAACCATCCGCGGCTTCAAGACCCGCTTCCACCTCTACACCGTGCCCGGGCAGGTTTTCTACGACGCCAGCCGGAAGCTGATACTCAAGGGGGTGGACGGCGTCGTGTTCGTGGCCGACTCCCAGGCGGCGCGCATGGAGGCCAATCAGGAGTCGCTGAAGAACCTTCAGTCCAATCTGAAAGACCAGGGCTACAACCTGATGAAGATTCCCTACGTCCTTCAGCTCAACAAGCGGGACACCGCGAGCGCCATGGCGCTGGAGGAGATGAAGCGCCAGCTCCTGATCAAGAACGAGCCGGTGTTCGAGGCCGTCGCCCACAGCGGCACCGGGGTCTTCGACACGCTGAAAGCCATCGCGCGCATGGTCCTGGTGGAATTGAGGAAAACTGCCTAGCAGTTTTCTCTCCTTGCACTCCCTCCGGCTTGGAAGTATCCTTCCTGCAAGCTATTCAAGGCTCTCATGCTTCTCTTGGATGTCCAGGCCTAGACCTGTGGAGGCAGGGATGCACCTGCCCGCCAGACTCCTCCCCTGCTGGACCGCCCTGTGCTTCGTCGCGGCTCTCGCGCAGGCGGCCAACACTTCCGCCCTCAAGGGAAAAGTCACCGATGGGAAAGGCCAGACGCTGCCCGGAGCTACCCTGGTCCTGCGCAACGCCTCCCTAGCCCTCCCCGAGCGGGGACTCGTCACGGACGCCGAGGGGAGCTTTCGGTTCGCGGGGCTTCCCCCGGCGGACGGTTACACGCTGCGCGTCTCCCTCTCCGGATACGCCGCTTTGGAGTTCACCGGCCTGGACTTGAGCCAGGACGAGGAATTGACGCTGGACGTGGCGCTGCGCCCCTCCTCCGAAGTGCAGGAGATTGTCCGCGTTCCCGGAAAGCCGCGGGTGGTCGACACCGAGACCGTCACCACCTCCACCTCCTTCTCTTCCGAGTTCATCGCGGGGCTGCCGATTCTGGGCCGCGATTATCAGGATGTCTTGAGCCTGGCCCCGGGCGTCACCGACGTCAACGGCACCGGAAATCCGAACATCCATGGAGCGCGGGACACCAGCGTCGTGACGCTGGTGGACGGGGTGAGCACCACCGACCCCTTCACCGGCTACTACGGACAGCAGTTGAACATCGAATCGATCCAGGAGATCGAGGTGATCACCTCGGGGGCGAGCGCCGAATTCAGCCGCGCCCAGGGCGGCTTTGCGAATCTCCTCACCAAATCCGGCGGCAACGAGTTTCAGGGGTCCTTCAAGTTTTTCCTGCGCTCCAGCCGCCTGGACGGGGATGGCGCCGGCGTGGATCCCGCGGAGCTCCATGGAGGGGTGACCGAGTCGAAGGATTTCAGGCAAGTGCGCTTCAGCGATCTCTACCCCTTCCTCTCACTCTCGGGCCCGCTGCGGCGAGACCGTCTCTGGTATTACGTGACCGCGGAGTATGTGTTGGTGGAGACGCCCCACGACGCTCTCACCCAGCGCTTCGTGACCCGGACCCGCGGCTACCGCGGATTGGTGAAGACCACCTGGCAGATCCTCCCCTCCAACCGGCTGGCCTTCTCGCTGCTGCTGGACCGCACGGTAGATGAGAATCAGGGGATCGATAGCCTCACGAACGTGGAATCGGGATACTACTTCAAGCGCGGCGGCCCCACCTACACGCTCCGGGACACGGCGACCTTTGGACCTTCCCTGCTGCTCGAATCCTCGGCCTCCTGGTTCGACAACAATTTCCAGCAGCTCCCGACCTTGAATCCCGACACCAACCAGGACGGCTTCACCTTCACCGACAATCGTCCCTGGATGGGGGGGAACGGCGACGGCATCCTGCAGGCCAAGGAGCGGGATCCGGGGATGGACTTCGACGCCGACGGCGCCTGGGACATCTACGAGGACGTCAACCGCGACGGCGTTCGCGGGCCCGGGGAGGATCTGGATCTCGACGGGCGGTTCACCAGGTCCTGGGTGGACTATTGGACCGGGCAGATCATGTGGCCTCGCGGCTGTGAGGGGGAAGAGGACCTGAACTGCAACGGGTTGATCGATTCCGAGACCGACACCAACCTGAACGGCATCGCCGACCCGCAGGAGGACGTGGGATTGGAGTGCACCAACGCGCTGCGATGCCGGACTCCGGTGGTGCCGGGGACGGCGTGCAACGGCCGGTTCGATACCGAGGACAAGAATGGGAATTCCCTCCTTGACACCTACCGGAATTCGGGGCCCACGGCCTTCCCCTTCTGGACGGATCGGAACGGCGATGGCATCGCTCAGGCGGGCGAGTTCGTCGCTCCCCTCCCCGCCGATCGAGATTACCTGATCGACGTTTTCGGCCGGGCCCAGGGACCCTATCCCCGGCAGTACGACGACCACCGTAAGCGCCTCACTTTGCGCCAGGACTTCTCCGCCTACGTGGCGGACTTCGGAGGCACCCACGACCTCAAGTCGGGGGTCACCTGGGAGCATGAAGGCTTCGATCGGGAGACTCTCCAGCGGCCCCAGATCACCCTCCCCCGCGTCACCATCTCGAACGATCAACCTCCCAGCAAGACGAAGTCGGCATTTCTGGGCGCCCCTTCCACGGTGAACAACGCCGCCGTGGCGGACAACCTGGGGCTTTTTGTTCAGGACAGCTACAAACCCCTGCCCAACCTGACCCTCGGACTGGGAGTTCGCGTGGATCTGGAAGGGGTCGCATCGCGCGGGTTCACTTCCTTCGATGCGGCCGGGGAGCGCCAGGCTTACGACGACCTCATCGGTCTCACGGCGGTGGACGTGGAGCCGTACGATGCCATCCTCCCCTTGGGGCTGAGCCTCGATCCCCTCTATTCCCCGGACAACCCCGACTCACAGCTGCATCTGGCCCAGATGGCCACGATTCTGCGGGGCATCGCCCCCCATGCATTCACCCGGCACAACCTGACGGTGGACGCCGCGACGCCGTTTCTGGAGAACTATCTTCCCGAGGGGAGCGACGATCTTCAGCAATTCATCGAGCAAGGGGGAAAGATGAGGCGGCCCGAGGAGTTCAGGCTGGCCAACAACAACGTGGCTCCCCGACTCAGCGTCTCCTGGGACCCCTTCGGCGATGGAAAATCGAAGGCGTTCGGATCCTGGGGCCGATTCTACGACAAGCTGTTCCTCCAGTCGGTGCTCCAGGAGCTGGGCCCGGACACCGTCAGCCGCCAGTATGCCGTCGACTCCAACGGCTACGATTACCCCTCCGGTTACCCCAATAACGGATTTGGGACAGTGTCCACCGGCTCCACGCTGTCGATCTTCCAGGTGGACCGCAACCTGTCGACCCCGTTCACCGACGAGCTGACGTTAGGCTTCGAGCGCGAGGTGGCACCGGAAGTTTCTCTCTCACTGACCTACATCCACCGCAACTACCGGGATCAGCTTCAGGACATCGACGTGAACCATTACACGCGCATCGATCCCTCCACCGGGCGGTTCATGGACCATTTCGGGGCCTCCCCCTGTACTCTGCTCCGGATTGCAGGCAGCCAGTGCATTCCCCCCGATCCCCACTCGAAGTATTTTAGTGTTGCCAGCGCGCCGGACGGGCTTCCCGACCTGTTCGTCCGGAACTTTCTGTTCAACCGCATCATGCGCCTGGGGAACTACAACACCGAAACGTACCGCGGACTCGAGCTGGAGCTGGTCAAGCGCCTGAGCCGAAAGTGGCAGATGGAGGCGAGCTACACCTTTTCCAAAGCCTGGGGCGACGCCGAGAGTTACCGGGACAGCTATGGCGACGACCCGTCGATCACCGAGTTCGAGCCGGGCTACATGGACTATGACCAGCGGCACGTCGTCAAGCTGAACGCCTTGGCTTACCTGCCGCGGGACTGGCAGATCGGAGGCACCGCGCAGTGGGCGAGCGGCCTTCCCTATTCCGTCGTCGAGATCAATCGCGATTCATTGGACGACGTGGGGTTCATCCAGTCCCGGCGGCGCTTCGGGCATCGGGGGGGCGACTCCTTCATCGCGGAGAGCCGCAACATTCACAGGAACAATGCGGTCTACGATTTCAACGCCCGGATCCAGAAGAACTTCGTCGTGGGCCATGCCTCCGGCGCCGGCTTCTTCGAGGTCTTCAACATCCTGAATTCCGATGATCTGAGAATCACCGCCCTCTATTCCGATCAGTACGCCCTTCAAGCCGTCGGGGAGCGCCGGTTTGGCCGCCGCTTTCAACTTGGAGTGCAGATCAGCTTCTAGCCCCGAATCGGTCAGGACGACCCCCGGGAGATCCGCGGGCCGGCGTTGACAGTCCCGCTGGGCCTGCCTATAATCTCGGGTTCCTCAGCAGGCAAAAAGGGGTCGTCCATGTACGCCATCATCCGCTCCGGCGGAAAGCAGCACAAGGTCTCGAAGGGCGATGTGCTCAGAGTCGAGAAGCTCGACAAGAAGATCGGCGAGAAGGTGGAATTCGACGAGGTCCTCCTGGTCGGAGGAGACAAGGCCGGAGCGAAGATCGGCCAGCCG
The DNA here is from genome assembly GCA_003222305.1 of Acidobacteriota bacterium. Classification (GTDB taxonomy): domain Bacteria; phylum Acidobacteriota; class Polarisedimenticolia; order Gp22-AA2; family AA152; genus AA152. Next base: position 16,101 of record QHVQ01000029.1, on the reverse strand, counting down.
GTGGTGGCCGACGCCCGGGTGGTCGCCACGGTCGTGAGCGAGGATAAATCCAAGAAGATTATCGTTTTCAAGAAAAAGCGGCGCAAGCAGTACCGCCGCACGCAGGGGCACCGGCAGGCGTACACGGCGGTCAAGGTAGAGGACATCATCGTCTGATTTGCTTCCCTCCGGGTCTGTGGCCCGGCAGGGCGCTGAGAGGCTTCCCATGGCACACAAGAAAGCAGGCGGCAGCTCCCGGAACGGTCGGGACAGCAATTCCCAGCGTCTCGGCGTGAAAGTTTACGGGGGTGAAAAGGTCCCTGGCGGCTCCATCCTGATCCGGCAGCGCGGCACGGTGATCAAGCCGGGCGAGAATGTCGGGAGGGGCAAGGACGACACTCTCTTCGCCAAGGTGGGCGGGATCGTCGTTTATCGGGACCGGGGCCGCCGCGGCAAGTTCGTCAGCATCCAGCCTTCGAGCTGATTCGGCCACCCGCGGCGGATTTTCCCGGCGCTGACCCGGAGCCCCGCCCGGGAGGGGAACGCGGGCCATGTTCATTGACCATAGCAAAATCTTCGTCCAGGCGGGAGCGGGCGGGAACGGCTGCGTGTCGTTTCGCCGCGAGAAATATGTTCCCCACGGGGGGCCGGACGGGGGGGACGGGGGAGATGGCGGCTCCGTCTACCTCGAAGTCAGCCGCTCTCTCTCGACTCTGAGCCCCTTCCGAACGCGGCGACATTTCAGGGCGGCGCGCGGCCAGCACGGCAGGGGGAGCAACCAGGCTGGAAAGGGCGGGAGGGATCTCCTGCTTCTGGTGCCGCCGGGCACGATGGTGACGGAGGGAGACTTCTTCCTCGCCGATCTGACCCGGATCGGGACTCGCTGGATGGCGGCCAAAGGGGGGCACGGGGGGCGCGGAAACTCCCACTTTGCAACCTCCACGCACCAGACCCCCATGGAGGCCGAGCCGGGAGAGCCAGGCCAGGAGCGCTGGTTGACCTTGGAGTTGAAGCTGCTCGCAGAAGTCGGACTTATCGGCTACCCGAATGTCGGGAAATCAACTCTGATCTCGCGGATTTCGGCAGCCAGGCCCAAGATCGCCGACTACCCCTTCACGACTCTCACCCCGAATTTGGGGGTGGTGGATCTGGGCGATTACCGAACCTTCGTGGTGGCCGACATCCCCGGGCTCATCGAAGGGGCTCACCAGGGACATGGCCTGGGCATGCGCTTCCTGCGTCACGTGGAGCGAACCCGGCTGCTGGTCCATGTGGTGGATCCCCTCCCCTTGGAAGGACGGGATCCTTTGAGCGACTGGAAGGTTATCGACAACGAATTGAAGGAATATCGGGCCGGCCTGGAGAAAAAGCCGCAGATCGTGGTGGTGAACAAGATGGATGCTCGCCCCGACTTGGAGCGGCTCCGCCCTTTGGAGTCTGAGTGCCGTCGGCGTAAGATCCCCTTTCTACGCGCCTCTGCCGTCAGCGGGCAGGGGATGAAAGAGCTGACCGAAGCCATCTGGCAGGGGCTTCAACCTCTGCGAGAGAAAAGCGAGGCCGCGGGGGACAACGAGCCCGCGTCCCTGGGAGGGCCCGCTCATCCGGCTCAACCGTAAGCTCGATCTCATTCAGAAGGCGGCCCTTGAGAAGAAGGCCGCCGACTCGATCGCCCTCGACGTAAAGGGAGCCTGTTCCTTTGCAGATCTGTTCTTCATCTGCAACGGCCTGCAGAAGCGCCAGACCCAGGCCATTGCCGAGGCGATCCAGGAGGCGCTGAAAAAACAGAAAATCCTCCCGAGCCACGTGGAAGGGTACGCCACGGGGGAATGGATTCTGATGGACTACGGCGACCTGATTGTCCATATCTTCACCCCCGAGCGCCGCGATTTCTTCAATTTGGAGAGACTCTGGGGCGATGTCCCCCGCTGGGAGATTGTTGAAAAGCCTAAGAAGAAAAGGACTTCCGGCGTGCGGCGCGGTTGACTTTCGCAGCCTCGGCGACCATATTCCACTCCTGGCGATTCTCGATCCACGGAGATGGAAATGCCGGCTATCGTGGGAAACACCGCCCTGGCCCTCCTGCATTCCGACCCGGAAATGCGGAGGATCTTGGAGTTGGCAGCCCGGGTAGCCGCCAGCGACGCCAATGTGCTGATCACCGGGGAGAGCGGCTCCGGCAAGAGTTTGCTGGCGTCCACCATTCACCGGAGGAGTCCCAGGGTCAGCGGCCCCTTCGTGACCGTAAGCTGCGCCAACATCTCCGAGGAGATGCTGGAGAGCGACCTGTTCGGACACGAGAAGGGAGCTTTCACCGGCGCCGAATTGCAGCGCATCGGGAGGTTCGAGCAGGCCCACGGCGGCACCCTGTTCCTGGACGAGGTGAGCGAGCTCACGCCCCGGCTTCAGGGAAAGCTCCTCCGAGTGGTGCAGGAGAGGACCTTCGAGCGGCTTTCGGGCGAGGAGACCATCCGGGTGGACATCCGGCTGTTGGCCTCCTCCAGTGCGGATCTTGAGGAAGCGGCCCGGCACGAGCGATTTCGCAAGGACCTCTACTACCGGCTGAATGTCATTGCCATCCGGATCCCGTCCCTGAGGGAGAGGCCGGATGACATCCTGCTCCTGGCGGAGGCGTTCCTGGCGGAGGCGGCTGCGCGGCACGGCAAGCGGGCGCTTCCCCTGCGACGCGAGACACGGGAACTCTTGAGGTATCATCCGTGGCCGGGAAATGTCCGGGAGCTGAAGAATGTTATTGAGAGCGCCGTCATCTCGGCGGCGGGAGAAGACATCGGACCCGGGGACCTCCCCCTCTCGCCTACCGAACGCACCGGGGCTGTGTTAAGGGCGGCCACGTCGGAGATGATGACGCTGGATCAGCTGGAAGCGTCGTACATTCGAGAGGTGCTTCGGCTCGCCCGGGGCAACAAGACCGAAGCGGCAAAAATCCTGGGAATCAACCGCAAGACGCTCCTGGAAAAGCGGAAGCGCTACGGTATCCCTTGAAGGAAGCGAGGATCATCGAGGATGACTAAAAAGCAGCACGACTTGCTCAGAAAGAAGCTTCAGGACAAGCGCCGGGCGCTGGTCGCGGCTTACGTCACCAACAAGAACTACGGCCGGGATACCGAGAACGGCGACACCCAGGACATCGCCGACAAGGCGACCAATGCCTACACCAAGGAGTTCCTCTACTCCCTCAGCAACACCGATAGGAATATTCTTCAGCTGGTGGATGAAGCTCTGGAACGGCTGAAGAACGGCACCTTCGGGGTCTGCCTGGAGTGCGGGGAGAAAATGATTCCCAAACGGCTGGATGCGGTCCCGTGGGCCCGCCACTGCATCGTGTGCCAGGAGCGGGAGGAAAAGGGCCTGCTCTGATCCGGGCCGCCTGGGCCCCCGAGGCGAACGTGAAGTTGCGAACGTTTCTGATGCTGCTGGCCGCCTCGGGGATGGTTTTCGTGCTTTCCCTCCTGTACACCCCCAATCGGGGAACCCTCAACCAGCGGATCTTCATCACCCGCGACATGTCCCTGCCGGTGTGGGCGACCTTCATGTTGGTGGGGTTGATCTGCATGGCCGTACCGGTCATCTTCGGGCTCCTGCGCGACGTGAAGCACCTGATGGACAGCGTGATGCGGCGGCGAGCCCTGAGGACCCAGAAGGAGATCGAGGTTCGCTACGTCCTGGGGATCGAGGCGATCCTCAACGGCCGCGAGGAGCGGGCCCTCGAGCACTTCAACGCCATTCTCGGGAAAGACCCCTTCCATTTCGAGGCGCTCGTGAAAGCGGGCGACGTGCATCGGGATTTGGGCCGCATCCCAGAAGCCATCGAGCTCCATCGGCGCGCCAGGCAGGCCCGAGAGAACGACCTGCGACCACTGTTCGCCCTCGTCGAAGACTACGAGCGGGCGGGGGATACCGCCTTGGCTCGGGAAACCCTCACCCAGATCATCGAGCGCAAGCCCAAGCGAGCCCTTACTGCCTACCGGGGGCTCCGGTCCCTCCTGGTACGGGAGCAGCAGTGGGAAGCTGCCGAAGAGATCCAGCGGAAAATCGAGGAGCTTCTGGGAGAGGGGATCGGCAAGGAAGACCGCCGCTTCTCCCTGGGCATCCCGTATCAGCTCGCCTGCCGCTACGCGACCGAGGAGCGGGCCAAGGACGCGCTGGCCATCCTCCGGAAGCAGGTCCGGGAGCATCCCGAGTTCGTCCCGGCGGCCTGGAAGCTGGGGAAGCTGCTCGTAGCCGCGGGGGAGGCCGACGAGGCGGTGCAGATTTGGAGGAAAGGCTTCGAGGCGACTTCATCTCCGATGTTCCTGACCACCCTGGAGGATCACTTCCTGCAGATGGAGGAGCCGGAGCGGGCGATTGAAATCCTCAAGCAGCTCATCTGGAAAGCGAAGCGGGACGTCGTGCCTCGCTTTTTCCTGGGAAAGCTCTATTACCGCCTGGAAATGCTGGACGAAGCGCTGGACGTGTTCCGCTCACTCCGCTCCAAGGTGAGCTATGCCCCCACCATTCCCTTCTACATCGCCCGCATCCTGGAGCGCCGCGGAGACCCCTTGCAGGCGGCCCGGGAGTACAGTCTTCTGCTGAGCCAGATGGACCCCTTGCGGCTGGAGTTTCGCTGTGCCTCATGCTCCACGCGCTACTCTGCCTGGCGTGATTTCTGTGAAACTTGCGGAGAGTGGAACACCATCCAGCTCGACCTCAAGGAGCAGCTCACCCTGGAAGAGATGGGGATCAACCCCGCCCCGATGTACGAAAACCTCCATTCGGGCGAGACTGCCTAGCGCCGCCGCGCCAAGGTCGGCTGACGCGGGACGGGGTCAGCTCGTGGCCTTCCTGAGAGCCTCGATGCGCCAGCCGTACTCCTCTACCAGCTCCTTGGTCCAGCCGTCCATGATGAAGGCCTTGCGGCCTTGCGGATCCACGAACCAAGTGGTTGGGAACCCACTCACTCCTTCTTTGGACACATAGCCGTCGTCCAGGAGGACCGGGAAGTCGAACTTGCGGGTTTTCATCCACTCCTTGACCTTGGCGGGATCGGGGTCGTTGTCGATGGTCAGGATCACGACCTGCGGGTCGTTGCGGTACTTCTCGTGTAGCTTCTGGAAGTCGGGCATCTCCTTCAAGCACCAGCCGCACCACAGTCCCCAGAAATTAATGACGGCGATCTTCCCCTGCAGCACCGAAGCCTTCACACGCCTCCCGTCCAGGGTTCTTAGGTCGAAGGGACTCAGAGGGCTGGGATTGGCCTGCCGCTCGGCCAGGATCCGCTCCCGGCGCTGCACTGAACTCTTTTCACGCAGCCTGGCCGCGTACTGCTCATACCCTTGGGCGCTTCCTGTGCGCTTCGTGTAGAGGTCCCTCAGAGCCTGCTCACAGGGATTGTCGCCGGGGGATTGAATCGCGACTCCCTTGGCGTAGGAGTCCTCGGCTCGGTCCAGGTCCCCGCGGGTTTCCCAGAGCATGCCCAGGTGGTAAGCGTTCTCCACAATGGGGTGGCTGATCTTCGCGGCGCGCTTCAGTTCTTTCGCGGCCTCCTGCACACGTCCCTGCCGGAGGTGGATCCATCCCAGGGCATCCTGGAAGAGCGCTTTTTGATATCGGGCATACTCCTTCCATTCTGCCGGCTCGTAGCCGCTCCCCTTGCCTCGGTCTTTGGCCTCTTCCTCGAAACGGTCGATCCCCTTCAGGACGATCGCCTCCGCCCGATCCAGGTGGATCCTTCGTTCCGCCAGGGCGATGGGGCCCGCGACCGTGGAGATGTGCAGGTTGTATCTTTCATGCTCCGCCATCCCTTCCACCGCCTTGAAAAAATCCTCATCGCGCACGGTGGGATCGTCCTTCATCGAGAAAAAGAGGTCCATGTAAGCCTCGCCAAGATAGGCCTGCTGGCGATGCTGCGGTCGCTGGATAAAGTCGGTGAGCATCTTCCTGTAGGCCAGCTGGTCCTGCGGCTCCTTCTTCCCTTCCTCGGCGCCCTTCCGTCCGATCGCCCCCCAGCGGGCGGCCAGGACCTGTTCCGCCGCCTGGCTGTCCGGGTGCTCGCGCAGCACGCGGTTTTCGAACCGCTTCTGCTTCTCTTTCATGCCGAGGCTCTCATACTCCTCGGCCACCGACGCCAGGACCATGGGCGCCGTCCCCCGGCATTCCACCAGCCTCTGGATGTCCGAATCGATCCGGGTCTCTCGATCGCGCTTGTCCAGCTCCTTCAGTGAATGGATCACTCGCCAGGAGAGCCGGTGGACCGTCAGCGAGCAGGGGGCGAGCTTCAGCGCCCGTTCGACCAAGGGAACCGCCTGCCGCTCCCGGTGCACCCATCCCAGCAGGTATTGGGCGGCGTGGGAATAGGCGTGGACGCAGTCCGGATCGGCCGAGCGAGCCTTCTCGTATTCGCGCAGCGCCGCGTCCTGCACCAGCGGACCGGGGGGCCGCATTGTGGCCCCGCGTTGGCCGATGAACCGGAGCTCGTCGGCCCGGACGACCAGCAGTTCCGCGGGATTGGAAACCCGGTCCTTGACCTGGTCCACAAACTCGATCGCCGCCCTGGAATCGCCCTTCGACTCGAGGAGGAAGGCGCGCAGCCAAAGGAAGTCGGGGTGATTCGGAGCCATGGCGAGGGCCTTGCGGCCGACTTTCAGTGGATCCGCGTGGCGGTCTCTTGCAAACCGGAGCGTCGCGGCCAGGGCAAACCAGCTCCAGGGGTCGGCGGGCTTCTCGGATGTGAGCCGCTCCGCCTCCCGGATGGCCTCGTCCTCAGGCCATCTCAGGGCCGCGCTCGCCAGGTACCAGGCGCTCAGCTCGGTCGATTCCGGGAACCGCTCGGCCAGCGCTTTTCCTTCCGCCAGCACCCCGTCGTAGTCGTCGGAGAAATACAAGGAGCGGACCCGCGCCGCGGCTTCCGGAGCCGAGGCGATGGCGAGCTGCTTTGGGGTGGAGTGGGACGTCCTCTCGGCGAAGGAATTCGATCCTCCGAAGAGGAGAAGCGCCCCCAACCCCAGGGGCCCGAAGACCCTCCTGGAGCGTGTGTCTCGATCCATGAACTACCTCCGATATCGATGACCTCCGGCCGGCCGGGCTCCAGCTTCTTCGTCAGTGCCGTCCGCCCCCCTCCGGGTGGTCCCGCTCGGCCTGCCGGCGCAACAGCTCCTTGATGGCCGGCGGCAGGTCGTTCCAGTGGGTGCCGGTGAGCGCCCCGTGCAGCGCATAAAGAAGGTTCAGGCTGGCTCCAGCCTCGATCTGCCGAATCCCCAGGTAGGCCTTCACCGCTCCCATGCGCCGGAGACCTTGTTCATCGTACACACCAATGCCATTGAGCCAGCGCTCCGTCACTTTGCCGATATTCTTGAGGCCGGAAAGCTCCGACCTCTTCTCCTTGCTGGGATGGAAACGGGTCGTCATGACTGGCTTGTCCGTGAGATGCACCGACTATACCCCGGCCTCGAAGTCGGGAGCAAGGGAGAAGACGGGCCCGAGGCGAGAGGGACGGGAGTCGTCTCCTAATCAGGAAGTCGAATCGAATCCGAGCTGCGAGAGACGCTGACGGAATTGCCTTCGCCAGCCTGGAGAGAGGGCGGGAAGCTCCGCGGCTTGGCGCATTCCGGGAATGTCCGCGGGTTCAAAGTAGAGCAGCCGGCAGACATCCCAGACCGTCAGGCCGATCGCTTCACGGGATTTCAGACGGATGGGGTCGCCTGCTTCCAACTCCCCCTCCTCCACCACCCGCAGGTAGAATCCGCTCCGGCCGCTCTCCAGGAAGCGCTGCGGGAATGCGTCGGAGCCCATGCGGATCCCCAACTTGAAGCAGGGAGTGCGTGGCTGGGAGACTTGCAACAGGGCGGTGCCTACCCGGTAGATGTCGCCGATGCGGACCTGGTCCTCGAGGAGCCCCTCCACCGTCAAGTTCTCGCCGAACTGGCCGAAGGGAAGGCTTTCCCGCTCCAACTCGGCGCGCCAGGGACCGTAATGTTCCACCGGATAGGCGTAAACCGCCTTGTCCTCGCCTCCATGGACCCGTAGGTCCGCCTGCCCGTCCCCTTCCAGGTTGAGACGTTCGACCCTGACTCTGCCGGCGACGGGCTCCTTGAAAATCCCCGTGCGCACCCGCCGCCCCTGCCAGGTCACCGATTTCGGCTTCGAGACGTTCACCGAAATCAGCTTCATGGGGAGCCCTTGGCTGCCTCCGTCTTACAATTGCCTGAGTCCCCGGCGCTCCGGGGTAGGTTTTTCGGCACGGGCGCAGGCGGCTGGGACTATACGCTCCGTTCCCGCGGAGGAGCAAGATACAAAGGCCGCGAGATGCCCCCTTCGGTAACATTACTAGATGGCGCAATACGCTCGCTTGACTCGGGGGCGGGGATCTCTTAGGCTCTCGGGGCGATTCTGCTTGACCTGTCTTGCCGGGCCAGCGCCCCCCCAGCCAAGGCACACCAAGGACGTACTCTCTGCGGCCGGCCCTTCGGCCGCTCGAAGCTGGCTGCACCGACAACGGAATGGAAACGGACTAGGCCGTGACCCGAATCGCCAATCGCAGCGTCCTTCCCCTGGCCCTCGTCATCCTGGACGGATGGGGACACAGCGAACGCCAAGAGTACAATGCGGTGGCCAACGCCGACGCACCGCACTTGAAGGAACTCCTTGCCGATTATCCCCGCACGCTGCTCCAGGCCTCGGGAGAGGCGGTGGGTCTTCCCGCCGGAGTCATCGGCAACTCCGAGGTGGGACACATCTGCATGGGGGCGGGCCGGGTCGTTTATCAGGATCTGAGCCGCATCAATCGCGCCATCGCCGACCACGAGCTGGACCGTAACGAAGTTCTCCTGGATCTCTTCGAGAAAATTCGCGAGTCGGGAGGACGGCTGCATCTGATGGGGCTCATCTCCGACGGGGGCGTCCACAGCCATCTCGATCACCTGAAGGCGCTGGTGCGGGTGGCGCGGCGGCGCAATGTGCGGGAAATCATCATCCACGCATTCACCGATGGACGGGACACGGCTCCGCGCTCGGGACTCGGGTACGCCAAGGATCTTGAGCAATACCTTGAAAGGGAAGGGGCCGGCACTGTCGCCACGGTGGTGGGTCGTTACTACCCCATGGACCGGGACAACCGCTGGGATAGGACCGAGAAAGCCTATCGGAGCCTGGTGTTCCGCGAGGGGAGCGAGTTCGGCACCGCCGAGGCCGCAATCCAGGCCGGATACGACGCGGGGATCACCGATGAATTCCTCCCCCCTTCCGTCATCGCCGTGGGGGGAGACGTGCGGCGCGGCGCCGTGGTGAGCGGGGACGGGATTCTCTTCTTCAACTTCCGGGCGGACCGAGCCCGCCAGCTCACCCGGACGTTCACCCAGACCGACTTCGATCGCTTCGATCGGGAGCCGGCGCCCAGGCTCGCCGCCTTCGGCTGCATGACCCGATACGACCGGACCTTCTCGCTTCCCATCCTTTTCACCCCGCATAACGTGGAGGGAAACTTCGGGCAGGTCCTCTCGTCGGCGGGCCTGCCGCAGCTGCGGCTCGCCGAGACGGAGAAGTATGCCCACGTCACCTTCTTCTTCAACGGCGGCGAGGAGCGGACCTATGGCGGCGAGGAGCGAATCCTGGTCCCTTCCCCGAAGGTAGCCACCTACGATCTGCAGCCGGAGATGAGCGCGGCGGAGATCGCCCGGGAATTCATCCGCAAGGTCGGAGAAAAGAAAGACCTGGTGGTGATACTGAATTTCGCGAACTGCGACATGGTGGGCCACACCGGCATCTACCCGGCGGCCGTGGCCGCCGTCGAGGCGGTGGACGGCTCGGTGGGCCAGTTGCTGCGCGCCATCGCCGAGAAGGGCGGCACCGCGGTGGTCACCGCGGACCATGGGAATGCCGAGCAGATGGTGGATTACGTCACGGGGCAGCCTCACACGGCGCACACCACCAATCCCGTCCCTTTCGTGCTGGTCAACGACCGGCTGAAGGGGAAGAAGCTCCGGGAGGGAGGGATTCTGGCCGACGTGGCCCCCACCTTGCTGGAAATCCTGGAGCTGGACGCACCGCACGAGATGGAGGGCCGATCCCTGATTTCGGGGTGAGGCTTGGCGTTTGAGATCTTGCGGCGGCTTCTACTTCCTCTCACCGCCGCGCTCCTCCCGGCCGACTGTCTGGTCTGCCGGGGCCCCCTTCCCGCCCTTCACGAAGGCGGAGTCTGCCTTCCCTGTTGGCGCTCGTTCCGGCGTCTCGAGGGCTCCTGCTGCCGGCGCTGTGGGGAGCCGGTATTCGCCTTCGAGCATCCTGCGCCGACGCCCTCCTACCTGTGCGAAGATTGCCGCCGGCGATACCGTCCGTTCGATCGCTGTCGCTCCGCGGGAATCTACGACGGCGCCCTGCGGGAAGCGATTCACCGGGTCAAGTTCGACGGGGAGAAGGAACTGGGACGGCACCTGGGGCGCTGGCTGGCCCGCTCCCTCTCCGGTGAGCGGGCGGAGGTGGACCTGGTAGCCCCGGTTCCGCTGCATCCGCGGCGGGTGCGAGAGCGCGGTTACAACCAGTCGGAGCTCCTCTCCGAAGCGGTGGCCATCGCGGCGGCGCTTCCCCACGTTCCCCGGCTTTTGACCAAGACGGCGCCGACGCGGTCTCAGACCCAGCTGGGGCGTCAAGATCGGCGAAAGAATTTACGGGGGACCTTCGCCCTCTCGCCCGCTGGGAGCGTCAGGGGGAAGCGCATCCTGCTGGTGGATGACATCTATACCACCGGCTGCACCGTGGAGGAATGCGCCCGGGTCCTGCGGCGGGGCGGGGTGCGGGGGGTACGGGTGGTCACGCTGGCCCGGACGGTGCTCTGACGGCCGCCTTTACCTCGTGCCGTTGCCGGCCGGCCCGGCCTTCTCATGAACACTCTTTCGACCCGGGGGAGGCTAGCTTCCCGCCCGCAACGCAATCGTTCGGACACGATCGCTGCTGCGGAGCGCAAGGGTCAAGAAACGGAGTAGCGGCGCAGGAAGCGCTGTTTGCCGAGGGGCGCCAGCTGGGCGTAGGCGTCCCGGGCCGGCTTCAGGAAACTGTCCCATACTTGCAAGAACAGGAGCAGGCGCTCCAGGTTGTCCTTGGGAACCCACACTCCGTGATTGTTGATGCAAGTATAGATGGCCACTCCCGACGAAGAGGTGTAATTCACCGGCTTCAGGACGCCGATGCACCACGGACACTTCACGATGAGGGTCTGGTCTTGCTCGCTGAGGCTGTAGCTGGGCCGGTAGCGGGTGGCGTTCTCCACGGATTTCGGGGGAAGACCCCGCCGGGCGCAGTCGATGAGATCCTTTAGGCGGCCATCCTCCAGCCAGATGCCGCCGCAATGCAGGCACATCTCGATTTCCACACCGAGATATTGCGTTCCTTTCAGCCCTTCGCCGCAGCCCGAACAGTACAAGCATCGCTCCACGAGTTACACACCCCTATACTTCCAAAAGCCGCGTCCCGCAAGGATTTTGTGCGATCGGCTTGCAAATGCCCGCGCCTTGCCGCCATAATCTCCGGACGTCAATTTCCCAACAATGGATGGACCCATGCAGAGCCGCATTCTTGCCTTTCCCGCTCCCCGGACGCCGGTATTCCGGCGTTCCGGCCCTCTCCGGTGGATCGCCGCGCTGATCTTGCTCCTCTTCTCTGCGGCGGTGGTGGCCATTACCGTTGGAGCGGGAACGCCCGGCTTTCGGGCGCCTCGAAATCCCGTCCAGCCGGAAACTGCCGGCGGCCCGCGCTAGCCGCGCTCGCTCGAGCCCGGTTTGACGCACTGCGGAGCGAGGATTATCATGCGGGACCGCGGTAATTAATGATGCTTGCCGGCTTTCGGCGCATCTCCCGGCGTTCTGCCGAGTCCTTGTTGGAATTCCCGCACGAGGTGAGAAAGTGACGATACGACGCAATCGTGAGATTTCCCGGCTCCGGTGGATCCTGATACTGATCGGGCTGCTGGTGCCCGTCTCATTCCATGCCGCTGAGCCGGCAAAGCCCTCCGTGTTCATCACCTTCGAGACCCAGCTCCCCTATTTCTACGAGGGAGACGATCTGTCTGTGGCCATGACGGTGAAGAATGTCGGTGACGGCGCAGTCGACAACAGCAAGGGGCTGGAGCTGATGACCGGGCTTTCGGTGGAAGATGCGCGGGGAACCAAGCTCAAGAAGGCCGAGCGAGTTTCCTCCCTGGTGACCCAGCCGAAGTCCCTGGAAAAGAATGCGTTCTTCGGCCGGGTCCTGTCCATGAGCGAGATCTTTCCCGACCTCCAGAAAGCGGGAAACTATAAGGTGAGTTGGAAGGGAGAAGGGGCCGCCAGCAATTCGCTCATTCTTCACGTCGTGGAGCGTTACGACGCCAAGAAGGATTACCGGGCCAAGCTCGAAACCGACTTCGGCCCGATCGTCATCCAGCTGGACAAGGGGGCGGCACCCCGCCACGTGCGCAACTTCGTGGACCTGGTGCGTCAGGGGTTCTACAACGGAAACCAGTTCCACCGGATCATCCCGGGCCAGGCCATCATCGGAGGCTCGCCCACCGGCGACCCGGCGGCGGGTTCGGGCTACAATCTAGATCCGGAAACCTCCCGATCCCCCATTGAGGCGGGCACGGTGTTGCAGCTGAGAAATCGTGAAACGGGGGCCATGGACTCGGGATCGCACATCATGATCACCGCCATAGCCGAGGAGGACCTGCAAGGGCGCGTCACGGTGTTGGGGAAGGTCGTGGAGGGATTGGATACGGTGAAGACCCTCTGCCAGGTACCTACCGTGAAGTCGGCGGACCAAGCTCCCGGCGACCCGGCGCGTCCGGTGAAGCCTCTGCTCATCAAGAGAGTGACGCTGACCGAAATGGCTGCCAAAGCGGCGACCACCAAGGAGGCCGCCGGAAAACCGGCCGCGGGGAAAAACTAGCTGGGCTCCACGCGGATTCCCAGAAGCCTCGGGGGCGTGCAATCCACGCCGTCGATTCCATCCACCTGAAAGAGGAATTCGTCGTAGTCTTGCCCGGCGGTGTAGGTGCGGCGGTTGCCCTGCCCGTCCTGGAGCACGATCTTCTCCAGCAGCCAGACCACGGTGGGAGACGAAGCGGGGATGGGGATGCGAACCGGATAATAGTGGTCTATAGGTTCGGCTTGGCCCTGCTTCCAGGCACCCGTGGCCACTAGATCCTGATTCTCCCGGGAACGGCAGAATGCGAGAATCTCCGTGATGCCTGTCTGACGATCGAGGGCGCCGATGCTCAGCAGGATGAAGTTCCCGGCGCGCACACGCAGGAGCCCTTCCTCCAGGGGAAGCGGTTCGACAGGTTCCAGCTTCTTGGTCATAGGCGGCTTTTTCCGGTCGGCCGAGTATAGGAAGTGGTTCGAGGACGTGTCAAGCTTGAAGGCCACGCTCGCGGCAGCATTCGCATTCCTGCTCCTTTGGACCGCCGTGGCCAGGGGGGCCCAGAGCTCTCGCGCGAAGGACTGGAACCTTCCCTCCCGCGACTGGTATGAGGGACCGGTCCGCTATCTGCTCACCACCGACGAGGAAAAACAGTACCGGTCCCTGACCACCGAGCCGGAGCGCCAGAAGTTCATCGAGGACTTCTGGGCGCGCCGCGACGACGATCCGGCAACGCCTGCCAATGAATTCGAGAATCGCTTCTGGAATCGGGTCAGGGAGGCCGACGGCCTCTTCCGGGACGCACCGTACCCGGGCTGGAAGACGGACCGGGGGAAGTTCCACGTCCTGCTGGGGGCCCCCGACGAGATCCGCCAGGGCCAGGGGTTCAACCGCGCGGGCAAGGAGATCTTCTACGTCATCTGGCTCTACCATGAGCCACGCTTCCCTGGGATGGAGCGGGACACGGAGGTCCGCTTCGTGCGGGACGACGCAGGCCAATACGAGATCTCCGATCGCCTGACGCTGAATCGCCTTGAACGGTATTTCGGCACCCCCCGTGACTTGGCCATCCAGGCCACCTCGGCCCAGAGACCCCCGGAGCCCCGGCAACTCCTGGATTCCATTGCCGGGTCGCACCCCCCCAACAACACGGAGCGATTCCGCACCCGCTACGATTTCTTCCTGGCCGCCGATGGGAACACCTCGGTGAGCCTAACGCTGGGTGTCCGCCGATCAGATGAGTCCCCCGCGTGGAAAGTCTATGCGCGTCTCTCGGACGCAAGCTCTTCGTTCGATCTAGCAGGGCCCGAGTCCTTCCGCACCTCGGAGAGGGTTGCGGACGTGGACGGCTTCCGGCTTTACCAGGGGCGCATCTCGGTGCATCCCGGGATCTACACGGTTTTCTTCGGAATTCAGAACGAGGCGACCCGCGAGTTGTTCTCTCTGAGCGAGCGCCTCCAGGTCCCGGACTTCCGCCAGGCAGCTTTCTCCCTGTCGGGCATCACCCTCGCGGCTCGTCTCGAGCCCGCCGAGCATCCCGAGAACGATCCTCCCTTCTTGGTGGGAAGGCTCCTGGTGGTCCCCAAGATGGACCCTACCTACCGGACCGGGACGGACATGGCGTACTACTTCCAGGTCTATCATCCCGGCATCGATCCAGGCAGCGGCGATGCGAGATTGGATCTCACCTACCAGTTTCTGCGGGCAGCCTCGCTGCGAAAAACCGGCGAAGTCACTTATGAGCCTGCAGGGAAACCGCTGCAGTTCGAAAACCAGTCGGGGCTGGTCCATGGTTATGCTTTTCCCCTCACCGGATGGCCCGCTGGCGAGTTCATGCTCCAGGTCAAGGTGAAGGACCGGGTGACCGGCCTGACGGCCGAGGCCGAGGCCCGCTTCTCGGTGCGCTGAGATGGGCCTGGATTCAGCAGGCAGCCTCCAGCTTCTTGCCGAAACGCTCAAAGCCAGCGGATCCGGCCGCCTGACGTTGCGCGGTCAAAGCATGCACCCCACGCTCCAGGACGGGTGGAAGCTGCACGTGGTGGCTCTTCCCGCCGAGTCCTTGCGAGTGGGAGATATCGGCGTCTTCATTCACTCCGATGTGCTGACCATCCACCGGCTTATCTGGAGGAAGAAGCAGGCAGGGCGGGAGTGGTTGGTCTTCCAGGGAGACAATAATCCGGCCAGGGAGATGGTGGCACCGGAGGCCGTCCTGGGGAGGGTCGAGGGCGCGGAAGTGGAGAGAGAGGACGGGAAGGCCGCGCCGCCTTTCGCCGTGGGACGCGATGAGCGCGCCTGGTTCTATCGATCCCTCTATCGCATCCATCGGGCTCTCTTGCGGGCCCTTCCCGGGGCCGGTCTTCCTGAAGAAGGGGAGTCCCCGGGGGTCGTGTACAGGGTCCTCCGCGGAGTGTTCCGAGCCCTCGAGCCGGTCTTTTCTCCCCGTCCCCGCCGCTAAGCTACGTTCCCGTCATCGCTTAGTTCAATTCCTTGACCCTCCTCTCGGCAGAACTATATTAACCCCTTGTAGTTCAAAGGATTGTGTCAATTTATGTCACAGCGCTCGACCTCGTCCCGGCTCCAATCCCCACCCTTCTCCCCTCCGGGAGACAGGTTTTATCGGCACCTCGTCACCAGCATGAGGTGTGGGAGCATCACGATCGATCGTGAGGGTCGAATTACCAGCATCAACGACCTGGCGCGGAAGATTTTGGAACTGAATGCGCCCGACCTGGTGGGTCTCCCCTGCTCGGAGGCCTTGAAGGACCACCCGACACTCACCTCGACTTTCATGGAATCGTTTCGGATGAAGAACCAGCCCAACCGCGCCGAGATGGAGATCCGGTTGAGAGACGAGCGTAAGCGCACCATCGGTTTCTCCATGCCCCTGATCCGGGACGACGACGGGAGGGTGCTCGGGGCCGCCCTGCTCTTCCGAGACCTGACGCAGATCGAGCACCACCAGGAACAAGAGCAGCTCAAGGAACGACTGGTCGCGCTGGGGCAGATGGCCGCGGGCATGGCCCACGAGATCCGCAACCCTTTGGGGGGGATCGAGGTGACTGCTTCGCTCCTCCGGAGGCGGCTCGGGGCGCGTCCGGAGGAGGTGTCCCTCGTGGACCGCATCGTCAGTGAGGTGAAGCGGATGAATCGAACCGTGGTGGACAGCCTGGAGTACGTTCGGCCACTGCACCTGGATCGGAAGCCGGCCTCCCTCGCGGCCGTGGTCCAGGAAGCAGTGCGCAG
>QHVQ01000028.1 GCA_003222305.1 Acidobacteriota bacterium | reverse complement strand
CATGCTTCGCAACATCATCGCCCCTTTCCCCACACTGCGGGTGGCCATCACCATCCCCCAGTTCGCGGAGGCGATCTGATCCTCACCCCGCGGCCCCGTCTGTTGGATGTCCATGACGAAGGCCTGTCCGTGGAACATGAGGGTCCAGGCGCCCCGGATTAGGTGCCCGGCGTGCATTCCTGCGCTGGCAGGGTTTTGGGAGGTTCCCGAAGCGAGGTTCATGAGGAGGGTGCCGGCAGGGCCGAATGCGGATGGGACATTCCCCGATCCCATCGATTCGTGGTGGTGTTCGTCCGAGCCCTGGGTCTCCTGGCCATGGGCCCTGGATTCGGCGAGGAAGAGGAGGGCGACGGAGAGCAGGAATACCCTGACGCGCCGCACCGGTTGCATGGACGACTCCTCCCCAAAGCCACCGCATTATACCCATGCCCGCTTGGAGAAGCGCGCCCACCGGGAGGATGGCCGCGACCAGGGCAATCTTGTTCAGCCGGCTCGCACCAAACCGCTGTGCTATACTTCAGCCTCGCCTCCACTTCGGAGGCGGGGATCCCTCGAAAGCCTCCGCAGTATTCCCGGGCAGCCTTCATGGAACTGACTAACAGGAAAGAACTTAGCAACGGGCTCACCGTGCTGACGGAGCAAATGCCCAACCTGCGCTCGATTTCCTTGGGGGTTTGGCTCAAGAAGGGCTCCCGGCACGAGAGCGAGGCTGAGAATGGGATCTCGCATTTCATCGAGCACCTTCTGTTCAAGGGGACGGCAAACCGCAGCGCCAAGGAAATCGCCCTGACCATCGACTCCATCGGCGGGCACATCGACGCCTTCACCGCCAAGGAGTACACCTGCTTCTATGCCAAAGTGCTGGACGAGCACCTGCCGGTGGCGCTGGACCTGCTTTCTGACATCGTTCTTCATCCTCGATTCGAACCGCAGGAAATCGAGAAGGAGCGCAAGGTCATCTTCGAAGAGATCCGCATGGTGGATGACACGCCGGACGAGTTGGTCTACGACCTGTTCAACCAGTACCTCTGGCCGGACCATCCGCTGGGGCGTCCCATCCAAGGAACGGTGGGGTCGGTATCGGTAATGACTCCCGAGATTCTGAGCCGCTATTTCCGAGAGAGTTACCAGCCGGCAAATCTGCTCATCACTGCGACCGGGAACCTGGAGCACGAAAAGCTGGTGACGGATATCCGACGCGCTTTTGAGCCCCTCACCAACGGCTCGGCCCCTCCCGGGACACAGCCGCCCCGCCTGCATCCGGGAATGGTGATCAAGGAGAAGAAAGAGCTGGGGCAGGTTCATCTCTGTCTGGGGGTGAAGGGCTTTCCGCTGGCCCACGAGCACCGCTTCCAGGAATACGTTCTCAACACGCTGCTGGGCGGCGCCATGTCCAGCCGACTCTTCCAAGACATCCGGGAGGAACGGGGACTGGCGTACAACGTCTTCTCCTCGGTGAATTCCTTCCGGGACACGGGCTTTCTCATGGTTTACGCCGCCACCGCACCGGAATCGGCGGAGCAGGTGGTGCGGCTGATCCTCGAGGAATTCGTCTCTCTGAAGGAGAAGCCCCCGTCGGATCGCGAGATGAGAATGGCCAAGGACCACATGAAGGGAAGTCTCATGCTCAGCCTGGAGAGCAGTTCTTCTCGGATGTCCAACCTGGCCCGGCAGGAGGTCTACTTCCAGCGCCCCTTCACGCTGAACGAGATCCTGGAGGGGATCGATAAGGTGAGCGGGGAAGAGGTGCGCGGCCTAGCCCGCGAAATGTTCGACAGCGCCACGTGCACCGTGGCGATTCTGGGTAATACCACGAAGTTCAAGCTGACGGCGGACGATCTCGTCTTCTGAATTCCGGCGCCCCCGTGGGCGGATGCCAGGATGGGCCAGAGCTCCCACAGCGAACCACTTCCAATCCGAGTTCTGATCCGCCGGACGGAGGAGAATTCGGACCTCCCTCTCCCCGCCCACGCCACGCCGGGTTCCTCAGGCTTGGACCTGAGGGCCTGCATTTCGCATTCCATCACCCTGCCTCCCGGGGGGCGCGCCCTGGTGGGGACCGGTCTGGCCGTAGCGCTCCCGCCAGGATATGAAGCGCAGATCCGGCCCCGCAGCGGACTGGCGGCGGAGCACGGTGTCACGCTCCTGAACGCTCCCGGGACGGTGGATTCCGACTATCGGGGTGAAATCCGCCTCGTGGTGATCAACCTCGGACAGGCTCCCTACACCATCCACCGGGGGGACCGGATCGGGCAGATGGTGGTGGCGGGAGCAAGTCGGGCGGAGCTGGAAGAGGCGAAGGAGCTCCCGCCAACCGAAAGAAGTTCCGGCGGGTTCGGACACACGGGCAAGAGCTGAAGGAGGTCCTCCTCTGCGATTGGCCATCTTGGGAAGCGGCAGTGGTGGCAATGCGGTGTTCCTGGAGGCGGCGGGGACGCGGGTCTTGGTGGATGCGGGATTCTCCTGCCGGGAGTTGGAGGCGAGACTCGCGGCGCTGGGAGTGGATCCGGCCGAGTTGGACGCCGTCCTCCTGTCGCATGAACACAGCGACCATGCACGCGGGGTGGAACGTTTCGCTCGGCGCTTCGGGTGCGCGGTGGCCGCCACGCCCTCCACGCTCGATTGCCTGGGGCTTCGGCCCGGGGGGGGTCTCCGGGTCCGTCCGTTTGAGAACGGGGGAAGCTTCCGCCTGGGGAAGTGGCGGGTCGTGGGAGTTCCGGTCCCGCATGACGCCGCCGACCCGGCGGCGTTCAGAATGGAAACGCCCGAAGGGAGCGTGGGGTACGCGCTGGACCTGGGGCATGCTCCCCAGGCGGTCTGCCGGCTGCTCGCCGGCTGCCGGGCCATCATCGTGGAATCGAATCACGATCTCACGATGCTGGAGGAGGGGCCTTACCCGCGAGAGCTGAAGCAGCGGCTGCGGGGACCCCGGGGACACCTGAGCAACGGCGAAGCCGCCGCGTTCATCTCCGAGGTGGCGACGCGCGAGACGCGGAGCCTGGTGCTGGCCCACCTGAGCCGCACCAACAATCGGGCCGACCTGGCCATGCTGGAAGCGCATCGGGCGCTGGGCCGTCTGTCTTCGGAAATCCGGATGACGGTGGCGGAGCAGGGACCAGGCGCCCATTGGATCGAGGCCTGAAAGTTTCCCCGCCGCGGCGCGGGCGAGAAGCCGGAGGAGTACGGATCGTGATTCCACGCTACACCCGGGATGAGATGGGCCGGATCTGGAGCGACGCCCACCGCTATGAAAAGTGGCTGGAGGTGGAGCTTGCCGTCTGCGACACTCTGGCTGAGTCGGGGCAGATTCCCAGCGAAGCCGCCGCCCGCATCCGCCGCAAGGCGGCGTTCGACCCCGAACGGGTTCTGGAGATCGAGAGGACGGTGCAGCACGACGTCATTGCTTTCCTCACGAGCGTGGGGGAGCACGTAGGCCCCGATTCCCGCTTCATTCACCTGGGGCTGACCTCCTCCGATGTCGTGGACACCGCCAACGCGCTGCTCTTGAAGGAAGCGGCGGACCTGATCCTGGCGGGGATCGATCGGGTGAGAGAGGCGCTCAAGAAACGCGCCTTTGAGCACCGGCGTACCCCCTGCGTCGGCCGCACGCATGGCATCCATGCGGAGCCCACCACCTTCGGATTGAAGATGGCCGTCTTCTACGCAGAGTTCGGAAGGGCGCGCGAGCGCGTGATGCGGGCGCGAGAGGCGATCTCGGTGGGCAAGATCTCCGGAGCGGTGGGCACCTTCGCCCACCTCGACCCGGCGGTGGAGGAGAAGGTCTGCGCGAAGCTGGGACTGAAGCCAGCTCCCATCTCCAGCCAGGTGCTCCAGCGCGACCGCTTCGCCGAGTTCGTGGCGGCGCTGGCGATCCTGGCCGCCTCCCTGGAGAAGGTGGCCACGGAGGTCCGGCACCTGCAACGCACCGAGGTGGGAGAGGCGGAGGAACCTTTCGACGCCGGCCAGAAGGGCTCCTCGGCCATGCCGCACAAGCGCAACCCGGTGGCGTGCGAGCAGGTTTGCGGGCTGGCGCGGGTGGTCAAGAGCCACGTGATGGTGGCCCTGGACAACGTCGCGCTCTGGCACGAGCGGGACATCAGCCATTCATCGGCGGAGCGGGTTATCTTCCCCGATGGCACCATCCTGTCCGATTACATGCTCCATCGGCTGGGGGGAATTCTGGAGCGGCTGGAGGTGCATCCGGAAGCGATGCGGAAAAACCTGGAAGCCACCGGTGGGCTGATTTACTCCCAGGAAGTCCTCCTGGCCCTGGCACGCAAGGGGGCCACCCGCGAGGAGGCCTATGCCTGGGTGCAGGACTCGGCCATGAAGGCTCGCGAGGGGCAGGGCACCTTTCGGGGTAATCTGCAGGTCCAGAAGGGGATCCGGAAGTACCTGTCGGAGGCGGAGCTGGATGCTTGCTTTGATCTTGAAAGACAGTTACGCAACGTGGATCGAATTTTCCGGCGTGTCTTCGGGGAGGAAGCCGCCGGGCGGGGGAGCGGGGGATGAAAGTCAGGGTCACGGTGTTGTACAAGAAGGGGGTCCTCGATCCGCAGGGGAAGACCATCCTGAGCTCCCTGCACCAGCTGGGCTATAAGGAAGTCACGGACGTGCGTGCGGGGAAGGTGCTGGAGCTGTCGCTCCCCAAAATGGGAAAGGCCCAGCTCGAGAAGAGGGTAAAGGAAATGTGCGACAAGCTCCTGGCGAACCCCGTGATTGAGGACTACCAGTTCGAAGTGGCCGAGTGAAAGGGCTCGGAGGAATGGCTTGAAATTCGGCATCGTGGTGTTTCCCGGCTCCAACTGTGAGCACGACTGCTACCACGTGGTGAAGCACGTGCTGCGACAGGAAGCCTGCTTTCTCTGGCACAAGGACAGGACGCTGGCGGGATCGGATTGCGTGATTCTCCCCGGGGGCTTTGCCCACGGTGACTACCTCCGCTGCGGCGCCATGGCCAAGTTCTCACCCATCATGGAGACGGTGGCCCGCTTCGCAAAGGAAGGCGGACCGGTCCTGGGGATCTGCAACGGATTCCAGATCCTCACGGAGTCGGGCCTCCTCCCCGGCGCCCTGGTCCGCAACCGGTCGCTGCACTACCTCTGCCTGGATCTCACCCTTCGCGTGGAAACCACAAACTCCCCCTTCACGGCACAGATCCCCCCGGGGAAGGTCTTGAAGATGCCCGTAGGCCACGGGGAGGGCTGCTACTTTGCCGACGCGAAGACGCTGAAGCGCCTGGAAGTGGAAGGGCGCATCGCCTTCCGCTACTGTGATTCCAAGGGGAATCTCACGGAAGAGTCGAATCCCAACGGTTCCCTCCTGTCCATCGCAGGCGTCCTGAACGAGCGGGGCAACGTCATGGGGTTCATGCCCCACCCCGACCGCTGCGCGGAGTCGATCCTCGGTAACGAGGACGGCCGGCTGATATTTGAATCGGTCATCGCCGCAACCCAGGGGCATTGACCCTTCTGACGGTGATCCAAGTCTCCCATGAGTGAGAACACTGAACCCGCAGTCGACCTGAACCTGGCGCTGGCCCACGGCCTTTCGAGCGAGGAGTACGAAAAGGTCCGCGCCATTCTGGGGCGGACTCCAAGCTACACGGAGCTGGGGATCTTCTCACTCATGTGGTCGGAGCATTGTTCTTACAAGTCCTCTCGCATCCACTTGAAGCGTTTTCCCACTACGGGGCCCCAGGTGCTGCAGGGACCCGGCGAGAACGCAGGTGCCATCGACATCGGCGGGGGACTGGCGGCGATCTTCAAGATGGAGAGCCACAACCACCCATCCTACGTGGAACCGTACCAGGGGGCGGCCACCGGAGTCGGCGGGATCCTCCGGGATATTTTCACCATGGGGGCGCGTCCTATCGCCTCACTGAACTCCCTGCGCTTCGGCTCGCCCGACCATCCCCGCATGAGATACCTGCTGGGAGGTGTGGTGGGAGGAATTGCGGGGTACGGAAACTGCGTCGGCGTCCCGACCGTGGGTGGCGAGGTGGCCTTTCACCCAAGCTACAACGGGAACATCCTGGTCAACGTCCTGAACCTGGGGATTGCCCACGCCGGCCGAATCTTCCGCGGTCAGGCCAGGGGTCCAGGGAACTCGGTCTTCTACGTGGGGTCCCGCACCGGCCGCGATGGAATCCACGGGGCCAGCCTGCTCGCCTCCGCGTCGTTCGAGGCCGACTCGCAGACGAAGCGCCCCACCGTTCAGGTCGGGGATCCCTTCGCCGAGAAGCTTCTGCTCGAAGCCTGCCTGGAGCTGATGAAGACCGATGCCATCATCGGCATCCAGGACATGGGCGCGGCAGGACTCACTTCTTCCTCGGTGGAGATGGCAGGCCGAGGCGGGACCGGCATCGACCTCGATCTGGATCGAGTCCCGGTTCGGGAAGAGGGGATGACTCCATACGAAATGATGCTCTCCGAGTCGCAGGAGCGGATGCTGGTGATCGTGCGCCGAGGAAGCGAGGAAAAGGTTCGGCAGATCTTCCGCAAGTGGGATCTGGAAGGAGTCCCGGTGGGGGAGGTATCCGCGGGCGGCAGCCTGCGCGTCCACTTCCGAGGTAAACGTGTCGCCGACATCCCGGTCAAGCCGATCGCCGACGGCGCGCCGCTGCTGAAGCGTCCCATGGAACGCCCCGCCTGGCAGGACGAGGTCGGGCGCCTGGACCTCACCGGCCTCAAGGACGTGGTCCATCCGCCGAAGGCCCTCAAGGGGCTCCTAGGCTCGCTGAACCTCTGCAGCCGGGAATGGATCTACCGCCAGTACGACCATATGGTTCGGACCAACACGGTGGTGCGCCCCGGCTCGGACGCTGCGGTGATCCGGATCAAGGGGTCTCCCCACGCGCTGGCCCTCACCACCGACTGCAACGGCCGCTACTGCTACCTGGATCCTCGGTCGGGAGCACGCATCGCCGTGGCCGAGGCGTCGCGGAACCTGGCCTGCTCGGGGGCGGTGGCCCAGGCCCTGACCGACTGCCTGAACTTTGGGAACCCGGAGCGCCCTGAAGTGATGTGGCAGTTCTCGGAGTGCGTGGACGGAATCGGCGAGGCCTGTAGGGCGTTGGAAATTCCGGTCATCAGCGGAAACGTCTCGTTCTACAACGAGACGGAGGGGAAAGGGATTTTCCCCACGCCCACCATCGGCATGGTGGGGATCATCGAGGACGCCCGTCTGGCCATGCGCAGCTTCTTCTGCAAGGAAGCGGACGTGGTGGTGCTCCTGGGCGAGACAGGGGAGGAGCTGGGGGGTTCCGAGTACCTCTCCCAGGCCCACCGCCTGGAGGCCGGTCCGCTTCCGGTGCTGGATCTGGAGCGGGAGGAGGCGGTGCAATTGGCGTGCATCGAAGCCATCGGCGAGGGGCTCGTTTCCTCCGCCCACGACTGTGCCGAGGGGGGAATCGCCGTGGCCCTGGCGGAGTCCTGCTTCCACCCGGAAGGGATGCTGGGGGCGGAGGTCACCTTGCCGGCTGGCCGCCGCCTCGACGCGATCCTCTTCGGAGAGACCCAGTCCCGCATTCTCCTGTCCCTGCCGAAGTTCAATCTGGGAAAGCTCGAAAAGATCTGCCAGGACCGGGAGGCTCCGTTCAGCCTGTTGGGGGCCGTCGGAGGGAGCCGTCTCAAGA
Organism: Acidobacteriota bacterium; assembly: GCA_003222305.1. Lineage (GTDB taxonomy): Bacteria > Acidobacteriota > Polarisedimenticolia > Gp22-AA2 > AA152 > AA152. Next base: position 17,038 of record QHVQ01000028.1, on the reverse strand, counting down.
TCCATGTCGGCGAGGAAGCGGTGATCAACACTGCTCTTACGGAGTTGAAGAGACCCTGGGCCGAGGCCCTGCCCGCCTGGATGGTATAATGCAGGCATCCATGAGCCTGCAAGAGACCTGGTTTGACGACGACCGTTTCCACGATCAGTGCGGCGTGTTCGGTGTCTTCGGACACGCGGAGGCGGCGCACCTGACCTACCTGGGGCTGCACGCCTTGCAGCACCGCGGGCAGGAGTCGGCGGGGATCGTCTCCTCGGACGGCTCGCGCCTCTATGCCGAGCGGGGCATGGGTCACGTAGGGAAGGTCTTCACCAAGTCCCACCTCGAGCGGCTGGTGGGCAGCATGGCGATCGGGCACGTGCGTTACTCCACCGCCGGCGAGAGCAAGCTCATCAACGCCCAACCGCTGCGTATCGAGAGCCACCGGGGAGAAATGGCCATCGGCCACAACGGCAACCTGGTGAACGCCGCCCAGGTCCGCGGTGATCTGGAGCGCTCCGGCTCCATCTTTCAGACCACCTCCGACACCGAAGTGATCCTGCACCTCATCGCCCTCTCTAAGAAGGCGAGCCTGGAAGAAGCCATCGTGGACGCCTTGAGCCACATGGAGGGGGCCTACTCGCTGGTTTTCTTGTTCCCCGGAAAGCTGATCGCGGTCAGGGACCCGCGCGGCTTTCGGCCTCTGTCCTTGGGGCGGCTGGGTTCCGCCACCCTCGTCACATCCGAATCGTGCGCCTTGGACCTCATCGACGCCGAGTTCGTGCGGGACATCACGCCAGGGGAGATGGTGGTGGTCTCCGAGGATGGGATCGCTTCTTGCCACCCTTTTCCGGCGGTGACCCACGCGCCATGCATTTTCGAATACGTTTACTTCGCTCGTCCGGACAGCCTGCTCTACGGGCGGAGCGTCAACGTGGTGCGCAAGCGCCTGGGCCGGGAGCTGGCTCGAGAGCAGCCCGCCGAGGCGGACCTGGTGGTGCCGGTCCCCGACTCGGGGGTGTCAGCGGCACTCGGCTTCGCCGAGGAATCGAGCCTCCCATTCGAATTCGGATTGGTGCGTAACCATTACGTGGGGCGCACCTTCATCGAGCCGCGGCAGTCGATCCGGCATTTCGGAGTGAAGCTCAAACTCAATCCGGTGCGCAACCTGATCATCGGCAAGCGCATCGTGCTCGTGGACGACAGCATCGTGCGGGGGACCACCAGCCGAAAGATCGTATCCATGGTCCGGGCCGCCGGGGCAAAGGAGGTCCACGTGCGCATCTCCTGTCCGCCCACCACGGGGCCCTGCCACTACGGAATCGACACGCCCCGACGCTCGGAGTTGATCGCCTCCAGCCACTCGGTGGAGGAGATCCGCAAATACATTCAAGCCGACTCGCTGGGGTATCTCAGCCGGGACGGGATGTACCGGGCGGTCGGAGACCTCCAGGCCGACTTTTGCGATGCCTGCTACACCGGCAACTACCCGGTCCGTTTTCCCAGGGAGTCCCGAGGTTCGATGCGCAACGTTGCCAGGATTCGTTGAGGCCTGATCCTCCATGGGACGCGCCCTAGCCGCGCTGATTCTCCTGACCCACCTCCTGGATGGGGCCCCGCTTGTCGTGTGGCCCGGAGGAGGCTGCTCCATGCCCTGCTGCAAGCGGCTGGGGCGGGGTCCCTGCTGTCCGCGTCCGGCGGCGCAAGCCAACCTGCGGGATGGAGCGCCAACAGGCAGCTCGTGCCGTTTGGTGGCATGTGACACCGGAACGAGGGAGATCCCCTTCCCAGGACTTCACCTGCCCGCCGTCCTATCCGCCCCCCTGGCGCACGCTTCTCCCGCTCGCGCGATGGCCCTTGGGCTGACGATGACAACCGGCCTATTGCTGCGCGCTGACGATCCCACCATCCCGCCGCCCCGACTCCTTCAGGCTTGATTCGCTTCCGGGCTGTTTTTCCTTCCCTATGCCAAGGCGGGGGGGAAGGACAATACTTTTGCGCGGAGGAAGAGATGCTGAATCATGAGCGGAGGCGCGTCGGGTGCGTCGTTCTCGGATTCTCTCTGGCGATGATTGACGGGCTGTCCCGAATCGAAGCAAGCTGCGGTTCCGCCAACTGTTTTCTGGTCACCGGCACCGAGGAAGGGGTGAACAACCCGGGAGAGGTCGGTCTGGATTTTTCATTTCGCTTCATCCCTCAGGACCGCAAGCTCAAGGGAACGCACGGTGTGGACGAGGTGCTGGTGCCGAAGGTGAATTTCGAAGCGGGGCTGATCGAGCCGGATCACCACCGGGAGATCTCCACCCAGAACCTTCTCGTGAACGCGGCCTTCAACGTCGGGCTTACGAAGCGGGTTACGCTGGGAGTGGATCTGCCGCTGTTTCAAGATCGGGAGCACGAGCACTTCGACGACGTGGGAACTCCCGAGGAGCACTTCACCAGCGCCGACGGGACCACGGGGTTCGGGGATGCCAGGATTTCGGCGAGAGTGGCGGTTCTGACGGGCACCAAGGATTTGATCACCGCCGGAGGCGGCGTGAAGCTCCCCACGGGGGAGTACCGTCTTCGCGACAGCGAGGGGGCCATCAACGAGCCCACCATCCAGCCGGGCACCGGCTCATGGGACCCGTTCGTCAGCTTCTACTATGATCACCAGTGGGTGCCGCACCGCTGGGAGTACTTCGTGTCGGGCGGCTACACGCTCCGTAGGGAGAACCCGCTGAACTATGATTTCGGCGACCAGGCGTTGGTGAACAGCGGCATCCGGTTCAGCCCGGGCAACCGGCTGGTGCTGAGTTTGCAGCTGAACGGGCAGGCTGCTCCCCACGATTTCTTCGACGGTCACCTGGTGGCGAGCACCGGGGGAAAACAGCTGGCGCTGACGCCCGGAATCCTGGTCTTCAGCAGCTCCGGATTCGGGTTCTATGCCCACGTGGCGGTGCCGATTTATCAGGATGTGAACGAATCGCAGCTGGCGTCCCGCCCCGGTCTCGCGGTCGGACTATCGGCGACCTTCTGAGGAGGAACGATGCGGCGGGTAAAGCGGCTCTCTCGACTGGCGGTGCTGGCCTTCGGGATGGGACTGATCCCGGTGCCGGTGGACGCCGGATCGCCCGGGGGCGGGCCGGCCGCTCCCGATTTTGAGCTTGAAGACCTTCAGGGCAAGATGGTCAGGCTTTCCAAATTGCGCGGCGGGACAGTGGTGCTCCACTTCTGGGCTACCTGGTGTCCGCACTGTCTTTCCGAAATGCCGCTCCTGCAGGAAGTGGATCGCAACATGGGCTCTAACGGCACCCGGATCCTGGCCATCAACCTGGGTGAGACCTACCGAAAGGTGGAGCGTTACGCCAAGGAGCACGACCTCAGACTGACGATCCTGCTGGACTCCCGTGGCAAGGCAGCCCAGGCCTTCGGGGTGGTGGGACTCCCCACCACTCTCCTGCTCGATCCCCAGGGCCGAGTCATCGGCCAAATCGACATGGGAAGTCTCAGTCGAACCGAGCTGGGGAAGCTGCTTCCCCAGGGGAGCGGTCCGCAAGAACCCTAGGCACTCATGCCAGGAGGCGCAGGAGGAGGGGGAGGAGTGCATTCTCGAGGCCGGCTCGGGTGGCGTCGCCCAGAAGTGTTCCGGACTCCCCGTCGCGGGCGCCGCTGCTGGGCTGGGCGAGAACGAAGCCGACCGCAGCGGCTGTGACGGCGCTCTCCACGGGGTAACGGGCTACCCAGTTCCGCCAGTCCAGGGGGTTGAATAGGGAGAACCGGCGAAATTGAGCGAATGCCTCACCCAGACGTTGGCGGTTGACCTCGATATCCGCAAGAATCGCCTCGATCTCGGGTTCCTTCACGAAAGGTCTTTGAGCCACTCGGCGTCTCGCTTCAAATCGGCGCGGGTCTCCCGCAGAAGGCCGCCGAAGTTCTTCATGCGACTCCTGGCCACCGCCACCGCCACCAAGCCGACCACCAGATAGACCACGGCGATCAGCAGCCACCCGCCGGCAGGAGATTCCAACCAGCGTCCCAGTAGCAGGGCCGCACCCACGCTCGCCAGTCCCAAAGCCAGCACGAACAACACCACACTCACCGCGATGAGCCAGGCTGCCGCGCGAATCGACGCAAGGTCCCGAGAGATCTCCCGCTCCGCGAGCCTGACCTTTCCCGCCAGGAGGGCGACGACGGACTGGAGAATGACAGGAACCAACTCTGTGAGTGACGGCCCGGCTTTCTGGGAGGTCTCGGAAGACGACGGCTCACCCGGTCCGTCGGGCCGGTCGCTCAAGAGCTACCTCCGCCGGAGGAACCGGCCGATCAGAAAGCCCGTGGCGAGTGCTCCCGCCAGGGTCTTTCCGGGATTCTGCCGCACCCAATCCTTGGTATCACCATAGAGGTCTTCGAGGCTCTTCTTCTTGATCGCGTCGAATTTTTCGCGCGAAGCGTCGGCAAACTCTTTGACGGTTCGTTCGGCGGTCTGGCCGATTGAGGAAAGAACACTTTGTGCCATGACTGGTCCTCCTTCAAATATCTCCGGCAGACCGATTATAGCAGACCGACGCGAGATGACCAGGCGTGTTAGAATACGCTCCCTCCCACCCATGTCGAGGATCCCTTGCCGGGCTTTCTTGAGTGAAGGCGATCAGCATGTTGTGTAGGGCCGCGGTGGCTCTGGTGCTGCTGGCGGGATTGACGGCGGGGACGGCGTGGATCGCCGCGAGCCTCGTGATGAAGCGCGCCGACCTGGGCCTCCTGGAGGACCTGCGACCCGCACATGGCATCGAGGATGAAGCATTTCGGTCTCCCGACGGAGTGCCGCTCAGGGGTTGGTGGTGGCCCGGAAAGGACCGCAGGCGTGCGGTGTTGCTGCTCCACGGTTTCCGAGCGAATCGGCTCCAGATGTTTCCACGGGCAAAGTGGCTCCACCAGGTAGGTTACTCGGTGTTCCTGTTCGATTTTCGCGGCAGTGGAGCGAGTGGAGGCCGTAGCACGCTCGGCTTTTCTGAGCGGCTGGATGTGGAAGCGGCATTGGACCTGCTATGGAAAAAGAAGGCGATTCGAGAGGTCGCAATCATCGCCCAGAGCATGGGCGCCGCCGCCGCGGTGATGGCCGTGGATCGCTGGCAAGGCGTTCGTGGCGCCGATCTGGAGCATCTCTACGATCGGCTGGACAGCGCGGTGCGGGGGCGAGTGCGCGACCGGGCGGGGGGACTCCTGGAGCCGATCCTGTCGCCGCTCGTGCTGTGGCAGGTCCGTCCTAGGATGGGATTCTCCCCCGAGCAGCTCGCTCCCGTGGAGAAAATCGGACGGGCGCGCTGCCCCATTCTCCTGGGCTTCGGGGGACAGGACGAAACGCTCTCGCCCGCGGCCGTTCGTGAGCTGTTCCAGAAGGCCCCGTATCCGACCACCCTCTGGGTGATCCAGAGCGCGGGCCACACGGACCTCTTCCGCTGCAATCCGGAATTCTACCGGAAAAGGGTCGGTGACTTCCTCCAGCAGACGCTGGGTTCGCCCGCCGAGGAGTCGAAGGAATGAGCGGGAAGCAAGGGAAGGCCGTGATCGTCGGCGCCGGGGTTTTCGGCGCAACCGCCGCTCTCGAGTTGCGGGCCCGCCATTGGGAGGTGATGCTCGCGGATCCGGGTCCCGTCCCGCACCCTATGGCGGCCTCCACCGACATCAGCAAGGTGGTGCGCCTCGCCTACGGGAGCGACGAGACCTACACGCAGCTCATGGAAGAAGCGCTGCCGATCTGGCGGGAGTGGAACCGCCGCTGGCCTGAGCCGCTCTTCCACGAGACCGGTGTGCTGACTCTCACAAAAACCCCCATGGCTCCCGGCACGTTCGAATACGAGAGCTACCGGATCTTGGAAAGTCGCGGACACAGGCCCCTCCAGCTGACTCCCGCCGACATCCGCAAGCGCTTTCCCGGCTGGAAGGCGCGCACCTACGTGGACGGCTTCTACCAGAGCGAGGGGGGCTACGCAGAGAGCGCTCGGGTCGTGGCATGGTTGGCAGAATTGGCACGGGCCATGAGGGTCGCCGTGCGGCCCGAGACAAAGATGGCGGGACTGGTGGAGCGGAGCGGGCGCGTCACGGGGATTCAGACGAGGGAGGGAGAACGTATCGCCGCGGATAGTGTGATCGTGGCCACGGGCGCCTGGACGCCGAAGCTCTTGCCGTACCTGGCGGGTTCCCTGAAGCCTACCGCCCATCCCCTCTACCACTTCCGGCCGCCGAACAAACGCCTTTACTGCGAGACGATGTTTCCCGTCTTCACCGCCGATATCTCGCGGACGGGCTGGTACGGATTTCCTCTGAACCGCGACGGTATCGTCAAGATCGGCAACCACGGCACGGGAAGAGAGCTGGATCCCGACGAGCCGCGCCAGAGGGAGCCGGAGGAGGAAGCCTCCCTCCGTCGCTTCCTCGAGGAGACTTTCCCCACCCTGGCGCCCCTGCCAATCGCCGAAAAGCGAATCTGCTTTTATTGCGACACTCGGGATGAGCACTTCTGGATCGATCGCGACCCTCAGCGACAGGGTCTGGTGGTGGCCGCCGGCGACAGTGGCCACGGCTTCAAGTTTGCGCCCGTTCTGGGCCGCATCATCGCCGACGCAGTGGAAGACCGCCCCTCGCCGCTGCGCCACCGCTTCCGCTGGCGCTCCGAAGTGCACCCGCCTTGTGGCCAGGAAGAGTCCCGCTACCACGGCTGAACCCAGTGTCGGGAGATTTCAAGGTGATCCCCAGATCTCCCTCAGCCGCTGGTCGCGGCCGCAGTTGAAGCGGTAGAACTTGTAGCGCAGAGGATTCTTCTTGTAATAGTCCTGATGATACTCCTCGGCCGGGTAGAATGCGGAGGCCGGGACAATCTGCGTCGCGATCGAGGCGTGCAGCTTGCCCGACTTTTCCAACTCCTTCTTCGATGCTTCGGCCAGCCTCCTTTGGCCTTCGTCGTGATAGAAAATCGCGCTCCGGTACTGCTCCCCAACGTCACAGAACTGGCGATCCCGCGCGACGGGATCGATGTTGTGCCAGAACACGTCCAGCAGCTTTTCATAGCTGACTCGTAGCGGGTCATAGGTGACCTGCAGCGCCTCGGCGTGGCCCGTCGTCCCGGAGCAGACCTCCTCGTAAGTCGGGTTCACGGTGTGTCCGCCGGTGTAACCCGAGGTGGTGGAAATCACCCCCTCCAGCTTGTCGAAGGGGGGCTCCATGCACCAGAAGCAACCCCCGGCGAAGGTGGCAATCTTAGGTTCACCGTCCATGGTCTGATCTCTCCCATTCTTTGGGTCGCCGGAGGCGGCGCTGGCGACTAGGAGGGCCGCGAGCGCCGTCGCGACCATTCGTCTCGTGATCATTAGGTCCTCAATTCCGGCAGGGGCTGACCTTCGGGCACGAACTCCAAGGCGATGCCGTTATTACAGTAACGGAGCTTCGTGGGGGGCGGGCCGTCGTTGAAGACGTGTCCCTGGTGTCCGCCGCAGCGGACGCAGTGGTATTCGGTGCGCGGAAGAACCAGCTTGAAATCCCGCTTCGTGCCCACCCGGCCGGGCAGGGGTTGGAAGAAGCTGGGCCAGCCGGTGCCGCTGTCGAACTTTGCCTCGGAGCTGAACAGCGGAAGCCTGCAGGCCGCGCAAAGAAAGGTGCCTGGCCGTTTCTCCTCGTTCAGCGGGCTGGAGAAGGGGCGCTCGGTCGACTCCTCGAAGAGCACGGAATACTGCTCCGTCGGCAGGAGCTTGCGCCACTCGGTACGGGGCTTGTTCAAAGGCTCGATTCCGTCCGTCGATTTTGCCTTCATCGTGGTCTTCTCCTTGCCTCTCTCGCGGGCCCAGGCGGGGAAAAACAAGAAAAGCAACCCCGCTCTCATGCCGCTCATCAGAAAGCCTCTTCTCTCCAAAATTGGACCTCCCTTGCCCTGCCCTATTCAGATGCCAGGCCGCCCTCCGAGGTGTCTATAAATCTTCGGGTTCCTGGGCCGGCCGGAGCGCCCGGGGAAGAACGGCACCCACCCGACGCCGGTAGTCGGCAAATTCCTGTCCGAAAGCTTCCTGCAGGAGACTTTCCTCGCTCCGGATCCGGATGCGCGTGCCGGCGGCGAAGAGCAGAATGGCGGGCGGAATCGCCATCCAGTGGCTGATGGCCACCGCCGTCACCAACAGCATCCCCAGCATCGCGGCATAGATCGGATGCCGCATGAGCGCATACGGTCCCTCCGTCACGAGACGGTGACCTTCGGCAAGCCGAGCGGTGAAGCTCCATTGCTTCCCCAGGACCCGCACCGCCCAGCCGACCAGCCCCGCGGAAAGGAACGACAGAATCACCGAGATGACCGCCAGGCCCAGGCTCACCGTCGGAAAGCGCGGCAGGAGAGGAGTGAAGAGAGGACGTCGCAGGGACCAGACCAGTGCGTAGGAGACGCTTTGAATAAGGATCCCAAGGTTCGAGCGGGGGTCCCGCTTCCGCTCACCGAGCTTGGGGGGTTTCTTTCGGAAGAGGAAAGGGACCGCGTAGCCCACCCAGCCGACGAGCATGGCCGCGACCGAGCCCTCGTAAACCTGCTCCGGAGTGCCCATCATCGTGAAGGCGCTTCACTCCCGGTCGGCGGGTGTTCCGCCGCCGGTCCCGGCATCCGCGGGGACGTCGTCAGCCGATAGGAACGATTCACGCAGGCTCTCGCTCCGCTCCGGGGGCAAATCCAGGGTGCGAGTGGGAAACGGCATGATGATTCCCTCCCGAGCATAGCGTGACTGGAGGCGCTTGATCAGGTCATGGCGCAGCCATTGACTTCCGTCCTGATTGCGGGCGCGAAGGATGACCACCAAGTTAATACTGGAATCCCCGAAGGCGGTAAAGCGGACACGAGGCTCATACCCCGGGACGGCCCCCGAGTGGGTGTTCTGCGTCTCCCTCGCCACCTCTTGGGTCACCCGCTCCACTGCCGCTAGGTCGCTGTCGAAATGGACGCCAGCTTCCACTCGGACATCCGTTTCCGGACCGGGCTGGTTAAGGTTGGTGATGAGAGTCTCCGTCAGTTTCGCATTGGGGATCACGACCATGTTGTTTCCCTGGGTCAGGATTCGGGTGGTGCGCCATCCCATCCTCGTGACCGTCCCCTCCGTGCCCCCTTCCAGACGGATGAAGTGGCCCGGCTCGATCGTCTTGTCGGCGATCATCTGAATTCCGGCGAACAGATTCGCCAGAGTCTCCTTCAAAGCCAGGGCCACGGCGAGGCTTCCGATTCCCAAAGAGGCAAGGATGGGAGTAATGGAGATGCCGATGCTGTCGAGGAAGATGAGGATCCCCAGCGAGATGATGATGCCGCGCACGATCCCCTGGATCAGGCTGCGCGTCCCGCGCAGGATCGGCTGCCGCTCGGCAAGACGGTCCAGGATGCCGCGACAGGCAAGATCCACGAAGAGAACCAGGGCCAGGGCCATGGCGCCGGCCAGGACCACGTCGAGGGCCCGGTCCCATTCCTTGGAGAGGGGAAGAATCCGTTCGAACAGCATCAGGCCGGTGGCCAGGATCGGAAGCAGGAGGGGGCCCGACAGGGCTCGGACCAGCACGTCGTCCCAGGTCCACGCGGTGCGCTCGGCCATGCGCTGGAGAGCCTTTAGGACATAGCGCTTCACCACCAGAAAGAGGGCGACCCAGAGGACGAAGACCAGGGGCCCGAGAAACCAGGGCGACTGAAGCCAGTCGCTCACAGGAGTGTCGGCGAAGATGGATGCCATGCGCGAGACCTCCGGTGGGGTAGGGCGCGGCACAGTCTAACCAATCTCCCACTCGCCAGCCACCGGCCGCGGGCTGCGGAGCGTTCACCGCGGATTTGCCGCGCTCTGCCTAACCTTCTGCTGCGCCGGCCCGTAATCTGGTTCGAGTCCGCGAGGAGTTCCGAGGGATGAGCATTTTGAGAGACTTTCGCTCCCGAGAAATTGTCGCCGACGAGGCGAGGTCAGGCGAGAGCATCCTCCTGGAGCTCCCCCCGATGTCCCCGTCAAATCCGACCCGTGGCCGTGTGAGCCCGTTCCTTCCGAGTCGGCTTCGCACCCCCCCTCGCTCCAAGTCCGTGGTAGATTCACGCCGACATGATTCGGTGGCGTGCATTCCTGGAGAAACGGCGACCATGAGTGAGAGGCGTCCGAAGAACAGGCCCCCGGCCTTTGGCATGGAAATGGAAGAATTCCTCCGCGCCGCCCGAGCGGCCGCGGAGATGGCCGCCGAGCACCTGAAGGGAATCGAGCGGCGCCCGGTCTTCAAGCCCATGACTCCCGAAGAACGTGTAACCCTTCTGACTCGACCGCTTCCGGAAAGACCCGTTGCCGCCGATACCATCCTCGAAGCCATCCGAAGCGAGGTGTTCTCCCACGCCATGGGGAACGGCCACCCGCGTTTCTTCGGCTGGGTGAATTCCCCTCCCGCTCCCCTGGGGGCGATCGCCGATTTTCTGGCTGCCTCTTTCGATCCCAGCTGCGCCGGAGGGGACCATGCCGCCGTCTACCTGGAGCGCTGCGCCGTCCGCTGGCTCATGGAGCTGGTGGGATTCCCGGTGGAGGGGAGCATGGGGCTTCTGGTGAGCGGCGGATCCGTGGCTTCGTTGACCTGTCTTGGTGTGGCCCGTCAGCGGATCGCCCGGGAGAATGGCTGGGACATCCGGAAAGAAGGGCTCGCCGGCAAACCCCAGCTCGTGATGTACGTCTCGGAGGAGGGGCACTCCTGTCTGCTGAAATCGGCGGAGCTCATGGGGCTGGGAGAGAGGGGAGTGCGGGTCGTCCCCGTGAACGAAGAATTCCGGATGGATCCGCCGGCGCTTGAGAGACTCATCAGGGAAGACCGCGCCGCCGGGAGGCTGCCGTTCTGTGTGGCTGCCTCGGCGGGCACGGTGAGCACCGGGGCCATCGATCCCCTGGACGACCTGGCGGATCTCTGCGGGCGGGAGCGGCTGTGGTTTCACGTGGACGGCGCCTACGGGGCCCTGGGGATTCTCGATCCGCAGCTGTCGGACCGTTATCGCGGAATGGATCGCTGCGACTCCCTCGCCCTGGATCCTCACAAGTGGCTCTCGGTTCCTCTCGAGTGCGGCTGCGCCCTGGTGCGCGACGGGAACCTCCTGCGCGACACGTTCAGCCGAGTGCCCAGCTACCTGCGCACGGAAGAGGGAAAAGGGTTTGGTGGACTTCCCTGGTACTCCGAATACGGGTTCCAGCAATCCAGAGGATTTCGCGCTTTGAAGCTCTGGGCTGTTCTGCAGCAGGCGGGGCGGGAAGGGATTCGCGAGCAGGTCCGTCGTCACTGCCGCTTGGCCCGCAGCCTCGCAGTGCGGATCAGGAAGGAAGACGAGCTGGAGCTGCTGGCCGATCCAATGCTCTCCATCGTGAACTTCCGCAGCGTTCCCGCGCGCCTGCGAGGTCAGGAGGAGGCGCTGGACGACCTGAACAAGCGCCTGGTGGAATTCCTCCAGTCGGACGGCAAGGTTTTCATCTCGGGGACACAGCTTCGAGGTCGCTTCTCCCTGCGTGCCTGCATCCTTCACTACGCAACCGAGGAGTCGGACCTGGATTTCCTGGTGGACCGCGTCACCGAGGCTACGCGAAGCCTCACCGCTTAGGCCGGTTCCCGCCGAAGGGACTCCATCGCCGGGGGCACTGGCTCGCAATTCTTTGGAATCCACGATTGGCTCAGCAATCTTCCTTGGGAAAAGAGCGGGTTCCCGCCGCTGCTCCAAAGCCTGCGGACCATTCCCGAAACCATAGATTTTCCGCTTGCAATCAATGGACGAAGGCCGTATTGGACGTAATCAATCCTATCGGATCCGGGGAGGTTCTTCAGAAGGCCGGCAGGTTCACTTGCATAGGCGGAACTCGAAGTGTGGCGCCAGGAGGGTTTCGAACATGAACTCCAAGCTCAATCTGGCAGCGACGATTCTTACCCTGCTCATGTTGCACTTGTCTGTGGGACCCTCGGTGGGCGCTGTCCAGACTCAAGGGCTTCGCGCCGGCGGCGTCGCCGGAGTCAGTCCCGAAGTACAGGATTCTCCCGGATGGAGCCGGCAGCGCAGCTCCGGACACAGCGTCGCGCGGCTGTGGGACGAGCAGCTGCTCGACGCAATCCGCATCGACATCCCCAAACCGCCGGCGCACGCGCGCAACCTGTTCCACCTGTCGGTGGCCATGTGGGACGCATGGGCGGCCTACGCTCCCACGGCAGTGGGCTATCTGGTCCGGGAGAAGCAGACGGCGGAGGAGCTGAAGACGGCACGGGAGGAGGCGATCAGCTATGCCGCCTACCGGTTGCTGAAGTACCGCTTCCCCGTGGGCTACTTCGACGTCGACGGCAAGCCTTGTCACCCGAACGCTGCGACCTCCCAGGCGGAGTTCGACGCCCAGATGGATGCGCTGGGCTACGATAAGACCTTCACCTCCACCCAGGGGGACTCTCCCGCGGCGCTCGGAAACCGGATAGCCGCCGCGGTGATCGCCTACGGCCAGACCGATGGCTCGAACGAGGGGTTGGGTCTGTGCTACCCGGACGACACCGGCTATCTCCCCGTCAATCCGGAGCTGATCTTCAAGCTTCCTGGCGTAGGACACATCGTCGATCCGAATCGCTGGCAGCCGCTGGCGTTTGACTTCTTCGTGACCCAGAACGGCATCCCCATCGGCCAGGCGATCCAGAGGTTCGTCGGAGTGGGCTGGGCGGACGTGATCCCCTTCGCCCTGAGCGCGGATGACGTGAGCGACCCATCGGGGCTGTACTTGGATCCCGGCCCGCAGCCCCACCTGGGCGGTTTGGGCGACGAGGTCGTGAAGGACGCCATGGTGGAGCTGATCCGGCTGAGCAGCCGCATCGACACCTCGCAGAATTTGCTGATGGATGTCTCGCCCGGGGTCATCTCCAACAATTCGCTGGGCGCAGACGACGGCACGGGCTATCCGAAGAACCCGGCCACGAACTTGCCGTACCCGCCCAACATCGTCAATCGAGCGGATTTCGAGCGCGTCGTCACCGAGTTCTGGGCGGATGGTCCGAGGTCCGAGACGCCGCCCGGACACTGGAACGTGATCGCCAACTACGTCTCAGACAACCCTCTCATGCACCACAACAAGCGCCTGGGCGGGAAGGGGAGGATACTCGACGACCTCGAGTGGGACGTGAAGGTCTATCTGGCGCTCAACGGCGCGGTGCACGATGCGGCCATCTGGGCCTGGGGCAACAAGAACTTCTACGATTCCTCGCGGCCCATCACCCTGATCCGTACCATGGCCGGGCTCGGCCAGTCCTCGAACCCTGCGGTCGGCTCGTACCACCCTCATGGATTGCCCTTAGTGCCGGGCCTCATTGAGCTCATCACGCCGGAGACGACGCTACCCGGCGGCAAACACGCGGGCCTTGCGGGGCATGAAGGTGAGATTGCGATTCGCGCCTGGCTCGGCGGTCCTGTCGATCCGATCACGCAAGCGGCCGGTGTGGACTGGAAGCTCGGGGTGCAGTGGATGCCCTACATGCCGAAGAACTTCGTGACGCCCCCCTTCCCCGGCTACACCTCAGGGCACAGCACTTTCAGCCGATCGGCCGCAGAGGTATTGGCGGCGATCACGGGCACGCCGTTTTTCCCCGGAGGGCTGGGGAGTTTCACCGCGCCGCAGAACCAGTTCCTCACCATCGAGCACGGTCCCAGCCAGACCGTTGAACTGCAGTGGGCGACCTATTATGACGCAGCCGATCAGGCCGGCATCTCACGGCGTTTCGGCGGGATCCATCCCTATTACGATGACTATCCTTCGCGGATCACAGGCTCTCGAATCGGCAAGCAGGCCTGGACGAAAGCTCAGGAGTTCTACGGTCCGCGAATGGTGACGCTGTGCCATATTCCCGCTGATGACCCGTCGAGGCGCAGAACGATTCGAGTCGACGCTTCGGCGGTTGCCGCGCATCTCGAGCAAGGCGACCAGATCGGTCCCTGCGTCGGCGGTGAAGCAGGGCAGCACGGCGCGTTCGGTCAGAACCAGTCGCACTGAAAGGGTCAGGCCCCGGCTCTCTCCACCGAATCCGGGACCCGACCCTTGCGGAGTCGAGAACTGCTCGGAATCCTCGCCCCGCCCACGCAGAAATGACGGCCGGGAGCGTGTAGGAGGGGCACACCCGGCCCTCTTTCAGCGTTACTCCTCCCTCCACACCAGAGCCTCCTCCTTCAGCTCGAGATCATCCAACTCGGAGTTCCAGCGCCTCTCGTAGGAGCCAGCAGCCAGGTTGGGCAGCTGTTCCACGTCGTCCCCCCCATCGTCCCTCCTTCACCGGGTCCCCGCTGCCCCGGACGGTGGAGAGAGGGTGCTCCACATCGATGCGGGCCCGAGGCATGACGGGGGCACTCTCGGGGAACGGAACCCTTCATCGGCTGGACTCGATGATTTTCGGCTTCTGGGTAGCCGTAGTGGATGTCGCCGTATGAATCTTGATATTTCCGCCTCCCAGGGTGCCGCCCGCCTGGTAGCCGTTCCCCAGCTGGATGTGAAACGTGTCGTCGGACCCCGGCTCGCCGTTGTCTACGACGTCCACCGTGAAGTTGAAGCCGGAGACCTTGTTGACGGAGCAGGTCCCGCTGAACCGGGCGCTGTTCCCCACGATGGTCAGCGACGTGATGCTCTCCGCCATCACCTTCATGTGCCCGGCTTTGTCGTCGTAATTCAGGTGGCCGGTCGGGGCCGAGATGCCCTGCTTGGTGACGTTAAAACCGAAGTTGGCCCTGCCGCCGGCCTGCGGGATCCAGCCGCCTCCGCTCACCTTCTGCTGCGTCGCCGCGGTGGCGCCCGTCACCTCTTCGAACAGCTCCGCAGAAGCCGTCTGGCCGTCGTTGTCGGTGACTGTCAGGGTGACCCGATAGGTTCCGGCAGCGGCATAGGAATGACTTACGAGCGGTGTCGTCGTGGTCTGGGTCGCCCCGTCGCCGAAGGACCAGAAGTAACCAACGATGCAGTGTTGCGGATCGCTCGAAGGGTCGCACCCTACCGTGTCGTTGTCGTGCGAGGCCGACCCGTCGAACACCACCGTCTGACCGACCTGTGCCGGATTAGGCGTGGCCGTGAAGTCGGCGGTAGGAGCGACCGGCTGGGCTCCTCCCGTGGTGTCCACCGTGATCTGGCGGATGTTGGAGTAGGGTCCGAGCAGATTGCAGCTCGAGCCGAAAGTCCCGGCGATCCGGTAGTAATAGGTTCCGCTGGCCCGCCCGGCCACGTCGGAGGTGAAGGTGGAGGCTCCCACGGTCCCGAGAGTGCTCCAGTTGGCCGCCTGGACGGCGATGTCGTCGAGGAACCATCCGAGGTACAACGGCGTCGAGATCAGCGTGTCACTCACCACGTGGAACCGGATCTTGATCGACTTACCGGCGAATCCGCTCAGGTCGAGCACCCTCTGCCCGGAGAAGGTGCCGGTGTAGCTGGCGATCCTCAGATAGCCTCCGCCGTTGGCACTCACCTCGACGAAGCCGTAGTCGAAGCCATCCTCGAGGTCCTGGAAGGTGTCGAAGACGAGCTGCGCCTTGGTTCCGGCCGGGATCGCCAGGTCGCTCGCCATGGTCAGGGAGGCATCGAGCTGATCGGTGTAGACCACCGAGTAGCCCGGCGTCAGGGTGTCGGGATGGATGGAGCTGATCCATTGCGGATCCCCGGTCCACTTGCTGTTCCCTCCGGCCACCAGCGGCTCGTTCCCGTCGTCGGAGAAAAGTGAGGAGAGGGAGCTGGCCTCCTCCACCTGGAAGCCGCAGGGCTGCTCGGCGGGAGCGGCCGGGAAGGTCCAGGAGAGCTTGTAGTTGCCATCCTGATCCACGCCGTTGACCTGATCGGGAGAGGCGTCGTCCTGAATCTCGTTCTGGAAGGGCGCTTCCCGGAAGACCTGCGAGCCCGGGGAGGTCCGATAGTAGAACGGCATCCGAAGAGACTCGCCATTCGATCCGTTGGCAACCACCCACCAAAGGAATTCCGTGGCGGGATTCCCGTTCACGTCGGCCCCTGCGACGGCCAGGCCCGTGGGCCCCACGCTGCCGTCCACCGTCACCGTCACGTTGAAGGTTGCCTGGGATCCGGCGGTGGCGCCCAGGAGGACGGAGGAAGTGCTCAGCGACAGCGAGAAGCCGGGAGTGCCGGAAATGGGCCTGGTGACGTCTCCGCGCAGGCCTCCACCGTCGAGAAGACTCAGCGTATAGGTGCCGCCTCCCGTCAGCCCACTGAGGTTCTGCAGCGTCACGGTGATGCTTCGGGACTGCGCCGGGTTCCCCGTGTTGATCACGACGTTCTCGCCGAAGCTGTAGGTCGGCAGGAAATCGGGATCGTCTGCGCTGTCGGGTCCCCCGGTGCCGTTCGCATCGTTGGTGCCCAGGGCCGCCCGGGCGTCCACGGCCTGAATCACGTGGATCAGGCCGGATCCGATCTCGTGGATGAAGGTGCGATCATCGGTATTGGAGACCGGCGTCTCGCCGTCCGACTCCCGCAGGTTGGTGGCCGTGTTCGTGAGGGCCGCCCGCACGAGGCTCTCCGGCACCACGGCGTTCTGGGCAAGCTGCGCCGCGGCGCCGGCCCCGCTCCTAAGGTTCGCGGCGGGGATGGGAGCCTGACCCCGGAGGGCCAGGAGCGCCTGGCGGACCCTGATGAAGCGACTTGGATCGCTCATGGTTCCCCCGCCCGTCGAGACGCCCCCGGCCGCGATCGTCGCCGAGTAGATGTTTTCCCCGGGCGCAATCACGTCGGGCTTGAGATACTGGAAGTTGTCCAGGGGACCCCGCGAGGAGAAGCCGGTGGTGGCCGGCGAGAAAAAGGCGGGGTTCGGCGGGTCGATCCGGACCGGGTAGTTCGACAGGGTCGACCAGGTGGCCGGGTCGTCCTTGTTGAACGAGGGAGACTGGAACCCCAGCGTGTCGCGCAGGTACTCCCCGTTGGCCTTCGAGAGCCCGAATACCGGGATGGCCGCCGCCTCGGTGGTCGCCGCCTCCAGCTCCCCGTCCACGTTGTTGAAAATTAACAGGGCCACCGCCCCTTTCGCTGCCGCTTCGGCCGCCTTGTGGCCGAAGACGCCGGTGCCG
>QHVQ01000037.1:2702-10731 GCA_003222305.1 Acidobacteriota bacterium | reverse complement strand
AAGGATCAAGTCGGATACCGGCGGTCGAGGAATGGGCCACCCTTCGGAGGGAGCGAACAGACCAGCGCATCGCTCGGCGTCGAAGCGAGTCGACCGATCGGGCCTGACTCTTGGCCGACCCCGGTGAAGGCTTGTGTGCAGGGACCGGGATCGTCGCGGGTCGGAAAACTCGCTGGGACGGCACACCTAGTTTACCGTCAGCCTACTCGGATAACTGCTAACTGTATTCCAAGACGCACGAAGGCCTGAAGGACGCCGTGATGTCGAGTAACCCGCTCAGGACAGCGCGACCGGCACGGATTGATGCGTTTCCCTGCTTTCTCCGAAGGCGATGACGCAGAGGGGGATGATCAACAAGGCATCGGCGAAGAACAGGATTCCCAGCATGCTGTACCAGCCCCACTGGGGGAAGCAGTTGAAGGCCAGGGAACTCGACAGAAACGAAGAAAGCAGGACCGGGATGCCCAGCGACGTGCCCCGGAAGCGGTGATCCCGAAGCATCGGGAGCAGAGAGGCCAAGAGTGCAATCTGGCAGGAGGGAAGATAAGCGAAGTAATGCGGCCAGGAGGTCCTGATGAGAAAGGGAACGGTGAGCCAAAGTGCAGTGAGGGAGAGCGAAGCTTCCTGACGCCCCGCTTTTTTTTGCAGCGCCCAGATCGCGGCGAAGAGCACTGCCACGATTCCATATCCCAGGGCTCGGAGCATTCCGGAGGAGACTGGCACGCTTCCAATCCGGGAAGCCAGATCCGACAACCGGAGCCCGACATGGACGACATACTGAGAATTCAAGTCCTGGGAGATCCAATCGGCACCGGCGATCGCCTCGAGGGCCGCATGTTCAAAGGCGATCCAATGGCCGGGACCCAGGATGGCCGCGGGCAAAAGCGCGTAGCAGATAATCAGGGCCGCCGCAAACCCCGCCAACATTCGGGCATCGCGCTTCAAGATGAAGTACGGCAAGAAGAGGATCGGGTAAAACTTTATGGCGGTCGCCAGTCCCAGGAGGACACCGGAGAGGAGGCGTTTCCCTGCGCAATGCGCGGAGAATGAGGCTAGGACGCACACGGTGATCAGCACACTGATCTGTCCCCACCTGAAGTTATGAAGGACAGGAAGGCTCGTCGCGCACAGGGCTCGATAGAGTATCGTCTGTCCCGGGGACAGCCTCAGGAGGGCGGACCCCGGAAGAGCGCAGATCAGAGTAAAACAAACTAGCTGGAACACCAGCCAGGCCCAGACCGCCGCGTTGATGGGAAGCAGTCCGAAGGGCGCCAGAAGGAGGCCGAAGAACGCGGAATAGAAAAAGCCTGGAACGGGAAGGGGCTGGTGAAACATGCTCCTGGCCATCGGGTAGTAATGATGGGTGAAATCCTTGAAAAGCGGGTCGCCGCCTCCGATGGAGGTCACGAAATCCGACAGGGAGGGCCATACCCACCAATAGTACGCCAAGAGGATTAGGAAAATGGCTCCCTGGAGCGTGCGAGAGACGGTCTTTGCTCCGCAAAGGTTCGTCAACTCTGTGAAAGCAGTGACCGCCCTGGAGGGGCTGCTTGAGGACCTGGGGCCGCGAGAGCTCATTTTCCCTCCATCGCTGTGATGGACCACCGGTTTTCGCGGGTCAGATCCCCTCTCGGAAGCCTTGCCTTATTATAAGGTGAAGAGGAGTCCGGCAACGCCGAGGAGAGTCCAGACGCTGCAGCGGAGGCTATGCCCGAAGTCTGGCCGGTTTCGGGATCAGCGCCACGGTGACGTGCCACGCCTGCCGAAGAGCGATGGCACCGGCATCGAAACTGATGTCGGATACTCGTTCAGGCTCCCAAACCAAGGACGGAGGAATTCTTTGGAGAGGAGGGTATGGAGCTTGCCCTGGGAGGCGGAGGATGACCGATGAGTTTTCGCGCGACTTCGGGCCCTTTAGAGGCCGTGCGTGGCTTAACTGTGCGCATCAAGGTCCGCTGCCGCGCCTTGCGGCCGAAGAGGCCCGTGAGGCGGTAGAATGGAAAGTCGCCCCTTATGAACTCACCTCAGAGCGATTCAGTGGCGTTCCTGCGCGTCTCAAAAGTGCGTTGGCTCGCCTGGTTGGAGCTTCTGCGGATGAAATAATCCTGGGGAATAGTGCTTCCTATGGACTTCACCTCTTGGCCAATGGCGTCCCCTGGTGTCGAGGGGACGAAGTTCTCCTCGTCGCCGATGACTTCCCATCGGACCTTCTTCCATGGTTGCGGCTCGAAAGACTTGGCGTTCGCGTCCGCCTGATCCACCCGCAAAAGCCGCTTCCCGATCCGGATGAGCTTCGCAGAGCTATCTCCTCAAGCACGCGGCTTTTCTGCACTACCTGGGTTCACTCCTTTTCGGGCTTCGCCGCCGATCTTGACGGACTTGGGTCTGTCTGTCGTCAGCATAACGTGAGATTCATCGTCAACGCTTCTCAGGCTCTTGGCGCGCGCCCACTGGACGTGCGGTCGGTTCCCCTGGATGCGGTCATAAGCGTCGGCTTCAAATGGCTTTGCGGACCCTACGGAACAGGTTTTTGTTGGATGAAGCCGGACTTACTGGAGTCGCTTCAGTACAATCAGACCTATTGGGTCGCCGAGATGACGGCGGAAGATCTGGGCAGGGAACGCAGTCCGGTGCATCTACCCGAAGGGCCGCCCAGGGCGCGCACCTACGATGTATTCGGAACAGCCAACTTTTTCAATTTCAAGCCATGGGCCGCCTCGGTCGAATACCTCCTAAAACAGGACATCGATCGCATTGCCATCTATGATGGACAGCTTGTGGAGCAATTCATAGGTGGTATTGACACAAAGAAGTATGACTTGACAAGCCCAGCCAGTGGACCGGCGCGGTCTACGATCGTGTTCATCTCGCATCGGGACCCCGGACGCAACCAAGAGATCCAGAGGAAGCTCAGAGATGCCGGGATCGAGGTGGCGTATCGGAAGGGACAGCTGCGCTTCTCGCCCCATCTGTACAATACGAGCGCGGACATCGAGAAGGCGTTAGCTGTGCTCAACGCCAGGTGAACTGCGGGGCAGCGGGGTGATGGCTAACCGCCTCCAGCGCCAGGGCACGCTCCGCATCGGCCTCCGGCTGACCGACGAGGACCCGGCCGCTCAGCAGGCGAGCCTCTGCGCCGGGAATGGATCCGTGCTCGGCCGGTAACTCGATGACCGTCGGGCGCTCGCCGGCGTGCTTCCTGCCGGTGCTCCATCATTCAACCGACTTGGATCGCCTGGTTCCTCGCGAAGGCGATCTATAATGTGGCTATACCCCTGAGGGCCGAGAAGGAGGTGGCGCCATGCCGGTCTACGAATACGTCTGCCAAGCCTGCAAGAAGCCTTTCGAGCTCGTGAGGCCCATCAAGGAGAATGGCCGCAATGCGACCACTTGCCCCAAGTGCACTAGCAGAAAAGTTGAGAGGCGCTGGACCAGCATCTTCGTGGAGACTTCTCGGAAGTCCTAGCGATTGCCCCTCGGTATCAGGCTGGGAATCTCTTACGACCGTTGTTGAAGTGGTCTTCCCCCGAATTGAGGCACACCCAGTCAGACCGGCAGGCCCACAGGAGGTGTGGGGCGGCAAGGCAGCGACGCCGCTTCCACCGGGATCACAAGCTTGAGGCGGTCCGAATCGCCCCGTGAGGAAGAGGAGCGCGCGACCAAGTGAAGCGGGGATCGATCCGCCTTTCGCGAAGGGCGTGTCACCACCCATGACGACGAAATCGTTCTACCGCCTTGTCGTTGCCGGGGCGGCCTGCCTCATACCCCTCGGCGTCTCAGCGGGCCTCGTCGCACCCAGCCCAGCGCAGGAGCGGCCCCCGGCGAAGCCTCCGGTCGCGCCCATCCGCGAGGTGGTGGACAACTACTTCGGCACCGAGGTCACCGATCCCTACCGTTACATGGAAAACCTTGAGGACCCGGAGGTGCAGGCGTGGCTGAAAGCCCAGAACGACTACTCGCACTCCATCCTCGGACGCATTCCGGGGCATGCCCAACTCCTGGCACGCGTCAAAGAGCTGGATGAGTCCGCTCCTTCCCGTGTGTGGGGAGTGCGCCGCCTCCCGAGCGGTCGACTTTTTTATTTGAAGGCATTGAGCCAGGAGCCCATTTTCAAGCTTTACATGCGCGACGGCCTCGCGGGCCCAGAGAAGCTCCTCCTCGATCCTGAGAAAATCGCGGCGGGCAACCCCCCTTACGCAATCGATTACTACACGCCGTCGAATGACGGTCGCTATGTGGCTTACGGAGTCTCGCCCGGCGGCTCGGAAGCGGCGGTGATGCACATCCTCGACACAATCAAGACGCGCGACACCGGTGAGCTCATCGATGGCGCCGAGTTTGGCGAGCCCATCGGTTGGCTCCCCGACGGGCGCTCGTTCCTCTACAACCGGCTACAGAAACCGGCACGCAATGCTCCGCCCGACGAGAAGTACCTGAAAAGCAAGGTGTACCTCCACCTCGTCGGGACCGATCCAGAAAGGGATGCGTCGGTGTTCGGCTTTGGGGTCTCGCCGCTTGTGAAAGTGGAACCGCCAGACATTCCCTTGGTAGCTACTGCACCCGAATCGCGCTATGCGGTTGGCATACTTCAGCACGGCGTCCAGAACGAAGTCACGCTCTATGTCGCACCGATCGATTCTCTCGGCAAACCGGGGACTCCCTGGCACAAGGTTTGTGGGGGTGAAGACGGCGTCACCATCGCCGCGCTCCATGGTGACGACCTCTACCTGCTCACGCACAAGAACGCGTCGCGGTTCAAGGTGATCCGCACGCCTGCCTCGAACCCCGAGGTAGCTCACGCCGAGGTTATTCTGCCCCCAGGGGAAGCGGTGCTCACCGATCTCAGGGCAGCGCAGGATGCGCTCTACGTCCAGGTACGCGATGGTGCGATCGGAGGCATCCAGCGCATTCCCTATGAGACCCCGGTGAAAGCCGGGCGCATTGCCCTGCCGATCGACGGCTCTGTCTGGCTCCTTCCCGCTGACCCGCGAGTCCCCGGAGTGGTCTTCAGTCTTACGGGCTGGAACCGCGCCTCGCACCTCTTTGCTTACGACCCGAAAAGGAAGTTCGTGAGCGACACAGAACTCCAACCCGTCGGGCCCTTCGACGCTCCGCAAAACGTCAAATCTGTGGAAACGAAGGTGCGCAGCGCCGACGGCACGATGGTGCCGCTCTCCATCATCTACCCGCGAGGACTGCGGTTCGATGGTTCCAACCCGACGCGGCTCTACGCCTACGGCGCCTACGGGATATCCATCGATCCCTTCTTCGACCCGAAATCTCTCGCCTGGCTCGAACAGGGTGGCGTGGTTGCGATCGCGCACGTGAGGGGCGGCGGTGAATTCGGTGAAGACTGGCACAAGGATGGCCAAAAGCTCACGAAGCCTAACAGCTGGCGGGACTTCATCGCTTGCGCCGAATACCTCGTCGAGAGGAGATATACGTCACCGGCACATCTCGCGGCCGAAGGCAGAAGCGCCGGTGGCGCCCTCGTCGGACGGGTCATCACGGAGCGGCCGGACCTTTTCGGGGCGGCGATCAGCGAGGTGGGCGACACCGATTCCTTGCGAACCGAGTTCATGGAAACCGGTCCCGCGAACATCCCCGAATTCGGCACGGTGAAGGAGCGAGACGGCTTCAGAGCCCTCTATGAGATGAGCGCCTACGGACACGTCAAGGAGGGTACGCGCTATCCGGCGGTGATGCTGCTCACCGGGATCCATGACCATAACGTTGCCGTGTGGCAACCGGCCAAGATGGCCGCGCGCCTGCTCGCCGAATCCACGAGCGGCAAGCCGGTACTGCTGCGTATTGACTACGCGGCGGGACACGGCATGGGTTCGACGAAAACGCAGCGGCAGGAACAGCTCGCCGACGAGTGGGCATTCCTGTTTTGGCAGCTCGGCGTGCCGGCGTTCCAACCAGCACGGGGCCGGCGAGGACCCTGACGAGCCTCACCCCGGAGAGGGTGCCCTGGTCAGAGGAGTGGATTTGTGGACTATCCTCAGTGGAACGGACGGCTCAGGGCACCGCACCCCCGGGGGAGAAAAAGGGGTAATGGACCTTGGCGGGCGGTGGAGCTTTCGGTAATCGGTCCGCCTCAACCAGATCCGTGTCGCCTGGCGGTATCTTGTCGGGGCATGGAACCCTCTCGATGACCGTGACCCGGGATCCACCAGTATCTGCGCTCCTTATGTCACTCATGTAAGTCTGCCGCCATACGGTAATTCACCGGAAAGCGGTGGGAAATTACCGTACTTGGAGGAGCAGATTCCTGGTCGCTGCAGGCATGGAAGGAGCGGATGAGTTTCCAGGAGGGGAGGAGGGACGGTCATGCTACCCTAGTTCATGAGGAGGGAACGGATGGATGACAGGCTGAAGTCGGCCTACGAGCTGGCCATGGAGAAGCTGAACCGGAAGGATAGGGAATCGCCGTCGGAGTCGACGGCGCCCGAGAAGCTGACCGCCCGACAGAAGGGAAAGATTGCCAAGATTCGCCGCGAGGCGCAGGCGAAGCTGGCCGAGCGGGAGATTCTCTTCAAGTCCGAGCAACGGACGGCCAGAGGCGACCCCGGGAAGTTGGAGAAGATTGAAGAAGCCTACCGTCGAGAACGAGAGCACCTGTTGTCCCGTCTGGAAGAAAGGATCAAAGAGGTTAGGCAAGGAAGCACACGAACCGCTGTCCGGGAGTGAAACCCGGGTCGGATGTAGCTGCCCCGCCCTGCGGTGCCTCCCGGGCGTTCCCAATAGTCTATCGAAGTCGAGCAATCTCACTTTTTGCCTTGATGGACGCCCGGGGAAGAATCCGGGTGAACGCCAACTCCCTTCAAATCTCCGGGAGCCTAACCCAGAAGGCCCGGCCCGATATCTTCAACCCAGGAAGCCAGCTGGCGGCCGTACCTGCCGCTGTAGCTGTGGATATCCCTGCAAGTTTGACGCCGACTGCGGCGGCGGAATCGGATCTTGTCGCGGCGGCATCAGCTGCTGCTAGCGGTGCCGTGAGAGCTCGCAATTCTGGTCGGAATTGGCTCAGAAGAGGATTCAGCCTCCATCCGTCAAACCGGAGGGCCGCTGGTCGACAGCGGCACGCCGACGAGTTCCTTTGCCGGGAGCCATGCTGCCAAAGGTAGGCGTTTATCGCGCTCGCAGGAGCAGGACCGGTACCCTCACGTTGTGCTGCACGCGGCTGGCAGTCGTGCCGAGGAAGAAGTCCGCCAGGAATCGATGCCCGTGGGTGCTCATCGCCACGAGATCGCAGCCCTGCTCCTTGACCCAGCGCACGATCTCTTTCGCCGGATCACCGTACGCAAGCTCGGTCTGAGCGGAAATCCCCTCCGCCTTGAACTCCTCGAGGATGGTTGCGAGGTAGGCCTTGTCTTCATCAACCTCGGGGCTGATGGCATCCGGCCCGTACCACTGGGCGGCCCACCCGGTGGCGACGTGGAGCAGTACCACCTGACTGTGCATCAGCTTGGCCATCGGCTTCACATGATTCAGGATGGCCCGGTCCGTGGGGCTGGCGTCCAAGGGAATCAGGATCTTGCTGTACACGCCGACCTCCCGAAAAGAGGGTCAAGCCACCCGAACGCCTAGTTTCCCACAATGACCAGCCAGGCCGTCCTGATCGAATCGGGCAGGCCCCAGAGGTCCATGGCGGTGATGAGGATCGCGCTCCCCCACCCGGCGAGGAGGAGGAACCGCCCCGATTTCCAGCTTCCCATGCGCCGGCTCGAGCTGGTGAAGTGTAACAGAGGGAACATCGCCAGGGGGAGCTGGAGCGCAAGCACCACCTGACTGAGGGTCAGGAGGTCGGTGACGCTGCTCTCGCCTCGCACCCCGATGATGATCACGGCGGGGAGGATGGCCACCGTGCGGGTGAGGAGCCGCCGCATCCACGGCCGGATTCGCCAGTGCATGAACCCTTCCATCACGACTTGGCCGGCCAACGTGCCGGTGATAGTGCTGCTCTGGCCGCTCGCGAGGAGCGCGATCACGAAGAGAGTGCTGGCGGCTGCGGTGGCCAGAAGAG
>QHVQ01000037.1:0-2536 GCA_003222305.1 Acidobacteriota bacterium | reverse complement strand
GACGGCTCGTCCCGCTGAAAGTTTCGGGACTGCACCAAGGCTGAGTGGAGGTAGAGGTTGTGGGGCATGACGGTAGCTCCGATGATGCCAATGGCGACGTAGAGCATTCCTGCATGCCGGAAACCCGGGAGGAGAAGAGCCCTCCCCATCTCCAGGAAGGCCGGTCGTGTCTGCGGCAGGACGAAGATCTCGATGTAGTAGCAGATGCCGATGGTGGCGACGAGGAGCAGAATAATTGCCTCGATGGTCCGCATCCCGGACCGCTGGAGGGCCAGCAGCAACAACACATCGAGCCCGGTGATGATGACCGCCCAGAGGAGCGGAATGTGAAACATGAGGTTAATCGCCACCGCGCTGCCCAGCACTTCGGCCAGGTCGCAGGCTCCGATGGCGATCTCGCAAAGAAGCCAGTTGGGCCAGCGGGTCCAACGGGGATACCAGTCACGGCAGCACTGGGCCAGATCCTTACCGGTGACCACTCCTAGTCGCGCCGACATGACCTGCATGAAGATGGCCATCAGACTCGCCAGCCCGACCACCCACAACAGCCCGTACTTGAACTGGGCCCCGGCCTGGAGATCCGTGCCCCAGTTGCCCGGGTCCATGTAGCCGACGCTCACGAGGACCGCGGGGCCCACAAAGGCCCGCCACTGTCGCATGAACCCCTCCGAGTGGTGGGGAACGGCCACGGTGCTGTGCATGCCTTCAAGGGAGGGATGACTCCGTGGCTGGGGCGGGCTCTCCATGTCGGGCGAATCGGTTCTCTGCATCAAGGCTGCCTCCGACGGACCCTGCGTCTTACCTCTTTGCCGCTGCGCCGCTAGGCCTCGTCCACGAAGATGCGGGCGGCCAGCGGGGGGCCAATGACATGGGTTTTCGATCCGACGCGGATGGTGAGGGGTCCCTCGTACGGCTCCCTCCTGAGACAACTAACCGTCGCGCCAGGCATGAAGCGCAATGAAGCCAGGTACCGGAGGAGCTCGGGGTCCTTGTCTTCGACCCGGACAATCTGCGCGCTCTCCCCCGCGGTGAGATCGCCCAGCGTGCGATATTTCGGCTCCTCGAGCTTGCCGTGTGCCGTAGGGATGGGTGCACCGTGCGGGTCCACCGCGGGCTCACCGATCGCGGCGGCCATGCGATTGATCAGCGCCGGCGAGGCAGCATGCTCGAGCCGCTCAGCTTCATCGTGAACCTGGTCCCACGTGTATCCCAGCGCGGCCACCAGGTACGCCTCCAAGACCCGATGCCTTCGGACGAGCTGCAACGCCACCGCGCGCCCTTCCTTGGTCAACCGCAGGCCGTGATAGGGTTCGTGGGAGACCAGTCCATGCTCGACGAGACGGCGCACCATGGCACTCACCGAGGCTGGGGCGACGGCGAGTCGCGCGGCGACCTCGGAAGTCCCCGCCGAGCCGGAGTCGCGGGACAATTCGTAGATTGCCTTGAGGTAGTCCTCCACGGACGCCGTGTACGCTGCAGTGCTCATGACCTCTCCCTGCCGGGGGGCAGCTTGCGGGGGTGGGCAGGCAATTTGTAGACTCGCTCAACCAGCGATTAATGCCTTGGTTGAGGCTCGATTCTAGACATGTCTAAATTACGTTGTCAACCTCGACGCAGATATTCCATTCCCTAGGGCCGGGCAGGTGGTCGAAGGGGCGCGCGGAAGCCGGCGCGTCACTCGCCTGCAAGGTGCCTGCAAGGGCGCGACAAGGATTGTAAGGATGGACAGGGGCCTGCCTGTTCGCTATGCTGTGATGGAAATCACCAGGATGCCCGCGTGGGGCATCGACCTTTTCAACCGCAACCCTGGATCACCGTTTCGCAAGGGAGTTCAAGCTTGAAATCCGCGACCGAAGCAATGGTCCTATCGCAAGCGCGGCCCTGGGATCGGTGTTGGTGGAAAGCCTCGGAAGGGAATCTCTGGGTCCTCATCCACATCGTCCTGATTCACTCGCTGGCCCTGGTGGGAATTGTCCTGTTTCCCATTCCCGGCTGGAAAGTGTTCGCCGTGGCTCTGGCCGCCACCCTGCTGGGAGGAGTTGGGTTCGGATGAACCCGGTCCTGGAGCAGATCCTTATCTTCTTCGCGGTCGCCAATGGATCCGGGGCGCCCCTGTCGTGGACGGCGAATCACCGCGCCCATCATTCCACGTCCGACACGGTGGAGGATGTGAGCAGTCCGCGGTACGGCGGGTTCTGGTGGGCGCACCTGAGATGGCTCTACCAGTGGCCGGCAGGGGACGTGAGCCGATGGTGCAGGGATCTGGACCGACGCCGATACTGGATCTGGACCGTCTTTCAAGTCCCCATTCTACTCATCGGCGGCCTCGGAGGAATTCTTCTGGGGTGGCCCGGCCTCTTCTGGATCGGCCCGATCCGTCTCGTCTATTCCCTGCACATGCAGTGCTTTGTGAACAGTCTGCTCCACCTTCCCGTAAAGGATCTCCCGGGAGATACCGACTGCAGTCGTAACATTTGGTGGCTGGGTCCGCTGCAGCTCACCGCCTGGGGGGAGAATTGGCATCGCAACCACCACG
>QHVQ01000036.1 GCA_003222305.1 Acidobacteriota bacterium | reverse complement strand
GGCTGCTGCCAGGATGCTCGGAGCGTCGGCGCCCTTCGGGACCCTCACGGGAAGGCCGAAACGCCTCAGCAAGCTTTCGATGCGCTCCGCATCTCCTTTCCTCAAGATGCCCGCGCCTTGTGCGGCCCGGGCTTCCAGCACCATGCCAATGGCGACCGCCTCGCCGTGGGCGAGGTGATAGTTTGACAGCCGCTCCAAGGCGTGGCCGAGCGTGTGACCGAAGTTCAAGATCGCGCGCCGGCCCGATTCACGCTCGTCCGCCGTCACCACCCGGGCCTTGATGCGAGCGCATGCGATAACAAGATCCTCCAGCGCCCGCGGATGTCTCAAAAGAATTGCCGCCGAGGAACGCTCCAGTTTCCTGAAGAGCGTCGCGTCTCCCACCACCGCCGTCTTGACCGCCTCGGCGAGCCCGCAGCGATATTCCCGCTCGGGCAGGGTCCTCAGCACCGACACGTCGGCCAACACCGCCCGTGGGTGATGGAAGGCTCCGATCAGGTTCTTGCCTCGCGGATGATCCACAGCGGTCTTGCCTCCCAGGGCAGCGTCCACCATCGCCAGCAGGGTGGTGGGCACGGACACGAAGGGAACGCCTCGCAGGTAGGTCGCCGCCGTAAAGCCGGCCAGATCGCCAATCATGCCGCCTCCCACCGCGAGGACCGCCGAGTCACGCCCACCTCCCAGGGTCAGCATCCGGTCTTCTAGCCGGGCCTTCATCGCGCGGGTCTTGAATCGTTCACCCGCCGGGACGAGCAGAAGATGTGCGGCAAGCCCCTGCCGGCGCAACGTTCTCAGGAGCCCCCGGGCCTGCAGGGAGGCCACGTGGGTATCGGTGATCAAGAAGTAGCGGTGGGCGGGTGCCAAGCGGTGAAGGATTCGCGGCAGGGCGGAGAGGATTCCACGGCCCACGAAGACTGGGTAATGCTGCGCGGGGGACCGGGAAATTCGGACCCGGACTTGCGGGCGCGGACCTGAAAAAGGCATGGGAAGCCTCGACGGGGGGCCTGAAGGCCCCCCCGAGGGATCAGTGGCTCTTCTGAAGAGTCGGCAGCTCTTCTAGGTACTCTTCCACCAGCTGCCGGTGCTTGGCGTCGTCCAGGGAAGCGTGGATCAGCTTGCTCGCGGCCGCCAGAGCCACGTCCACCACGGTCCCCTTCAGCTGGGCGATGGCCTGCTTGGTCTCGAACTCGATTTGCTTGCGTCCCTGCTCCAAGACCGCCGACGCCTCGCCCCGGGCTTTCTCCAGGATCTCGGAGCGAATCTTCTCAACCTCCTTTTGTCCTTCGGTCACGATGCGGGCGGCTTCCGCGCGGGCGCGGGTCATCATCTCCTTCTGCTTGGCCAGGGCCTCGTCGGCAGCCTCCCGGGCCCGCTTCGACTCCTCCAGCGCCTCCCGGATGGTCTTCTCCCTCTCCTCGATCATCCCCAGAATCGGTCCCCACGCGAATTTCCTAAGGATGAACGCCAGAAGGACGAAGGTGACGAGGGTCCAAACGATCAGCCCCAGATTCGGTTGAACCAGGTTCTGGCCCATTTCGTTTCTTCCTCAAGCTTTCAGGAGGACCAGGAGGATGCAGATAGCCAGCCCGAAGAAGGTGGCCCCCTCGATGAGCCCCGCGGCGATGATCATCGACGTTCGGATGTCGTTGGCCGACTGCGGCTGGCGCGCCGTGCCTTCCATGGCAGAAGCCGCCAGTCTCCCGATGCCGGCGGCGCCGCCCATGACTGCGAGACCCGCTCCGATGCCTGCTCCCAGGTGTCCCCGTGCGTTTGGCCCCAGCTCCATTGAATTACTCTCCTTCTCGAGTGTCTTGGGGTTGGTCTTCCCGCAAGAGGTCTAGTGGGGATGTATCGACATCCCGATGAACAGCGAAGTCAGCATAGTGAAGATGTACGCCTGAATGAACGCCACGAGCAGCTCCAGGAAGTTGATGAAGAGCACGAAGCCCACCGAGACGGGGACGACGAACCAGGACCCCATGATGAAAATGAGCCCGAGGAGCGACAGGATCACCACATGCCCGCCCATCATGTTGGCAAAAAGCCGGATGCACAGGGCGAAGGGCTTGGCCACCATTCCGATGATCTCCACCGGCACCATGATGATCATCATCCACGAGGGGACACCCGCGGGAACCAGGTGCTTCAGATGGGCCATCAGCCCATACTCGCGGATGCCGGCCGTCTGCATCATGACAAAGGCTATGAGAGCGAGACCGAGAGTGACGCTGATGTTCCCGGTGGCGGCGGCCCCGTAAGGGACCAGACCCAGGAGATTGCAGAACAGGATGAATAGGAAAGTGCTGAGGAGGTACGGCACATAGCGCGCGCCCTGGTGCCCGATGTTGGGAATCGCGAGCTCGTCACGGATGAACAGGACCGCCATCTCCACCAGGTGACCGAGCTTCCCGGGAGCCAGCCTGTGGATCCGCGCGGCCAGGACCGCCAAGCTGACGATAATCAGGGAGGCTGCCCACATCATCACGACGTGCCGCGTGATGGAAAGATCCAGGCCGAAGAGGTGGAAATGGGGCAGGTGGACTTCGCCGAAGGGAGGGAATTCCAGTGTGTTCGAGTCGAGGATGTGTTCGAGAATCATGTGGCCGGCGTCGAACTTGTCTCCCGCAGGGTGCCCGGCGGTCTGCGTAGCCGCTGCCGCCCCCTCGGCGGCAGCCCGGGCCGCCTCGGGATTCTTCTGCAGCAGCGCCAGGAAGAAGGACACGTCTTCAAACTCCCCGTTGCGTGGGTCCCACCGATCGGGACCCAAACATTTTTTGCAGAGCCCGGATCTCGAGGACCTGGAGAAGCACGTAGTACGCGAAGAGCCCCGCCACAAACGCCGCCACCGGCAGATGGGTCAGGCTGATCAGGAGCGCGATGCCGCTTCCGAAGATCGCCAAGCGTCCCAGGAAACCGCCCACCAGAACCGAGAGGAAAACCGGATGGGACTTATCGTGGGACCAGGTCGCCAGGGTCAGGCTGGCGACCGCCAAAAACGCGGCCAGTCCGGCTCCCAGCAGGACCGACAGGGCAGTTTCCCGCCCCGCCACGGCATGGGCGGCCAGGACGCAGAGCGGCAGCGTCGCTGCAGCCGTGCCTAGCAGCGTTAGGCTCGTCGAGAAGACTCTTGCCCTCTTCACGGCTTTCCACCGGCTCCCTTGGGAGGCATCACAGCCCGGAAAAAGCTCACGAACGCTCCGACCATCCCGAGCAGGATCCCCCCCAGGAGCAGCCAGGGACTCGTCTTGAGCCAGCGATCCAGCCACCAGCCTACCGCCACACCGACACCTACCGTGATGGCAAAGTTCCACCCCAGGTTCAGGTAGGGCGCGACCTTGCGCATCGCCTCGGCGAAGGAGCTTCGGTCGGCAGGCTCCGGCACCCTCTCTTCCGCCGTTTCTAGCCGGCTCGTCCCAGCATCAGGATCGACCGCCGGGTCAGCTCGATGAGCGTCTCGGGGAAAATCCCCACCAGCAGGTTGAACGCCAGACAGATTCCCACGGCCGCCACCAGGCCCGGGGAGACGGCATAGCGCACCGAATCCACCGGCGGCTTCTGGTACATGTGCCACACCACCCTCAGGTAGTAAAAGGCCGAGACGACGCTGTTCAGCACCATCACCACGGCCAGCCAAGCGAAATGGGCCTTCATGGCCGCGGCGAAGAGATAGTACTTCCCGATGAAGCCCGCGGTGGCGGGAATCCCCGCCAGGGAAAGCATGAACACCAGCATGGCGAACGCCGCCATGGGGCTGCGCTGGTGCAGCCCCGAGAAGTCCACCACCCTGTCTCCCGCCAGGTTCTCCCGTCGCAGCATCACCACCATGGAGAACGCACCGAGGTTGATGAAGGTGTAGATCATCAGGTAGAGCATCAGCGAGAGCATCCCGGTCTGCATGGTGTCCACTTCGGGTCGCGACATGACGATGATGCCGATGAGGACATAGCCGGCATGGGCGATGCTGGAGTAGGCCAGCATCCGCTTCATGTTGTCCTGCAGCAGTGCCGAGGTATTTCCCAGGGTCATGCTGGCCACCGAGAGAACCGCCAGGAGGGGAAGCCACTGGTCACGCATTCCGAGGAACCCGACCGCGTAGATCCGGACGAACGCCACGAATGCCGCCGCCTTGGAGGCGGTGGACAGAAAGGCGGTGACGGCGGTGGGGGCTCCTTCGTAGGCGTCGGGGGCCCACATGTGGAACGGCACCGCCGCGACCTTGAAGCCCAGCGAGACGGTCAGAAGAATCATTCCCAGGATCAGCAGGGGCGAGTGGGGATCGCCCTGCTCAAAGCGGGCGGCGAGCTGGTAAAGGTTCGTGGTCCCCTTCGCCGAATAGATGAGCGAGGCGCCGTAAACGAACACCCCGGTGGAGAAGGCCCCCAGGAGGAAATACTTCATAGCCGCCTCGTTGGATTTCCGGTTTCCCCTCAGGTAGCCCACCAGGATATAGAAG
Source organism: Acidobacteriota bacterium (assembly GCA_003222305.1). Classification (GTDB taxonomy): domain Bacteria; phylum Acidobacteriota; class Polarisedimenticolia; order Gp22-AA2; family AA152; genus AA152. The sequence continues at coordinate 2,680 of QHVQ01000036.1, read as the reverse complement.
CAGATGGCCATCAGCTCGAGACCTACGAAGATGCTGAGGAGGTCCGTGCCCGAAGCCATGATCATCATCCCCACGACCGCGAAGCAGATGAGGCTGTAGTACTCCCCCGACTGGACCCCTTCCGTGTCCAGGTACCGGAGCGATATCAGGATGCTCAGAATGGCCGCCAGCAGGAAGGCGCCCTTGAAGAACAGGGCCATCCCGTCCAGGATCATCAGGTTGCCGAAGAAAAAAAGATCCGACGCTTGAAAGACGTTCATTCCCTGCTGGTAAGGAAACGAAAGGACTACGCCCAGGGTGAGCAGGCAACCCAGGGCTGCGAGCCCCCCAACCCAGCGCCGGAACACGGGCAGGGTCGACAGCAGGAGCAGAAAAAAGCCGTAGAACGAGAGCAGGAGCTCCGGCCGGAGGAAATAAAGCCCCTGCGCCAGATCACTCATGCACTCTCTCCGCGACCGGGGCCTTCACCGATCCGCTCCGCCGGGACGCTCCTGCCGCGGCGGCGGTCGGCACGAGTCTCGCGGTTTGTGGAGCGCTCTCGCTCATCTGCTGCACGATGCGCTGCACGGAAGGCTGCAAGATCTCCATGAACGGCTTGGGGTAGACGCCGATCCAGAAAGCCAGGACCACCAGGGGGGCGAGCGTCATGACCTCCCGGAAACTCAGGTCTTTGAGCCCCTGGTTCTCCGGCTTGTCCAGCTTCCCGAACATGGTGCGCTGGTACAGCCAAAGCATGTAGGCGGCCCCCAGCACGATCCCCAGCACGGCGCAGACCGACCAGACCTTGCCGCTGAAAAGGAGTGCTTTGGAGGTGAACGGAATGGGCAAGTGGAACCCCGTGGGAATGTGCCACGCCCCCATCAGGATGGTGAACTCGCCGATAAATCCGTTGAGGGCCGGTAGACCGATGGAGGAGAGGGTCATGATGAGGAAGAAAGTGGCGTAAACGGGGAGCTGCTTGGAGAGCCCGCCGAAATCGGAGATCATCCGTGTGTGGCGCCGCTCGTAGATGAGCCCCACGATCAAGAAGAGGGCGCCGGTCGAAATCCCATGGTTGATCATCTGTAAAATGCCGCCGTTGAGCCCGATTTCGTTCAACGCGAAAATCCCCAGCATGCAAAAGCCCAGGTGGCTCACCGAGGAATAGGCCACCAGCTTCTTCCAATCCTTCTGGACCATGGCCACCATCGCACCGTAGAGGATACCGACCACCGAGAGACCCAGCATCCAGGGGAGATAATGGCGCGTGGCCTCGGGGAGCATGGGGAGCGAGAAGCGAACGAAGCCGTACGTTCCCATCTTCAGCAGCACTCCCGCCAGGATCACCGAGCCGGCGGTGGGCGCTTCTACGTGGGCGTCCGGGAGCCAGGTGTGGAAGGGGAACATGGGGACTTTGATGGCGAATCCCACGAAGAAGGCCAGGAAGATCCAGCGTGCCAGCGAGACCCACGCAGGCGACGTGTCGCGCCCCATTTCCATGAGGGTCACCACGTCGAAGGTGTAATTGCCGGTCATGCTTCCATGAAAGAAGTAGAGTGCCAGGATCCCCAGCAGCATCAGCACCGAGCCCAGGAGGGTATAGAGGAAGAACTTGATGGCCGCGTAGAGCCTTCTTGGCCCCCCCCACACTCCGATGAGGAAGTACATGGGAACGAGCATCGCCTCCCAAAAGACGTAGAAGAGGAAGAAGTCCAACGAGATGAACACTCCCAGCATTCCCGTCTGCAGGATGAGCAGCATCACGTAGTACTCCTTCACCCGTTCCGTGATGGCCGTCCAGGACGAGAGGACCGAGAGGAAGCCCAGCACCGTGGTGAGCAGGATCAGAAGTATCGAGATTCCGTCCACTCCCACGTGGTAATTCACCCCGATGGAGGGAATCCACGGCCCATTCATCTCAAATTGGAACGGCGCCCCGTGGGGGTCATACCGCCAGAAGAGCGGGAATGAGACCAGCATTCCCAGGAAAGCCACGATGGTGGCGTACCAGGCGATGGCCTTCTTGGACTCCTTGTTGAAGAAGAGGAGGCCGAGGGCCCCCACAAGGGGGAGAAAGGTGATGGTGGTGAGAATCCAGTTGTTGCTCATGGTGCCGCGGACTCCTTTAGCGGTGCCAGAAGAGGTAAATGCTCACGAACAGAAAAATCCCGAACACGAAGACCGTCAGATAGGCTTGCACCAGTCCCGTCTGCAGGCGCCGAAAGGCCAGACTCAGCCCTCGAGTCAAGTACGCCGCCGCGTTGACCAGGCCGTCTACCACGAATTGATCGAAGAAGCGTGAGAGGTGGCTCAGCCCGACGGTGAAGTGGCGTACGCCGTTCACGAGGCCGTCCACGACCCGTGCGTCGAAGGCGTGAAACCCTCGGCAACTCGCCAGATAGGGGCGGATGACTATCAGGTCAGAGAGCTCGTCGACGTAATACTTGTTGGCCAGGAGCCTGGCCAGGGTGGGAAAGCTTGCGGCGAGGCGCTGCGGCATCTCCGGCCGGCTCCGGTAGAAGCGGGTGGCCAGCCAGAGAGCCCCTCCCACCACGGCGAGGGTGACCAGCATCAGGGCGACCTCCACCCCCGCCGTTCCCCCGGCGGGAGCCGCCGTCTCTCCTCTTCTTACGCCCGGCGCGAACACCGGAGCCAGGAAGCGCTCGAAGACGTTCAGGTCCGCTCCGAACGTCAGCCCCTT
>QHVQ01000035.1:8762-9208 GCA_003222305.1 Acidobacteriota bacterium | reverse complement strand
CGCTTCGCCTTCGCTTCGGAGATCAAGAGCCTCCTGACCCTGGTGGACGCCGTTCCAGAATTGGACGAGGAGTTCGGCGTTTTCGAGACCTCGGTGGGCGAGAATACGCTCTTCAAGGGTATCCGGACAGTTCCTCCCGGCTGTTTTCTCCGCTATAACGGCCGGACGGCCAAGGTCAGCCGGTACTGGGAGGTTCCCTCCTCCGACGGTCCCTACGAGAAAGAGGATCATTATGTGGAGAAGCTCCGCTGGCTTCTGGAGGACGCGGTCCGGCTCCGCCTGCGCAGCGACGTGCCGGTGGGGGTCTTCCTTTCGGGCGGACTGGATTCTTCGCTCATCGCCTGTCTGGCTCGACCGGACGTGGTGTTCTCCTGTCGCTATCCCTATGGCCCCCACTACGACGAATTCGAGCACGCCCGAACGGTGGCGCGCCATATCGGGGCTAA
>QHVQ01000035.1:8119-8671 GCA_003222305.1 Acidobacteriota bacterium | reverse complement strand
TGAATTCTCCCTGGCACGCCTGGCCAGCCGGCACGTCAAAGTGGTCCTGGGGGGACAGGGCGCCGACGAGTGCTTCGGGGGATATGTTCGCTACCTCCTCATGGGCATCGAAGAGCAACTGGCAAACCGGGAGGAGCTGAAGCACTACCTGCCCCTGGCGCGCTTCTTCTGGCGGGATGAGATGTTTTCGGATTACGCCCGCCGCTACTACCAGCTGGTTCGGAGGGGAGGCGGGGCGAGAATGCCGGGATTAGAGAGGGTTCGGCAGGCCTTCGGCGCCCACACCCACCTCATCGATCAGATGGGCCGCGCCGACATCGAGCTGTCGCTTCCCAGCCTCATCACCATGAATGATCGGGCGGCCGCCTCCTGGGGACTGGAGAATCGAACCCCATTCCTGGACCACCGTATCGTGGAGCTTGCCTTCCAGATTCCGCCGGATCTCAAGATCCGCGACATGGAACAAAAGGTCATCCTGAGGAAAGTGGCCCGAGGTCTCGTGCCCGACTCGATCATCGATCGGAAGGACAAGAAGGGACTCATCGTGCCGAT
>QHVQ01000035.1:0-8067 GCA_003222305.1 Acidobacteriota bacterium | reverse complement strand
CACTGTACCGTCAGATTCCCAAGGAGGGCATCACCCGGGGAGAATTCGACCGGCGTCTCTATACCCTCCTTTCTCTGGAGCTCTGGTTCCGCAACGTGGTCTCGGTGCCCCAGAGGCGGCGGATGGAGGCGGCCGAGAGACTTCGGTTTCGCGGTCGCGCCCCGGGTCAGGGGACCTTTGCTCCCGCCGGGCTCGCGGGCGGGGATCGCTCCCTCATGACGGCGGGCCCGCAAGCTTGAACGCGGCGCCTCGCCTGCCCACCCCTTGGTTCTCGTTCGCCTCGCCCCGGATCGCCCCGCTCCTTCTGCTCGGACTCTGCGCCTGGCTGTTTCTCTTCCACCTGGGCTCCATCCCCTTCCTGGGAAAGGACGAGCCCAAGAACGCGGAAGTCGTGCGGGAGATGACGGGCCGAGACGACTGGGTCACGCCGACCCTGGGCGAGGAGCCCTGGTTCGACAAGCCCATCCTCTACTATTGGATCTCGCGAGTCTTTTTCCAGTTACTGGGACCCGGGGAGCTGGCGGCACGCCTGACCTGCGTCCTCTTCGGCACTGCGGGAGTGCTTCTGACCTGGACGTTCGCCCGAAAGCATGGCGATGAAGTCACGGCCCTGCGGGCGGGAATCATTTTGGCCACGTCCTTGGAGTACTTCTGGTATTCCCGGACGGCGGTGACCGACGTGCCGCTGACGTTTTGCGTATCTCTGTCGCTCGTGGCCTTCTTTCGCGCAGCCGAAGGCTGGGGAGCGCCGGGGCTTTGGTACCCGATCGCTTTCGGCGCAGCGGGGGGCGCCGCGCTCGCCAAGGGGCCCGTGGGCGTCGTCCTCCCGGCCCTCGTGGCGGGTCCCTACCTGATTTTCACCCTTCGAATGGGGGAGGTGAGGCGGATTCCCTGGGTCCGGAGTCTGGCCGCCTTCCTTCTGGTGGCCGCTCCCTGGTACGTCGCCGTTTCGCTGCGTCACGGCCGGCTGTTCTGGGAGGATTTCATCGTCAACCGCAATCTCCAGCGATACACGTCCACGATTCATCATCATCCCGGGCCGGTGTACTACTATCTTCCGATTCTGGTGATCGGGCTGTTTCCCTGGGGTGCGACGTTTCCCTTCGCCGTGTGGGAGGCGATCAAGGGTGGATGGCGCTTGCAGAGTGCGGAGCGCCGGGGGATGGCATTCTTGCTCTGCTGGATTCTGACGCCGCTCCTCTTCTTTTCGTTCGCGGGATCCAAGCTCCCCTCGTATCTTCTCCCCTGTTTTCCCGCGATGGCCATTCTCACCGCCGAGGGTTGGCGCAGGGTGGTGGAGGATCCGGCGGGCAAGCGTCTGCGACCGTGGGCCCTCGCTGCGCTGCTGGCTCTCTTCCCGATCCTGGCCGGCGCGATCTATGCCTGGTGCCGCACTGAGGCTCCGGAGCAGATCCGGGCCCAGGCTCCGCTGGCGTTCTGCCTGGCGTTCACGGCCGCGGCGCTGGGGGCCGTGGCACTGGCAAAACGCTACCATTGGCTGTTTTCGACCTGCGCCGCCGGCACGGTGCTGTCGCTCACGGCGCTGCTTGCTTGCAGTCTCGGCAACGTGCGTGAGCAGGCCTCCCTGACCCGAGTCGCTGCCGAAGGGGTGCGCCTGAGCCGGGACGGAGAGACGGTGGTGGCGTACCGAAATTTTCACAACTATCTTTATTTTTACACCGAGAACCGGGTGCCGCTGGTCAAGCGTCTCCCGGACTTGGAGCGACTTCTAGACGAGAGGGGGACCGTCTACTGCTTCTTGGAGCCAGACGGATTGGAGGAGCTTTCCCGCGGCCGGTTCCACGTGGAGCCGGTGGACAGGCAATACAAGATCGTTCTGGCGCGCGTGAGTCGGCAGTCCTCGTCACTTGGAGAGCAGGGGGACACCGACCCGGCGACTCCCCCGGTGACTCCTCGGTGGAGGGAGCGAGATTGAGGACGAGACAGCAGTGGCTTCGAAAGGATGCGCCGCGACTGCGCCGGGCGTTGCGCCAGCTCCTCGGGGAGACACTTCCCCGCGCCCCCCTCCGTCCCCAAATCCACCGACGGGAGGAGCGTCTGGGCTTCACCATCGAACAGATCGCCTTCAGCAGCGGCAAGGGGCTCCGGGTGCCCGCCCTGTTTCTCCGTCCTCACGTGCCCGGGAGGAAGCCCGCCATTCTTTACTGCCACAACCATTCCCACGACTATGCTTGGGGGAAGGGTGAGATTCTGGAGGGGAAGGGACGCATGCCTCCCATCGGGCCCCTTCTGGCCCGGGCGGGTTACTGCGTGCTGGCCATCGACGCCTGGTGTTTCGGCGAGCGGCGTGCCGACGAAAACGCCACCGCCAAGGCCTTCCTGCTCCAGGGACGGACTCTGTGGGGCATGATGCTCGCCGACGAATTCGCAGCCCTGGATTACCTGGAGACTCGCCGTGAAGTGGACCCACGGCGCATCGGCTGTTTCGGCTTTTCCATGGGGAGCACCAAGTCCTGGTGGCTTGCAGCGCTCGATTTCCGGATCGTGGCAGCGGTGGGCGCCTGCGGCCTCACCACCTACCGGGCCCTGATGGAAGCCGGAGCCCTGAATCGGCATGGCATCTACTTTTATGTGCCGCGCATTCTGAAGGTGGCGGAGGTCGATGACATCGTTTCCCTGGTGGCGCCACGCCCCTTTCTGAGTCTGAGCGGCGAGGAAGACGGCGCGTCACCGCTGGAGGGGGTATTGCAGGTGCACCGCAAGGCCGCGCCGATTTACCGGCTCTTGGGCGCGCGACGAAATCTCGTCCGCCGATTCTACCCCGCGGCGCACGAGTTCACCGACGCCATGCTCCAGGACACCCTGGCCTGGTATGAGCGGCACCTGCGTCCCGTTCCCTTCGTGGCTCCTTGAGGGTCCGCCTGGGTGGGTCTCGTGGGGCCTTCCGGAGCTTGATCCCGGGTCGAGGGCTCCCTAGAATGGCTCGGCTTTTCCTTCAGGAGGTATCCCCTGGCAGTCAATGAAGTCTTGCGATCCCGGTTTTGCCTTCTGTCCTTGAGCCGGCGAATGGCGGTCTTTGCAGGCCTTCTGTCGCTCACGGCAGCCATGCCCCGCCTCTCACACGCTGCCCCGCAAGCAGCCAGCCCGGGAAGTTCCTCCCCCGCCACCGGGCTCACCGCGGCCGACCGCCTCACCCTGGGCCGCCTGGGCGAAGCGCTGGTCCTTTCCCGCGCCACGGCCGGGAAGATCTGGCCCGGCTGGGGACTTGAGAAGACGCCCATCGTCGTGTACGAGGCGGGACGGGTGGCTTACCTGGTGAATCATCCCGCACCCCCTCCGGATTTCACTCGCCTGGAGGGAAAGCTCCCTTTGTTGGGCACGGTCTACGCCAAGTCGGGGCGGGACCCACGCTTCAATGCCAACACCAGCATTGAACTAGGAGGTGTTTCCACCGCGTGCATCGGATTTTCCACCGCGCCGTTCGAGACGGAGTCGCCGTCGCTGCGTTTCATTGCCCTGGTCTTTCACGAGGCCTTTCACGCCTATCAGGCGAAAGTGGGCAAACCGGGAAAGGGAGCGGTGGAGGCCACTTTCATGCGTTACCCGGATCTCAACGCGGAAAACCTGGCCCTGGCCCAGTTGGAGCAGATGATCCTCTTCCAACTGACTCGCTTCGACGACGTGCCCGATCCGGAGCGGATCAAGGGCTTCCTGGCCGTCCGTCAGGCCCGGTTGAAATCGTTGGGCGCCGAATTCCTGCGGGCAGATCGGGGAATCGAATACCAGGAGGGGATCCCGACCTACTTGGAAGTGCGATTGTTGGAAGAGGCGCGGAAGTCCTCTGCCGCCACCCCCGGGCTCGGCGCCGAGGACCCCTACGCGCTCGGGTTCGGCGTCGCTCCGGAGCTGAAGGCTGGAGATTACCTGCTGAGGTTGCTCCGCTTTTCCTCCGATGCAGGGACAGCCAGGAGCCGAGCCTACTCGACGGGCATGGCTCTGGCGCTGCTCCTGGATCGCCTAGGAGTGGACTGGAAGGGGGAGGCGCTCACCTCCGACAAGTATCTGGACGAGATCCTTTCCGAAGCGGTCCCGCTTCCCGCCGGAAAAGCCGCCGCCGCTCTTGCCGCCGTGAAAAAAGACTACCGCTACGAAGAGACCCTGCGCCTGGTGCAGGAAAAGCTCTCCCGAATCAGTCAGGACCGAAAGCTGGCGGCGGATTCGTTTCTCCGCCAGCCGGGAGTTCAAGTGGTCCTCAAGCTTCCGGAGGGTCCTGTGGAGCTTCGTTCTTTCGATCCTATGAACTTCCAGCCCATTGATGCTTCGCGGGCCATCCACCGGCGCATGCTGAGCCTCGGTTTCGGAGCAGGATCGTTTTCGGCCCGAGACACTCCCGTGATGGTGTCTCTCGGGGATGGACCCTTCGACATCCGGGGTATCACAGTCTTCGTGCCGAGGGAGAGTCTCCAGATGGAAGCCGACTTCACCCCCGTGCGCCTGGAGCCGGGCAGCCGCGAGTTTCGTAGTGAGGTGAAGCTGAGTGCAGAGGGAGTGATGCTGCAGGCGGCGGCTGGGACCCTTTCCATCTCCCCGGATGGGCTGAGGGTCGACATTGCCCTGAAGCACTGAGGCCCGGGATCCGGATCGAGAATTTCCGGTGGGACGGGTTACAATGAGATCATGGCTCGCCGCATCGCGCCTCCGATTGCCTTGCTTCTCCTGCTGTTCCTTCCCTTTACCTCTGCGCTTCCGGCCGGCTACACGCTTTACCGGGTGGTCCTGTGGGGAAGGCCAGGAGATCCTCCGCCCCGATTCCAACAGGATCCCAGCTCCCGCACTTTCTCCGTTCTTTTTCCCGGGCCGGTGCCGGAGACTGGATGGGAGCCGGTCCCGGCGAGGCGGCTGGAAGTTCATGGTGGGGCGTTTCTTCCGGCAGACCCCGTGCCCATCATGCGTCCGAGGGATCCCGATCCCGACTGGGACGCGGCCGCCCTGCAGGGTTCGCTGGACCTGAACCGCGACGGTCGCTCCGAGGTGGTCCGGGTGCGCAGTGTGATGATCCCGGACGGACACGACCCCGGCGCAAGTATCCAGCGGGTCCTGGTCGAGCTCCTGGAGGGGGATCGGGTCCTCTTCGGCGATCTACTGGAAGGGCCTTCAGGCGGTCCTGTCCGCGCTCACTCGGTGTCCGCGACCGACTTTACGGGTGAGGGGTATCCGGATCTGGTCCTGCGGCTCGAAGCAATGGACAAGACGGGGATCGCCTTTTACAGCCAGCAGTCTCTGCGATATGCGGGCGGGGCGACGCGGCAAATCAACGGGTTTTCAAGTGAATTCCGGTGCGAAGGATACGGGATTTTCGACCTGAATCGCCAGCCGCGAGACTTCTTCGCGCACCTCCCGTGGTCGGCGCGTCCGGACCAGCCGGGCTGTCCCGATGCCAAGGCAGTGGACGCTGACGGACTGGCCCACTGTCGCTACGGCTTTTCCTCTCCCTACCTGGGCTGGATCAGCGAAGTCCTCGTTTCTTTCGTTCCCTCTCAAAGCCTGAACAGTTTCGACCTTTCCTTTGCGACCGGCGGCATACCCCCGACGCCGGAGCAGGCACTGGATTTTCTAATCCCGGTGTTCGGGGGGGAGTTTCAGACAGTGTCGAGAAAGGGGACGGGCGGGGAAGCGGAATCGCTGTGGAAGTGGAAGGGGAAGCGGGCCGAAGCCACCTTGCGAGCGGTTGAAAAGCAGGGACATCAGGTTTGTGTCGCGCTGCGACTGGAGCGCCGCTAGCGGTCGGCTCCCCTGCCAAGGGCCTCCAAGAGGCACTGGTGGATTCCCCCGAAGGAGCCGTTGGACATGATCAAGACCACGTCGCCTTCGCGGGACTCCCGCGCAAGGGTATCGACGATCGACGGGACGTCGGGGATGTAGCGGGCCGAAAGCCCCCGGTTCGCCAGATCCTCCACCAGGCGTTCCGCTGAGAAGCGATCCCCCTCAGGGGCACGCTCGGGGTGATCTACGGCGGCGATGATTATCTCGTCCGCCTGGTCGAACGCCACGGCGTACTCGTTCTGAAATACCGCCCGCCGGGAGGTGTTGGTCCGGGGCTCGAATACGGCCCAAAGCCGGTTCCCGGCGAATTGCTCCGCTAGGGCAGCGATGGTTCCACGCACCGCGGTGGGGTGGTGCGCGAAATCATCCACCACCGTCACTCCCCGCCGGATACCGCGGATCTCCTGCCGCCGCTTGACGCCCGGGAAGGAGGCCAGCCCCCTTCCAATCTCATCCGGACCGAGCCCCAGGTGGAAGCTGGCCGACGTCACGGCGAGAATGTTCTCGAGGTTGTGGTTCCCCGTGAGTGGGCACGAATAGGAAGCGAACCGTTCGTTGCCCCGGAACACGTCGAACAGGATTCCCTCTTGGGTGGCCTTGCGCGTGCGCCCAACCCAGGCCGCCTTCTCCCGCACCGCATATTCCACGCGTCGTCCCCGGCATTCCTCTGCGAGCTCTCGAGCCACGGGATCGTCGGCGCATACCACCAGCACGCCGTCTTCGGGGACTAACGCGAGGAACGCGGCGAAGACCCTTTTCACGGCGTCCAGATCTTTGAACATCTCTGCATGGTCGAATTCCACACTGGTCAGTATCGCCGTGCGCGGGCGGTAGTGCAGGAACTTGGAGCCCTTGTCGAAATAGGCCGACTCGTATTCGTCCCCCTCAATGATGAACTGCTCTCCCCTCCCCAATTGAAAGCTCCGCTCCTGGCCCCGGAGAACTCCACCGACCAGCCAGGAGGGGTCCCTTCCCGCCTCCCTCATCACCCAGGCCATCAGAGCGGAGGTAGTGGTCTTGCCGTGAGTTCCTGCGACCACTACCGGGTGTCGATTCTTGAGAAAGAACTCATCGACTGCTTGGGGAAAGCTCCAGTATTGCAGCCCGCGGCGCAGGACCTCTTCCGCTTCCTGATTCGCGCGGGTGACGATGTTCCCGATTACCACCAGGTCCGGGCCCCAATCCAGGTTGGAGGGAAGATAGCCCGACAAGAGACGGATCCCCTGGCGCTCCAGCATGGTGGAGACGGGGGGATAGACATTCTCGTCCGACCCGCGGACCTCGTGTCCCGCTGCGGCCAGGAGTCCCGCCAGGGAACCCATGCCGGTACCACAGATACCGATGAGGTGAATCTTGAGAAGCTGCATTCCTGATTCCCTTCCGCCGCGCGCACCGGGAGACGGCGGACGGACCAGCGCAGACTATCCGCTGCCCCCTGTGTCGTCAAGACGACTCTCCCGCTGCGCACCGCCGAGAAATCGATAAACGCGGAAGTCCCCGTTGGAGTAAACCTCCGCGAAGCGATCTCGGTGCCGATCGATGAAGGGCTGCAACATCCTGCGGTCCCTGGGAAAGACATCGCCAACGATGACGTAATCCGCCCGAATGTTCCCCAGGTAATTCAGGAAGTGCTCATCGTCCCCCGAAAGGCTGTAGTAGGCTGCCCGCCTCCCGGTGAAGAGAGACAGGACCCGTGCCTTTCGGAACACGTAGACATCCCGCTGAGAACCCGTCCGGCGAACGAAGTCGAGAAGCTCTTGAGTCTCCCGCTTTCGGATGCCCTCCCGGATAGGCCCGAAGTCCTCGCTGCGATAGCGCCAGGCATAGGAGGAAAGAAGCAGCAGCGTCAGAATCCCCAAAGCCCGACCAGGGCTCACGAGACTCCGACGGCGGCCGAGGAACTGAAGCCCTACAAGGGCGTAGCCCACGAGGAGAGGGAGCAGCGGTATCAGGAAGCGGATCGCTTGGCCGTAGGGCCAAAGGACTATCGTGAGCGAATAGCACAGCAGAAAAGTCTCCCGGATCGTCACCCCCTCTCTCCATGTCTCGCGAAGCCCCAGGATCGCGAGACCGCCAAGGATCGCGAAGATCAGGCTGCCCGCCACAGGGCTCGCTCCTTCTCCCCACACCGCGACCGAGGCCAGGAAATAATGTCGCAAGGTGCCTCCTGCCAGCCTCCTCAAGCTGGCCCACTGGTGCCAGTAGTCAATTCCCGGGGGCATGAGAAGCCACTGCACCAAGGCAAATCCCCCAAAGAGGAGGAGGATTTTCCAGGACCGCGCG
>QHVQ01000027.1:37524-60176 GCA_003222305.1 Acidobacteriota bacterium | reverse complement strand
CGCCAGGATCTCCGTCCGCTCCTTGGCCCTCAGGATGGGACGTCCTCGGCCCTTCAGTTTTCTCACCGAGGCATCGCTGTTCACCGCCACCGCCAGGGCATCTCCCAACCGCCGAGCCCGAGCCAGCAGCCGAACGTGTCCTGGGTGCATCAGATCGAAGCAGCCATTGGTGAGGACCAGGCGTTTCCCCCTGGAGGCCATCCGCTTCGACACAGCCGCCAGGGCGGCTCGGGTGATGATTTTTCCCGAAGGCTTCCTCACGATTTGTCTCGGTACCCGCCGGTCCTCGCCCGCAGCGTTATCCGGATAATGTCCCAGAGCATCTGCGTGCTGTCCCGGAGGAGACTTACCTTGGATTGCGGCGAATTCCTCCAAAGGACGGGGATTTCCGACACCCGTATCCCCTGACGGCTGGCCAGCATGAGGATTTCCACATCATAGGAGAACCGGTCCACTCGGGCCATGTGGAAGACGGGCGCGAAGGCTTTCCTATCCAGAAGCTTGAAGCCGCATTGCGTGTCCCGAAATGAAAGTCCCGTGAGGAGCCGGACCAGAAGGTTAAAGCTCTTTCCCATGGTCTGGCGCAGCCATCCCTGGGGGAGCTCGACCGTGGAACGGTCCACCGCCCGGGAGCCGATGGCGCCCCCGAACCCGTCCCGCTCCAGGGCCGGGAGCAGCTTGCCAACCTCCTCGATCGGAGTGGAAAGATCGGCATCCGTGAGAAGCACGCGCCGGCCGCGGCTCTCCCGGAAGCCGTGACGGATGCTGTATCCCTTCCCCCGGTTTCCCGGGTTAACCAGCAGCCGCAGGCCCGGGAGGCTGCCACCGAACCGCTCCACGCACCTGGCGGTGCCATCGGAGCTTCCGTCATCGACTACCAGTACCTCGGCGGCCACCCCGGACTCTTGCAGGAAGCGGGCGATGGCGTTGAGCGTTGGAACGATGCGACCCTCCTCGTTGTAGGCCGGGATAACGATGGACAGCTCAGGTTGTCTGGCTGATGCAGGGGGGAGATCGGGCCGCTGATCGCTCATGGTTTCTTGCCGGAACCCGCTCCCGTCCGACTCCCCATCTGTTCCAGGTAGTCGCGGTAAAGGATGAAGCGTCCCTCGTGGACGATGTAGGCCCGGGGATACTGCACCACATCCCCCTCCGCATCAAAGCTGAGACTCCCGGAAGCTCCATGGAATTCTCGGATTCCCAACAGCGCCTCGGCAATCCGATCGGGCACGGAGCCGTCGGCGCGGTTCATGGCCTCCGCGGCGATGAGCACCGCGTCGTAGCCATGGGCCGCCCACAGGTCCGGGTTGGAGCCGTAACGCATCCGGAAGTTCCGCACGAAGCGGGCGATGGTCGGATCGTCGCTTTCAGGATCGAAGACGATGGCCGGGAAGATGACTCCCTCGGCAGCCTTCCCTGCGCTCTCCAGGGTCTTGGGGTTCCCGAAGCTGGAGGTGCTGAGGATCTTCAACTCGGGGGAGACCCGACGGATTTCTTTCAGGATCTCCGCCATATCGCTGTAGTAGCCGACCAGATAGATTCCTTCGACCCCCGAGTCCCTGGCCTTCTCCGCCACGGCGGCGTAATCGGCGCCATGGGTCGCATAGGCCTGTACGAGAGGCGGAGCGGCACCCGGGAAGCTCTTTCTGAAAACGCCGGCCAGGCCGCGGCCAAAGGCATTGTCGATGGCGAGAACCAAGACCCGCCGCAGGCGCAGTTCATCCGCGGCAAGCTGGGCCATGTACGCACCCTCCAGCGTGTCGGAGGGATAAATGCGGAAGACGTACTTGCCGGCGCGGGTGATTTCGGGGGAGGAACTGGCTGGACTCAAGAGAATCTTGTGGCGCTGCTCCGCTAACGGGGCGATGCGGAGCGTCTCTGAACTGAGCACGGCCCCCAGGATCAGCGGGAGGTCATGCCGGTCATAGAGCTGGATAGCGGCACGGGCCGCTTGTTCGGGCGAACTGGAACTGTCAAGGTAAACGATTCGGAGGGAATTCCCCCCGATTCCTCCCGAGGTATTCACTTGTTCCACGGCCAGATCCATCCCTTGCCGAATGGCCTGTCCGTAATAAGCCCCCTCCCCGCTCAGAGACAGCACGGCTCCTACCCTCACTTCCCGCTTGGCGGCGCAGGACGGAAGCACGACGGCTCCGCCGGCGAGCAAAGCATTGAGGATCCAGGAGCAGCGGTGTGTCAGATCTCTCCCCGGGAGGCGGCGCCCGCCCTGGACGCCACCTGGATTCGGATGAGCGCCTTCTCCAGCGCCACCTGCGCACGCCTGAAATCGGTGTTGGGGTCGGGCTTCTTGAGCCGCTCCTCGGCACGCTCTCGGGCGCGCTGCGCGCGAACAAGGTCGATCTCCTCCGCCCGCTCCGCCGTCTCGGCGAGAATTGCGACCCGGTCGGGGAGAACCTCCGCGAAGCCCCACGACACCGCCAGGAACCGCTTCTCGTTTCCCTTGGCGATAAGGATGCTTCCTACCTGCAACGTCGTGAGGAGTGGTGCGTGGCCGGGGCGCACTCCCAGGTAACCTTGCGTGCCGGGGAGGATTAGCTCGTCCACTGCCTCGCTCAGAACGACACGCTCCGGGGTGACGATTTCCAGCTGGATCTTTTCGGGGACCACCCGCACCCTCCTAGGCGGCCGATTTCATCTTCTCGGCCCGCTCCAGGACCTCGTCGATGGTCCCAACCAGGTAGAAGGCCTGCTCCGGAATCTCGTCGTGTTTTCCAGCCACGATTTCCTGGAAGCCGCGGATGGTCTCGGCGATGGGAACGTATTTGCCCGGAATGCCCGTGAACTGCTCGGCCACAAAGAAGGGCTGAGACAGGAACTTCTGGATTCTCCTGGCGCGGGCCACGGTGATCTTATCGTCCTCGGAGAGCTCGTCGATACCCAGGATGGCGATGATGTCCTGCAGCTCCTTGTAGCGCTGCAGCACCGACTGAACCGCTCGGGCGGTGCCGTAGTGTTCGTCCCCCAGGATCCGCGCGTCCAGGATGCGGGAGGTGGAGGCCAGTGGATCCACTGCCGGATAAATGCCCAGCTCGGAGATCTTCCTGGAAAGGTTGGTGGAGGCATCCAGGTGCGCGAAGGTGGTGGCAGGCGCCGGATCGGTGTAGTCGTCGGCCGGGACGTAGATAGCCTGGACCGAGGTGATGGATCCTCGGGTCGTGGAAGTGATGCGCTCCTGCAGTTCGCCCATCTCCGTGGCCAGCGTGGGCTGGTAGCCGACCGCCGAGGGCATGCGGCCCAGGAGGGCGGAAACTTCGGACCCTGCTTGGGTGAATCGAAAGATGTTGTCGATGAACAGGAGCACGTCCTGCCCTTCCTTGTCGCGAAAGTACTCCGCCACGGTGAGACCCGTAAGACCTACCCGCAGCCGTGCCCCCGGCGGCTCGGTCATCTGGCCGTAGATCAGAGCAGCTTTGGATTTCTCCGGGTGCCCGGGCACGATAACGCCCGATTCCTGGAACTCCAGCCACAAGTCGTTCCCCTCGCGGGTGCGCTCCCCCACTCCGGCGAAGACGGAAAACCCACCGTGCTTCATCGCCACATTGTTGATGAGCTCCATAATGAGTACCGTCTTGCCCACGCCTGCGCCACCAAACAGTCCGGTCTTCCCCCCCTTCATGTACGGCTCTAGGAGGTCGATGACCTTGATGCCCGTCTCGAACATCGTGATACTGGTGGACTGCTCCTCGAAGGAAGGGGGCTCGCGGTGGATAGGCCACGATTCTTTCGCGTTGATGGGTCCTTTCTCATCGACCGGCTTGCCAATCACGTTCATGACCCGACCCAGCGTCTCGCGCCCAACGGGAACCGCGATGGGCCCGGCCAGATCCAGCGCCTCCATGCCCCGAACCATTCCCTCGGTGGGCTCCATGGCGACGCAGCGGACGCGGTTCTCGCCAAGGTGCTGCGCCGCCTCGGCGATGATGTCGATCTCCGGCGCCTCGGGGCCGGACTTTCCTTGGATACGCACGGCGTTCAAGATGGCCGGCAAATGACCCTCGTCGAATTCGACGTCAATGACCGGCCCGATGATGCGGACGACCTTTCCCTTGTTCATGCTCCCACGCTCCTTGGTTCTCGCGACGTCACTCCAGCGCGGCGGCGCCGGCGACAACCTCCAGAATCTCCTTGGTGATCCCAGCCTGACGGACCTTATTCATGTTCAGAGTGAGGTTATCAATCAGGTCGGCAGCGTTGCGGGTAGCCGAGTCCATGGCGGCCATTCGCGCGCCGTGTTCGGCCGCCGCCGACTCCAGGAGTGCCCGGAAGACCTGCACTTCCACATGCTTGGGAAGGAGCTGCTCGAAGATCTCCGCTTGGGCCGGCTCGTAGAGATAGTCCACCGGCAGTAGGCGCCCCTCGTCAGGAAGCCTCTCGATGGGGAGGAGCTTCTCCACCACCACCCGCTGCTGGATAGCGGATTTGAATTCATTGTAGACGAAGTAGACGGCATCCCGCTCCCCGGAAACGTAGCGCTGCATCAAGTCTTGGGCCAGCTCCGCGGCGTGGATATAGGAGACTTTTCGAAAAATGTCCACCAGCTCTTTGCGGAGGACGAACCTTCGTCGACGGAAGTAGTCTCTACCCTTTTTGCCTACGGCGGTCACTGACAGGTCTGCGCCCTGGCGCAGCCGCATTTCGCCCACGGTGGTCTTGAGGATGTTGGCGTTGAAGCCTCCGCACAGTCCACGGTCCGCGGTAACGACCACCAGCTCTAACTTCTCTTCCGGCCGACGCTGGAGCAGTGGATGACTTTCGGGATGCGCCCGGGTGGCGAGGCTGTTGAGCACCTGCAGCATCCGACGCGCGTAAGGGCGCGCCGCCAGAACCTGCTCCTGCGCCCGGCGGAGCTTGGTGGCCGACACCAGCTTCATGGTGTAGGTGAGCTGCTGGGTGTTCTTGATGCTCCGGATCCTGGTCCGGATGTCGCGAAGATTGGGCATTCTCGGCTCGGGCTAGCCGACTCCCGCCGGAGCATTACGGGCAGCGAAGGCGTCACGACACTGTTCCAGGAGCGAGCTCAGTTCCCTCTTGATCTCGTCATCCAGGGCCTTCCGCTCCACCAGCATTCGCAGAGCAGCAGCACCGGCGGTGTCCATGTACTGGTAAAGACTCTTCTCAAACTCACGACCCTGGGAAATCTCGAAGCCATCCAGGTAGCCGTTCACCGCAGCGAAGATGATCACGATCTGCTTCTCCACGGGAATGGGCTGGTACTGTCCCTGCTTGAGAATCTCCACCAGCCTCCCTCCGCGAGCTAGCTGATCCTGGGTGGCTTTGTCCAGATCACTTCCAAACTGGGCGAAGGCGGCCAGCTCGCGGTACTGGGCAAGGTCCAGCCGGAGGGTCCCGGCGATCTGCTTCATCGCCTTGATTTGGGCGTTGCCGCCCACGCGGGAGACAGAGAGTCCCACGTTGATGGCGGGCCTCACGCCCGAATAGAAAAGGTCCGCTTCCAGGAAGATTTGTCCATCCGTGATGGAGATGACGTTGGTGGGGATGTAGGCCGAAATGTCTCCCGCCTGGGTCTCAATGATGGGCAGCGCGGTGAGGGAGCCGCCTCCCAACTTGTCGTTGAGCTTCGCGGCACGCTCTAGAAGCCTCGAGTGCAGGTAAAAAACATCTCCCGGGAACGCCTCGCGCCCCGGGGGACGGCGTAATAGCAGGGAAATCTCCCGGTAGGCGGCGGCGTGCTTGGACAGATCGTCGTAGATCACCAGCGCATGCTTGCCTCGATCGCGGAAATATTCGCCGATGGCACAGCCTGAATAGGGAGCGACATACTGCATGGTGGCCGGCTCCGACGCCGAAGCGGACACCACGACCGTGTGGCCCATGGCGCCATATTCCTCCAGCGTCCGCACCACCTGAGCCACCGTCGACTTCTTCTGCCCGATGGCCACATAGATGCAGAGAACCCCGGTCCCTTTCTGGTTGATGATGGTGTCCAGCGCCACGGCGGTCTTGCCGGTCTGACGGTCGCCGATGATTAACTCGCGCTGGCCCCTGCCGATGGGGATCATGGCGTCGATGGCCTTGATGCCCGTCTGCAGCGGCTCCTTCACGGGGCGGCGATCCACCACGCCGGGTGCGAGGCGCTCAATGGGGAGGCTCTCTTCGGTCGCGACAGAACCTTTGCCGTCCAGGGGCTGGCCCAAGGCATTGACCACGCGACCGACCATGGCCTCTCCCACAGGTACCTGCATGAGCTTCCCGGTGCGCCTGGCTTGGTCCCCTTCCTTGATCAGTCTGCTTTCACCCAGGAGCACTGCACCCACGCTGTCCTCTTCCAGGTTCAAGGCGATACCGTACACTCGATGGGGCAGCTCCAGGAGCTCACCCGCCATGGCCCGCTCCAGCCCGTAGAGGCGGGCGATGCCGTCACCCACCGAGAGAACCGTGCCCACCTCGCTCAGGTCCATTCTGGAGGCGAAACCCTCGATCTCCTGCCGGATGATCCTGCTTATCTCATCTGCCTTTATTTCCATTACCGCTCTCCGAGGAGTTGCTGCTTCAGCTTTTCCAGGAGGGTAGCCACCGTGCCGTCATAGACCACGGTGCCAATTCGTGTCCGAGCCCCGCCCAGAACTGCGGGGTCCACTCTCGGCATCAGGCGCACCTTCCTCCCGGTGAACCTTTCCAACGAGGCCTCGACTTGCTTGTGCTGGCCAGAATCCAGCGGACGGGCTGTAGTCAGCTCCACACTGACCCGGCCCCGGGTGTCTTCCTCGATCTTGCGAAAACTCTCACTGACCTCGGGTAAGAGCTCCATGCGCCCATTGACCAGGAGGATTTCCAGGAGGCGCATCGCGGGTTGCGAAGCGCGAGTCAGCTTCGCAACCTCGGCCAGTCCCTTTTTGCGAATAGGCGTGGGGTAAGCCGGGTTGAGGAGAAAGTCGCGGAAGTCCTTCGATCCGAGGTAAAGGCGCGATAATGCCTCCAGCTCCTGCGCCGTGGCTTCCAGAAGATTGTTCTCTCGGACGACCTCCGCCAGGGCCCGTGCGTAGCGGGCAGCCAAGCTGGTCTGCTTCATCGAATCGCAATCCTCAGCGCAGCAAGGGCGCCGACAGGGGCGGTCCCCTTCGGCGGACCCACTCGATGGGAAGGAAGCTCCCGGGACAGGAACCCCGAATCGCCCTACCACCTTCAGTAGCGGAAAAGAGCGCGTTAAATAACACGTTCTGAAGGAATTGTCAACGGGAAGGCTGCACGAGGAACTCAGGAATCTGCCATCGCCCCTCCCTTGACTTCCTTGAGCTCCCGCTTGTGCTCACTGCTCATTTCAATCGTGCCCTCGAAGATGCCACCCTCCTCGATGATCAGGCCCGGCTTCTCCATCATCAATTCTCCTCTAACCTGGCCATGTGGATGAATCGTCATCCTCTCCCTTACGCGAATGGTCCCCGAGACTCGTCCGTTCACGGAAAGAATCCCCACGTCGATTTCCGCTTCCACGTCCCCTGTCTCACCTACAACCAGTTCCTTCTCCGAAGTGACTTTACCCGTCATCTTGCCGTCCACTCGGAGTATGTCGGGGAAGCGGACATCTCCGCTGATAACTGTCCCCTCTCCAAGAAAGCCGCTGAGCTCGCTGGGCCCTGCTTTCGAATCTCTCATGGCATCCCCTTCTCTTGTCCGACCGGAGCGGAAAACCCGAATCCTCAATGGCTGCGCGTCACCATGAGGCTGAAAAGTCGATCCAGCTCGTCCTCCGAGTAGTAGTCGATCTCAATCTTGCCGCTCCCCTTCTTCTTTCCAGCCACAATTCTTACTTTCGTACCCAGCGTCTTCGTCAGGCGCTCTTCTGCTGCCTCGACATTGGGATCCTTTGCCGCGGATTTCTTGGCGGAGAAGCGGGGACGTGACATCATCCGGCGCACCAGCTGCTCCGTTTCGCGCACTGTGAGAAGTCCTTGAGACACGGTCTCCGCGGCTTGAATCTGCTGGTTTGCGTCGGGAAGGGCAAGGATAGCGCGTGCATGACCCCCACCAAGACGACTGCTGGCGAGCATTTCGAGTATTTTATCAGGTAGTTTTAATAACCTAAGCTGATTCGTTATCGTCGACCTGTCTTTGCCGACTCGCCTAGCAACCTCCTCCTGTGTCAGCTGGAGATCTGAAAGAAGCATCTCGTAGGCTCTGGCTTCCTCGAGAGGATTAAGTTCTTGTCGCTGAATGTTCTCAACCAGGGCCATTTCGAGCTTTCGATCATCCGAAACGGACCTTAGGATCGCGGGAATTCTCACAATACCTGCCAACTGCGCTGCTCGCCAGCGACGTTCGCCGGCGACCAACTGGTACGATCCCTGGTCCTCAGTAATGATGACTGGCTGGATGACGCCATTTTCCTTGATGGATGCAGCCAGCCCCTCAAGGTCTGTGAACTGGCTTCTTGGTTGAAAGCGGTTTGGGACAATCCGATCTACCTCGACCATCATGAGTCCCTCCTTGGACTCCGGTCGAGGTTCTGGAATGAGAGAGCTCAGGCCTCTACCCAGCACTTTCCTCTTTGGGCTCATGTTGGATGATTTCCCTCGCGAGGTTGAGGTAACTTTCAGCCCCTTTACTCCGGATGTCGTAAAGCATGATCGGTTTCCCGAAGCTGGGCGCTTCTCCCAGGCGGACGTTTCTTGGGACGACTGTTTCGAAGACCTTCTCCTTGAAATGGGCCTTGATTTCTTCGACCACTTGACGCGAAAGGTTGGTCCTGTCGTCATACATGGTCAGAAGTATTCCCTCAATCTCGAGTGCCGAATTGAGTGAGGCGCGGATTCTCTGCAAGGTCCGCATTAGCTCGGAAATTCCTTCCAGCGCCATGTACTCACATTGGACGGGAATCAGTACAGAATGAGCGGCCACGAGCGTGTTGAGTGTCAAAATTCCCAGCGAAGGGGGCGAATCCAGTAGGACATAATCAAAATCTCCCGCCACGGTCTTGATGGCTTCACAGAGACGGAACTCCCTTCTTTCTAGTTCGACCAGCTCGATTTCCGCACCTCCCAAATCACGGTTGGCAGGCGCGACCTGCAGAAAGGCTAACTCGGTCGGCCTCAGGGCATCTTTTAGGATATGACTGCCGATGAGCGCGCCATAGACACTCGCACCGTTTCCCTCAACCTGCAGCCCCAAGCCACGCGTCGAGCTCCCCTGGGGATCGACATCCACCAAAAGAACTTTCCGCTCAGCGATTGCGAGCCCTGCCGCCAGATTGATCGCGGTGGTTGTCTTTCCGACCCCCCCTTTTTGGTTGGCAATTGCAATGATCCGAGCCATAAGGCTATCTAACCTCCCCCTTGGAGCAGACGCGCGTAGCCTAACATAACTGCTTTGCCCTTCCACCCTGGAGGGGGGGAAGTTTTCCCTCCAAATGTTTCACGTGAAACATTCCGACAGGCGCCGATTTGGTTCAGTACCTTTGAAGGAGCAGAATCCCCGTCTGCCTTCCTGGAAGTGGAACTACCTCCTTGAGCAGAAGACACTCCGGAAGCGGACCAGCTTCCAGCTCGAGGTTTCGCACGGATCCGAAGAGTACGCAGAAACCTCCCGCTTCCAAGAACGGAAGTCCAGCCTGGACCAGTTTCCCTACATTCACCCCTCGACTAGTGAATAAGCGGCAGCGGAGATCGAGCAGGTTCGAATCCCCGGTAACCCGCCTCACATCCACTCGCGCTTGATCCCATCTCAACTCCCGGAGAAGCGCCCTAAGAAATGCGGCCCGCTTCTGAGAGGACTCCACCAACACCAAGGGTCTTGCATTTCTACAAAGGACCCCCATGGGCACACCGGGAAATCCATTTCCTGATCCCAGATCCATGAGCGCACCGCTGGCTCCATAAGTAAGCAACAGATGCCCTGCTATAAGACTCTCGAGAAAGTGTCTCCGCAACAACTCTCCAGATCGTTGGATGGCCGTCAGGTTGATCTTTCGCCCCCATGATTCAAGAAGGTTGTTGTGAATCTCCAGCTCATCTAATTGCTTATTATTGAGGCAAATAGACGCAGTTTTGGCGAGTTCAGATATTTCGCATTTGAAAATACATTCCTTTCGGCTGTTTTCTTGAAAGTTGGACATCAGGAGATCGTTGGCTCCCTCGACCAAAACATCGTTGGGGACGCCGGGCGGGGACAGAGATCAGGAGGTCGTGGGGCGGGGACGAATCACTACGCGCTTTTGGAAGCCATCGCCTTCACTCTCAGTTTCCACCCCTGAATCATCCTTGAGAGCCAGGTGGACGAGACGCCGTTCGTAGGGGTCCATGGGACGGAGCTTGTGGGGCTCTCCCAGCTTCTTGACCTTCTCGGCCGCCAGGACGGCGATCTCCGATATCTCCTCCTCCAGACCGTGGCGGAAGCCGGCGGAGTCCACGAAGACCGGCTTGGAGTAGCTCCTCTGGGATGCGATCCTACCGAGCAGCACTTGAAGCGCGAGCAATCCCTCGCCTCGGCGCTCCAAGAAGAAGTCTCGATCTGTTCCGTCGACTTCGACGCGAATGCGGTCCTCCTCATCGCTCACGCGGCAGTGAACGTCAAACGGGGAGGATCCTATGAGGTCCGAGAGGAATTCCTCGAGGTTACGCGCTTCCTCGCTTCGCGAGGTGACCTGTGGCGAGTTTCCCGGCTCAAGAGGGCGATCTTCCATGTTTCGCAGCCGCACTCACCCTTTCCCCGGGGCGCTTTCTCGCGCTACCTGGAGATTGATCAGGTATTGTTGACCGATGCCCAAAACGTTGTTGACGAGCCAGTATAACACTAGCCCGCTGGGGAGATCCTTGAAGAACCAGGTGAACATCAAGGGCATGAGCATCATGATTCGCCGCTGGGTTGGATCGGGCATAGAGGTCCCCGTCATCGCCTGCTGGACGAGCATGGTGATCCCCATGACGATGGGCGTGATGTAGTAAGGGTCCTTCTTGGAGAGGTCGCTAATCCAGAGGCCGAATGGAGCGTGGCGGAGTTCGATGGCGTTCACCAAGAGATTGTAGAAACCCCAAAGTATGGGAAGCTGTAGCAGGAGGGGAAGGCACCCGGTCATCCCCGCCAGGGGATTCATTCCTTCCTTGCCATAGAGGGCCATGATTTCTTCGTTCATCTTCTGGCGATTGGCCATGTCCTTCTTCATGGAGTGATACTTTTTCTTGATGGACTCGATGCGCGGTTGTATCTTCTTCATCTTTTCCTGGGTGCGACGCATGGCGACCGAGCTCTTGTGAGTCAGCGGGAAAAAGGCAAGTCGGATAACGAAGGTGAGAATGATGATGGCCCAGCCCCAGTTCCCGACTATCTGATTGATATGCCGCAAAAGAAAGAACAGGGCTTGGGCGATTCCCGGCAGGAAGCCATAGTTGACAATCCCTTCGAACCCAAGATTGAGACTTGCCATCAGTTCCCGATCTTTCGGCCCGACGTAGAACTTGTATCCCTTTTCCGTCGGAGCCTGGAGCCCCACCGTGAGGAATTGCTTTTCCCGACCCTCCTCGATGAGTGGATCCATTCGAAGCATTACCCTTCCCGCCCCACCGGCAGGGAGGATCAGCGCCGCGAAGTAATGGTCTTCGAGCCCGGCCCAGAGAGCGGGTCCTGGTTGGCTGAATGAGCGCACATCCTTGAAAGCTTCTCGCCCCTTGTGAACCACGCTTCCACCCAAGGAGAAGGCCGCCCGCGTAATATCATTCCGATCCCCGTTGGATGGAGGCAATCCTATCTCCGGGCCGAAGCCGGCACCCCAAATCACAAGCGGCTCAAGGATCGAGCCGTTACGACTGGCTTCCACCTCCAGGCCGGTCAGGTACGACGAAGCGGAGAGTGTCATGGCTTTGCGTACTGCCAGACCCGCTCCATCGGAGTAGCGGAAGCTGACCGCTGCGGACCTGCTCGGTCAGCTTCGGGTCGGTGAATTCCAGATCCAAAGGGAAACATTTGAGCTTGGGGGCGGCGAGACTCACCAGCTCAAGGGGCTTCCCCGTGTCGTCCAGGTAGCGCTTTAGCTCCCAGCCGAGAATCCGGGCGCCGCGATTTCCAAGGTGGATTCGAAAGAGACCCGTCTCCACCGTTTTCTCCTCTTCCGCTGCCGCCTCCTCTCTGGTGTCGTGGCCACTCGCGACCTTCCCAGGAGCAGTCCGCGACGCTCCGGAATCTGTCGGTTCCGGTGCGAAGGTGGGGGGAGTTGTGTCGCCGCGAGGCTGCGCTGGTGGGACCGCGCTTGCCGCGCCCCGATCAGGTGATCGTTCGGCAGGAGCCGGGGGTTTGGGAGGAGGAAGAACGAAGTAACTCCAGACAACGATCACGCCCATGGAGAGGGCGAGCGCCAGCAGATATCGCTTGTTGTCCATGTCGGGAAACGAATCTACCTCAGAGGATCCAGGCCCCCTTTAACCAGGGGCTGGCAGCGCGCCAGGCGTTTGATGGCCATCCATGTACCGCGGCGGAGGCCATAGCGCTGGATGGCCTGATGGGCATACTCCGAGCACGTCGGGATGAATCGACAAGCAGGTGGCAGCAGGGGAGATAGAATTTTCTGGTGGACTCGAAGCGCGGCCAAGGCGATCGGTCGTGGCGACATCATGAATTGTCTCCACGCGTCCCCTGGCGACGAAACCTACCGTTCATTTCCCGGGAGATCTCTTCCAACGTCATCCGGTGCATCCCTTCCCGCGCATTGACCACTACATCCTGGGACGGGAGCTCCCTTTGTCTCTTCCGGAACCATTCCCTCAGGAGCCGCTTGACCCTGTTTCGTTGGACCGCCCCGCCGCAGCGCCGCGTGACGGTAATGCCCAGTCTGGGTCGGCCCAATCCGTTCTGAAGTGTGAAGAGTGTGAAGCTTTTCGAGGATACCTTCCGGCCTTGCTCGTAAACGCGTTGATACTCGTTTCGTTTCCGGATGCGATGGCCCGCGGTGAAGGCCTGCCGGGGCGTCACACAGCGAGCCTCCTCCGTCCCTTTCGCCGACGCCGCTTCAGGATTTCCCTCCCGTCCTGGGTGCTCATACGCTTCAGAAATCCGTGGGTCCGCTTGCGACGACGGTTGTTGGGTTGAAACGTGCGCTTCATAATATCTCCGCCGGTTGGTACGTATCAGGTCCCTGATCGGGTGAACCGCGAATGCTATCCGAGCGGCTCAGGTGCTGTCAAGACTTTCGGGTTGATGGAGTTTTTTCACCATGCAAATTTTTCCTTTGGAAGTCATAAAACTCATGTGCTATAGTCCGCCGCCTCAATCTGTAATTTCCAACTAGCGAAGGTTCCGTCCACGGCGGAAACCTCTCGAGTCTCCGGAAAGCTCCCGAGCTCGGTGGGGGATTTGTGTTGCCTGAAGAGAATCCGACCGCCCTCGGTGGCGGAATCTCAACAAGATATTCCTCCAGGTGGGGGCGTACCACCAGATTTTGCGGTGCTGGCTCCACGGTTGACATAAGTGAGGAGGCTCCTTCGCCGTGCGTGCCGCAACCTATTCCGATCAAACAACTTATAGGTGCTAATCTTTTCCACATCTGTGGAAATCCTGTGGGAATTCTTCCCCCGCTGCCCCCCTAGGCTGTGAAAATGAAGGCCTTAACCGCTGTTCATCATCCCAATCCCAACTCGTATCGGAAGGCATCATGAATCTATGGGAGCAGGTCCTTAGAAAAATCGAGCCGAAGCTGAATGATCAGGTTTTCGACACCTGGCTCAAGCCGACCCATCAGGTCTCCATGACGGAAGACATCCTCGAGGTGGAAGTCCCCAGTTCCTTCTTCGCGGAGTGGATCAGTAGCCATTATCTTCCCATGCTCAGGGATTCCCTCAGCGAGATCCATCCGGGAGATCTGGCCATCCGTTTCAAGGCCAGGCCTGAGGAGGAAGACGTCGTCCTGGACGCGCCGACCGAGCGGTTTCTACGTCGGCGGCCCGCGGCGGCGCTCTCGCCCGGCGCGGGGACCCTGAATCCTCGCTACACTTTTGAGAGCTTCGTGGTTAGCTCCTCCAATCAGTTTGCCCACGCCGCCGCCAAAGCGGTGGCGGAGCAGCCGGGCATGCACTACAACCCCCTCTACATTTACGGGGGTGTCGGGCTGGGCAAGACCCACTTGATGCATGCTGTGGGCAACCATCTGGCCCGAAACCGTCCTGAGATCCGACAGCGCTACCTTTCCACCGACACCTTCATGAACGAACTGATCAACGCCATCCGATTCGAGAAGACACTGGACTTCAAGGAGAAGTATCGGAGCGTGGACCTGCTTCTCACGGACGATATCCAATTCCTGGCCGGAAAGGAGAGGACGCAGGAGGAATTCTTCCACACATTCAATGCCCTTTATGAATCGCAGAAACAAATTGTCATCACCTCCGACTGCCCTCCTCGGCAGATTCCCACCTTGGAGGAGCGACTGCGCTCCCGATTCGAATGGGGTCTCATGGCGGACATCCAGCCGCCCGACCTGGAGACCAAGATTGCGATCTTGCGCAAGAAAGCGGAGGCGGAGCACGTGGAGCTCCCTCAAGATGTGGCGTTTTTCATCTCAAGCAAGATCAAGTCGAACATTCGGGAATTGGAGGGGTCCTTGGTGAGACTCATCGCCTACTCGTCCCTGACCGGCCGGCCCGTCGACCTGGAGATGGCCAAGGAGACTCTGAAGGACCTTTGGGAGGACAAGGGGCCGGCGGTGACCCTCGATTCCATCCAGAAACTAGTGGCAGGCTATTTCAACATCAAGGTGGTGGACCTCAAGTCCAAGAACAATTCCCGAAGCGTCTCGTTCCCGAGGCAGGTTGCCATGTACCTGTGCAAGAATCTCACCGAGCATTCCCTTCCCTCGATCGGTCAAATCTTCGGGGGGAAGCACCACTCCACGGTGATTCACGCCATCCGAAAGGTGGAGGAGCGCCGGCGGCAAGACAAGGATTTCGACAGGCTGATCCGCAGCTTCCTCGAATCGTTCGAGTGAGTTGAGCATGCCTGTGGGAAACTTCTCCGTGAGAATCCTGTGTACGGGAGAGAGAGATCGGTCGTTGCGATTGTCCACACAACGTCCACGAAGGATGCACAGGACGCGGCAACGCGATCGGTCGTCAACCCCATCGGTGCGCGGGGGTTGGGAGTTTCCTCTGGGCATCCACATCCCTACAGGATCTACTACTTTTATGATATATGAAAGAGAATTGACCTGAAGGAGTCTTTATGGAGTTCACGATTCAGAGGGAGGATCTGCTGAAGGAGTTGCAGCGCCTCCAGGGTGTTGTGGAGAAGAAGAACACCATTCCGATTCTCTCCAACACGTATCTCGCCGCGGTCAAGGATGATTTGGAACTGGTGGCCACAGACCTGGAACTGGGCATCCGGACTTCGGCCCGTGCCAAAGTCTCCAAGGATGGAGCGATCACTCTCTCCTCCAAGAAGCTGTTCGAAATCGTCCGGTTACTCCCTGAGGATCAGGTCTCCTTCAAACTGGAGGACAATCACTGGGTGCAGATTCTCTGCGCCCGCTCTCGCTTTCGAATGGTGGGACTCCCCAAGGACGAATTCCCACCTCTGCCGGCTTATGACTTCGGGAAGGCCATCCCCCTGGAGTTGAAGACCTTCCGGAACATGGTTTCACGGGTTCTCTTTGCGAGCACCGCGGACGATGCGCGATACCCCCTTCAGGGTGTTTTGGCCATTTTGAATAAGAGTCACCTGACGCTGGTGGCCACGGACGGGCACCGCCTGGCCTGCGTGTCGGGAAAAGTTGCTCGCAAAGAGGCGGAAAGAGAGCTGAGGGTCATTGTGCCCAGAAAGACCCTTTCGGAGATCTCGCGAATCGACTGGGGAGATTCTGAAGAGCTTCTGTTCGGCGTCCACGAAAACCGGGTCTTCTTCAAATCCGGCGGCCTAATGCTGGCCTCCGCCACTGTGGAGGGAGTATTCCCAACCTTTGAAAAGGTCATCCCAAAGGAAAACGACAAGCTGTTGGAACTGGGGGTGGGGCAGTTCACCGACGCCGTCCGCCGTGTTTCCCTCCTTTCCAACGAGCGCTCCCGGGCGGTGAAGCTCTCACTCCAACCTGGCAAGCTCGAAATCTTCTCGAGCAATCCAGAGATGGGTGAAGCGCGGGAAATGGTGGAGGTGGGATACCGCGGGGGAGAGCTGGAAATCGGCTTCAACGCCCGGTATCTTCTCGACTTCCTCGGTGCCGTCGGCGAAGAGAAATTCACGCTGCACCTCAAGGACGAGCAGACCCAGGGGATGCTCACTCCCCTCCTGACTGGCGAGATCGAGTACCGCTACATCGTCATGCCGATGCGCATCTGAGCACCGTTTCCGGCCCATTCCAGGGTTGTGGCGCCTCCTCCCGTGTGCTAGAATTTTCAAGCTTAACTGAGGTGGTGTCCGGCGAAGGCGGACCGAATAAAACCGGTCCCGGGTCGGGCAGGGAAATGGCCTTTAGCCTCTTGATTTAGGACAACTAATAACGCACGTACCTGGCCAGGATCCCTGGGCGGTTCATCTACTCACCTCTTCCCCAACCTCGACCCCGGAGCCAGCCGGCCGAAGTCGGAAAGCTGGGACACGCTGCCTCGAACATTTCCGCGAGAACAGAGTACGCGTTCCGATGAATGTGACCGGTGTGCGTGGATATCGTGAGGCCGGACCCCTAGTAGGTTAAGGAGGAAGCATCCCGAATCGCGGGACATCGCGGTCGCGGAAACCGGGTACGGCAAGCGGGCCAGGAGACGACATGGAGCAGCAAATTCGAAGGGTTGGGACGGACGACCGCTACGACGCCAGCAACATCAAAGTGCTCGAAGGACTGGAGGCGGTTCGAAAGCGGCCCGCAATGTACGTCGGCAACACCTCCGTGGAGGGGCTGCATCAACTTGTCTACGAAGTCGTGGATAATAGCATCGACGAATCCCTGGCTGGCTACTGCAACCAGATCTCCGTAAACATTCACCTGGACAACTCGGTGACCGTCATCGACAACGGCCGCGGGATCCCCGTGGAGGAGCACCCGCAGGAGAAACGCCCCGCTGCCGAAGTGGTGATGACCATGCTCCACGCAGGCGGCAAGTTCGACAATGAGACCTATAAAGTCTCGGGAGGGCTACACGGCGTGGGAGTTTCAGTCGTCAACGCCCTCTCCGAATTTCTGGAGCTGGAAATCTGGCGTGACGCAAAAGTCTACCAGCAGCGCTACGAGCGTGGAAAACCCGGCGACTTTCGGCAAACCGGGACCACCAAGCGCCGAGGTACCAAGATTACCTTCAAACCGGACGCGGAGATCTTCGAGGATATCCATGTTTCCTTCGACATCCTCTCCCAACGACTGCGCGAGTTGGCCTTCCTCAATGAAGGAGTGGAGATCTCCATCGAGGATGAGAGAAGCGAGAAGCGGCACTCTTTCAATTACCAGGGGGGTATCGTCTCCTTCGTCTCCCATCTCAACAAGAACAAGACCCCTCTTCACCCCGAGCCCATCTATCTGAAGGGGCAGAAGGACGCTGTCCTCATCGAAATCGCCATGCAGTACAACGACGGGTACAACGAGAACATCTTTACGTTCGCGAACTCTATTAACACTCACGAAGGTGGAAGCCACCTCATCGGATTCAAGTCTGCGCTGACCCGCACCATCAATAATTACCTGAATCGCCTGAACAACAAGGATAGGACCACCCTGAGCGGGGACGACGTCCGGGAAGGGCTCACGGCGGTGCTCAGCGTTCGCCTGCCGCAACCCCAATTCGAGGGGCAGACGAAGACCAAGCTGGGAAACAGCGACGTGAAAGGGATCGTGGAGACACTGGTCAATGACAGGCTCTCCGCCTACTTTGAGGAAAACCCGTCCGTCACGCGGAAAATCGTTGAGAAGACCATGGATGCCGCGCGCGCTCGGGAGGCGGCCCGAAAGGCCCGCGATCTAACTCGCCGCAAGGGCGCACTGGACGCCTGGTCACTCCCTGGCAAGCTGGCGGACTGCCAGGAGCGAGACCCGGCTCTGGCCGAGTTGTACCTGGTGGAAGGGGACTCGGCGGGTGGGTCGGCCAAGCAGGGACGAGATCGGCGGTACCAGGCGATCCTTCCCTTGCGTGGAAAGATTCTGAACGTGGAAAAGGCTCGCTTCGATAAGATGCTCTCGAGTCAGGAAATTCGGACCATCATTACGGCGCTGGGCACGGGCATCGGCGAAGACGACTATGATGTCACCAAGCTGCGCTACCATAAAGTCATCATCATGACCGATGCGGATGTGGACGGCGCCCACATCCGTACGCTCCTGCTCACCTTTTTTTACCGCCAGATGAAGGAAGTCATCGAGCGAGGACATCTCTGTATCGCCCAGCCGCCTCTCTACAAGGTGAAGAAGGGGAAGAACGAAACCTATGTGGCCAACGACAGGGATCTGTCCCATTTCCTCATGACCAAAGCGGCGGAGGAAGTAACCGTGCGTGTGCCGGGGGCCAAGGGGGGTGAAATCAAAGGCAAGGCCCTGAGCCGCATCCTGGAGAGGCTGGCCGAATACAAGCACCTGATGGAGTTGCTCTCCCGCAAGGGGCTTGAGGAGCCGGTAGTGGAGATTCTTCTGGGGGAGGACGTCCACGACGTGACCACATTCCAGGAGCAGGGCCCGCTGGAGAAGATCCGCCAGCGCGTGGTTCAAACGGGCCGAGCGGTCGGAGAAATCGAAAAGGACGAGGAGCACAATCTCTTTCAGTTCACCCACAAGACCCTCATGCGGAATTTTCCCGAAATCGCCCTCTCATGGGAGGTAGTCTCTTCCATCGAGTACAAGAGCCTACGCCAGCTCAACGCCGAGATGGTGGAGCTTGCGAAGCCTCCCTTCATGGTCTCCCTGGATGGCAAGGAGATCGCCATCGAGAGCAAGCGCGCCCTTCTGGACCACTTGCTCGAGGAAGGGAAAAAAGGCCTCCAGATTCAGCGGTACAAAGGTCTTGGCGAGATGAATCCCGGACAGCTTTGGGAAACTACCATGAACCCCGAGACTCGCAAGCTTCTCAAGGTGAATATCTCCGACGCCGTGGAAGCGGACTCCATCTTTACGGTCCTCATGGGGGACCAAGTGGAGCCCCGTCGTAAATTCATCGAGGAGAATGCGCTGGAAGTTAGAAACCTGGACATCTAATCCACCATGGACGAGACCACCACTCCTCAGCCGCCCGACGAGAGAATTCCGGTCAATATCGAAGACGAGATGCGGCGGTCGTATCTTGACTACGCCATGTCCGTCATTATCGGCCGGGCTCTTCCCGACATCCGGGACGGATTCAAGCCCGTGCACCGGCGTGCCCTGTACGCCATGCACGAGCTGAACAACACCTACGACAAGCCCTACAAGAAGTCGGCCCGCGTGGTCGGAGATGTCATCGGCAAGTTCCATCCCCATGGTGAAGCGGCTGTTTACGACACCATTGTTCGGATGGCGCAGGACTTCTCTCTTCGCTACCCGCTGGTGGACGGGCAGGGAAATTTCGGATCCGTGGACGGTGATCCTCCTGCGGCCATGCGCTATACCGAAGTCCGCATGTCCAAACTGGCCCACGAGATGCTCGCGGACATCGAGAAGAACACCGTGGACTCAGGTCCCAACTACGATGGTTCCCTCACCGAGCCGCTGGTCCTGCCGTCCCGCTTCCCCAACCTCTTGGTGAACGGGTCCTCGGGGATCGCCGTGGGGATGGCCACCAATATCCCGCCGCACAACCTGGCCGAAGTTTGTGATGCGGTCATCGCAACCATCAAGGATCCCGAGATCACTGTCGACGAGCTCATGGAGCACATTCCCGGCCCCGACTTTCCCACCGCCGGATTCATCTGCGGCCGAGGCGGGATCCGGCAAGCCTATAAGACCGGCCGGGGAATCCTGCAGATGCGTGCTCGGGCAGGGGTCGAGGAAGCGAAGAAGGACAAGACCCGCATTGTCATCACCGAAATCCCCTACCAAGTCAACAAGGCGAGGCTCATTGAACAGATCGCCGGTCTGGTCACGGAGAAGCGCATCGAGGGGATCGCTGACATCCGAGACGAGTCCGACCGGGAAGGGATCCGGGTGGTGCTGGATTTGAAGCGGGGGGAGATCGCGGATGTGATTCTGAACAACCTGTACAAATACACCCAGATGCAGGAGACGTTCGGAATCATCTTCCTGGCCATCGTGCACAACCAGCCCCGAATTCTGAACCTCCGGGAGCTTATCGACCACTTCATCGAGCACCGACGCGAAGTCATTATCCGTCGAACCCAATTCGAGCTGGCCCGCGCGGAGGAACGCGCCCATATCCTGGAAGGGCTCAAGATAGCTCTGGACAACCTGGACGCCATCATCGCCCTGATCCGCTCTGCTAAGACCCCCGGTGAGGCCAAAGAGGCCATGAGGTTGCGGTTCAAGCTGTCCGATGTCCAAGCGCAAGCTATCCTGGACCTACGACTCCAGAAGTTGACTTCCCTTGAGAGGCAGAAGGTCCTCGACGAGTACGCGGAGGTGCTCAAGAACATAGCCCGCTTCCGGGAAATCCTGGGGAACGAGCAGCTGGTCCGGGAACTCGTCGTGGGGGAGATGCAGGAGATCAAGAAGCATTTCGCTGACCGGAGGCGCACCCAGATTATCGACCAGACGGAAGAGATCTCCATGGAGGAGCTCATCGCCGAAGAGGAGATGGTGGTGACTCTGACCCACTCCGGATATATCAAGCGGAGTCCGCTGGTCGTCTACCGGGCCCAAAACCGAGGAGGCAAAGGGCGTATCGGTATGACGGTGCGGGACGAGGATTTCGTGGAGCATCTCTTCGTCGCTTCCACCCACGACTACTTCCTGATCTTTACTAACAAGGGAAGGGTTCACTGGATCAAGGTCCACGAGATTCCTCAGATCGGTATCGCTGCCAAGGGGAAGGCGCTGGTGAACTTCATCGGCATGGGCGAAGGAGAGAAAATGGCGGCCCTCATTGCGACGCGAGACTTCCCCGACGATCGATACTTGGTCCTCGCCACCACCCGAGGCACGGTGAAAAAAACGGCTCTATCGGCCTTCTCCCATCCCCGAAGCGGGGGAATCATCGCTCTGTCCATCGACGAAGGAGACTCCCTCCTGGATGCCCTGGTCACCGACGGGCAGGCGGACCTGTTCCTGGCGAGCAACCAGGGGAAGGCCATCCGTTTCTCGGAGTCCGAGGTGAGGCCCATGGGCCGCGGCGCCTATGGCGTCCGTGGGATGATGATGAGGCAGGACGATTTCCTGGTGGAGATGGACGCCATCTTGGGAAAGGAGGGCTATATCCTCACAGTGACCGAGCGGGGCCTGGGTAAGCGCACGCCGGTGGAGGAGTACCGCGTGCAGGGGCGGGGTGGCATGGGGATCATCAACATTCGCACTAGCGAGCGGGGAGGCAACGTCATCGGTGTCTGCGAGGTGCAGGATGATGATCAAATCATGGTGGTCACCCAGTTCGGAATGATGATCCGGATGGCGGTGAGCGGGATCTCTGTCCACGGTCGGGACACCCAGGGTGTCCGGCTGATCAACCTCGAAGAAGGGGACAGCGTGGTGGCTGTGGCCAAGGTAGTGGAGAAGGACGAAGCCTGAGAAAGATCGTCCCCAACAAGAGCACGGCGGGGAGCCGAACATGAAATTCTTCATCGATACGGCGAGTATTCAGGAAATCAAGAAGGCAGCCAGCTGGGGCATCTTGGACGGCGTGACAACCAATCCCTCTCTGGTGGCCAAGGAAGGGAGGAACTTTCATGAGGCCCTCAAGGAAATATGCTCCGTGGTCGCGGGTCCCGTCAGCGCGGAGGTGGTGAGCACTACCACCGAGGAGATGGTGAAGGAGGGACGCGAGCTCTCTCGAATCGCCAAGAACATCATTGTGAAAATCCCCTGCATTGCCGCGGGCATTCCGGCGATCAAGATGCTCTCCGCCGAAGGGATTGCCATCAATACCACCCTGATTTTTTCGCCCAACCAGGCACTGATCGCGGCCAAAGCCGGAGCCGCGTTTGTGAGCCCCTTCGTCGGGCGTCTGGACGATATAAGCACTGAAGGCATGGACCTTGTGCGCCGGATCCGGACCATCTTCGACAACTATGACTTCCCCACCCAGATCCTGGCCGCCAGCATCCGCAATCCTGTCCACGTGGTTGAGGCGGCTATGGCCGGAGCGGACGCGGCCACTATGCCATTTGCTGTCATCGAGTCGCTCCTAAAGCACCCGTTGACCGACGCAGGTCTCAAAAAGTTTCTGGAAGACTGGCAGAAGCTTCCGCAAGCCTCCCGTCGCGGCTGATTGTTCAAGCGTTGCGGCGCTATGCCCACTCCGCGGACAGGCTGCCCGTCTGGAGAACGGAGAATGTCCTCGGATCGACTTGAAGAGCTTCGACGAAGGGACCGGGAGGCGGAAGCGGGCGGAGGTCCCGAGCGGATCCAACGGCAGCACAGTGAAGGAAAGCTCACCGCGCGGGAGCGGGTGGATCTGCTAGTGGATCAAGGCACCTTTGAGGAGTTCGACAAGTTCGTCACCCACCGCTGCATCGACTTCGACATGGAGAAGATCCTCGTCCCGGGTGATGGCGTGATTACGGGCCACGGGCTGGTGGAGGGGCGCCCCATCTTCCTCTTCGCCCAGGACTTCACCGTCTTTGGCGGCTCGCTCTCTGATACC
>QHVQ01000027.1:0-37417 GCA_003222305.1 Acidobacteriota bacterium | reverse complement strand
CTTCCTGCGCAACACCCTGGCCTCGGGGGTTGTTCCACAGGTTTCCGCTATCATGGGCCCCTGCGCAGGTGGCGCGGTCTATTCTCCGGCCATTACCGATTTCAACGTGATGGTGGAGGGGACGAGTTACATGTTCATCACGGGGCCGGACGTGATCAAGACAGTCACCCATGAGGAGGTGACCAAAGAGAAGTTGGGAGGGGCCATGACTCACAACCAGATCAGCGGGGTGGCGCACTTCGCCGCCGAGGACGACAAGGCCTGCTTAGCGCTGATCCGCGAACTGCTAGACTATCTGCCTTCCAACAACCTGGCCGATCCCCCGTTCCGCGAGACCGACGACGATCCGCGGCGCGAAGATCCTGATCTGGACCGATTGATCCCAGAGAGTCCGAACCAACCCTATGACATGAAGGATCTGCTCCACGCGATCCTGGACCAGCGGAAGTTTCTGGAGGTGCACGAGCACTTCGCAAGGAATTTGGTGGTAGGGTTCGGCCGACTCGGCGGGCGCGTGGTAGGAGTAGTGGCCAATCAGCCGGCAGTGCTTGCCGGCACTCTGGACATCGATGCCGCGGTAAAGGGGGCTCGGTTTGTAAGATTCTGCGATGCCTTCAACATTCCCCTGGTCGTCTTCGAAGACGTCCCAGGATTCTTACCGGGCACTTCTCAGGAGTTCGGAGGCATCATCCGACACGGCGCCAAGCTCCTCTATGCCTTTGCCGAGGCCACGGTCCCCAAAATTACTGTCATCACCAGAAAATCTTATGGTGGTGCTTATTGCGTCATGGCCAGCAAGCAGATTCGCACCGACCTTAACTTTGCCTATCCGACCGCGGAAATAGCCGTGATGGGACCAGAAGGCGCCGTCAGCATCATTTACCGACGAGAGCTCGAGGCGGCAGGGGATTCAGAGACATTCCGCCATCGCAAGGTCGAGGAATTTCGCGAAAAGTTTGCCAACCCCTACTTGGCCGCTCAGCGAGGGTTTGTGGATGAGATCATCGAGCCCCGCGCAACGAGACACAAGCTGATCTCCTCGCTGGAGCTGCTAGCGACAAAGCGCGATCAGAACCCGCCCAAGAAGCACGGCAACATTCCCCTCTGATGTCCGTGAGAACCGCTCGGAACCGCCGGAGCTCTCCCGCCCTCTTCCAGAAAGTGCTGGTCGCGAACCGAGGTGAAATCGCGGCGCGGGTGTTCCGTACCTGCAGGCGATTGGGGATCTCCACGGTGGCCATATGCTCCGAAGCGGATAACCGCGCGCTGCACGCCCGCATGGCCGATGAGGTCTGGCAAGTGGGGCCGGCGGCTTCGGCGCAGAGCTATCTGAACATGGAAGCGATTCTGGAAGTCGCAAAGCGTTCCGGCGCGCAGGCCATTCATCCCGGCTACGGGTTTCTCTCGGAAAATCCGGACTTCTCCGAAGCCTGCCGCGGTGCAGGCCTGGTCTTCATCGGCCCGGGGGCCGGCGCCATGCGCAAGCTAGGAAATAAGGTGGAGGGGCGCCGCAGGATGGCTGCTGCAGGAGTACCCGTGGTGCCAGGCCTGCATAAGAAAGGAATGAAGGAGGCGGATCTTCGAGCGTGGGCAGCTAAGAACGGCTACCCGATCCTGCTCAAGGCGGCAGCCGGAGGCGGCGGCCGCGGTATGAGGTTGGTCAGCAACGCAGAGGAGCTGGCACCGGCACTGGCTACAGCCCGGGGGGAGGCGCTCACTGCCTTTGGTGATGACACGCTCTTCGCCGAGCGTTACCTGGAACACGCCCGCCATATCGAAGTCCAAGTCCTGGTGGATTCCTTCGGGTACGGTGTCTCTTTCGGGGAGCGGGAATGCTCGCTGCAGCGCCGCCACCAGAAGCTGGTGGAGGAAACCCCGTCTCCTGTGGTGGATCAGGCCACACGCAGAAAGCTTGGACGATGGGCACTGGCCGCCTGCCAAGCAGCCGGCTATTCCAATGCGGGCACGGTGGAGTTCCTGCGTGACCATAACGGTGGATTCTATTTCCTTGAAGTCAATGCACGCCTTCAGGTCGAGCACCCGGTGACGGAGATCGTCACGGGGCTGGATCTCGTGGAGGCACAGATACGAATCGCTGCTGGTGAGAGGCTCACCGTCCCGCGCCGGGGCCTCCAACCCCGGGGATGGGCCATGGAATGCCGCATCCAGGCCGAGGATCCTGAGAATGGGTTTCGCCCATCACCTGGCCGTATCCGTCTTTACCGACCTCCGGAGGGGCCCCGAGTGCGGGTGGATTCGGGGGTGGCGGAAGGGGATGAAGTGTCTTCATATTACGATTCGCTGCTGGCCAAGCTCATCGTCTGGGGACCCGACCGGATAGCGGTGGTGAAGACGATGGCGGCGGCTCTGGCAGAGTTCCGAATCGGAGGCGTGGCCACGACGATTCCCTTCCACCGGCGCGTCATGGCCGACGCGGATTTCATCAGAGGGGTCATCGATACCGGTTACGTGGAGCGTCTGATTGCGCAGAAAGTGCCGGAGCTGGATTCGGAGTTAGAGGCTGTAGCTCTGGTGGCGGCGACCCATTTTCATCAGCAAGGCGCACGGCGGATCCTCCCTATACGCCGCGCGGCTGGTGCTTGGACCCTGGCAGGTCGCCACGCGGCACAGCTTCGTGCAGGTCTTTGCAATCCCTGGGGGAAACGGTGAGCCTGGAAGTGCGGGTCGCAGGACAATTGCGCCAGGTGGAGCTCCGGCGGGAGGGGGATCGCTACCGCGGACATGTGGGAGAGCGCCCTGTCGATGCGGAGGTCCTCGAGCACGGGTCTGGACGGTTGCAGATCCGCCTCGGTGAGAAGGTGTTTGATGTTACCGTCGCCGGAGACGGAGCCAGGTTGCTGCTGGACCTTGGCAGTCATCAGGTAGCGGTCGAGATTCTGGATCCCCTCAGGACAAGGGTCACCGAGGGAGTGGTCGGGGAGCCGAGAGGGCGCCGCGAGGTTCGGGCGGCCATGCCCGGCAAAGTGGTGGCGGTGAGAGTCAATGTGGGAGACGAGGTGGCCCGTGGGCAAGCACTCCTGGTCCTGGAAGCCATGAAGATGGAGAACGAGGTTCCAGCCCCTCGGGCCGGCAGAGTCGTCTCAGTGGGTGTCGCACCGGGACACACCGTAGAGACGGGAGCCTTGTTGGCAGCGATCGAGTGAGACAAGGCGATTGGTGTGAGCAGGAAGAAAAGTAGGGCGGCCACGGCCGCCCTCTTGATTTGGCGGACTTTGATTCGAGCTACTTGATAGAGGCGGCCAGCTCTTTGCCTGGCCGGAACCTGGCCACCCTCCGTGCCTTAATTTGAATCGTTTCTCCGGTCTGGGGGTTGCGCCCAACGCGCGCCTTCCGCTTGGAGACCGAAAACGTGCCAAATCCCACCAAGGCTACCCTCTCGCCCTTTTTCAACGATTTTGTGACGCCGTCCACCAGCGAATCGAGGGTCTTACCGGCCGTGGTCTTGCTGATTCGGACATCCTTCGCGATTTTCTCGATGAGATCCGCCTTGTTCATTGCGTCTCCTCCGGCTAGAGAGAAAGAGATAGAAGGTAGGATGGCGAAGAACCGCTGAGTAAATACCATCACGTCGGAAACCTGTCAAGAGGTATTTCGATGGGAGCCCGCATTTCTCAACACTTGCGCCGTGATGCAGTGACAATCCTGCGCGGGGCGCTGGCAGGCTGCTCCCCCGAGCGCCTCCTCTCTTCCCAGCTCCGCTTCGATGCTGGAAGCCTAGTAGGACCTGATTTCCGCATTCAGCTGGAACCCAAGGAGAAGGTTTTCGTCTTGGCGGTGGGAAAGGCTTCCGCTTCCATGGCCCGCGGTATTCTGAGTATCCTTTCGGCGGAGAGAGTGGACGGGCTAATGGTCATTCCCTTGGGGTCAGAGAGCGTGGCAGGGCCACTGAAGATGCTGCACGGCGATCATCCGGTGCCCAATGCCGACTCGTTCAGGGCGGGACGCAGGCTCCTCCGGTGGACGTCATCGGTGGGGGCTGGGCGGCACGTGATCCACTTGATCTCGGGCGGTGCTTCATCGATGGCCGCCGTGCCGTTGAGTCCGCTCCTCGGAACAATGGAAAAGTCCCTTCTCCACAGGCTTCTGGTGGGCTGCGGGCTGGGAATCCGGGAAGTCAATGTCGTGCGGAAACATTTCTCGGGTATCAAAGGGGGGCGCCTTCTGGCTCGCGCGCCGCGAGCTCACCATCTCACACTACTGCTTTCGGATGTGCCGCGGGAATGCCCGGACGCGGTAGGAGGTGGACCTACGCTTCCCGATCCCTCCACCTGGGACGAGTGTCTGGAGCTGCTTCGAAAGTCAGGCCTCATCTCCCAGCTTCCCGATCGGCTCGGCGGGCGGCTCCAGCGAGAGAGGTGGCCCGAGACGCCCAAGCCTGGGGATCCGAATTTCAGTGGTCAGCTGTGGCGGGTGGTCGGTGACTCGGACTCGCTGCTCGAAGAGGCGGCGCGCCGGGCGCGGCAGCTCGGGTATGAGACACGGACGCTGCAGGGGAGCGTGGAGGATTCGCCCGAGCCCTTTCTGGATCGTCTTTTCCAGACACGGGATCGGTGGGTGGGCTCCAAGAACCGGCCTCGCTGCCTGCTGGCTGCAGGGGAGGTCCGGGTCAGATGCCCGCTCGGGCAAGGCCAAGGAGGAAGAGCTCAGGATCTCGCGGTGGCAGCGGCCCTTCGGATGCGAGGGATGCGAGGCTGCCTCTTCCTTGCGGCCGGCAGTGACGGCGTGGACGGCAACAGTCCCGCGGCAGGTAGTTTGGCGGATCCTAACACTATTGCCCGAGCAAGACGCAGGGGCCTCGATCCCGAGGTCCTTCGGACTCGCGGGGATACCCATCGCCTCTTCCGGCGACTGGGTGACTGCGTGGTCACCGGGCCCACGGGGAACAACCTGCGGGATCTTTACCTGTTTCTGGAAATTGCAAGGGAGTGACACATTTCATGCGCGTCTCAGGAGATCCGCGAGCGTCATGGCGAAGAGGAAAATGCTGATGCAACCGTTCACTGAGAAGAAGGCCCGGTTCACGCGAGACAGATCGTCGGCGCGGACCAGGGAATGCTCGTAAGTCAAGAGAATCCCCGTGCCCGCGACTCCCACGTAGAAGAGACCTCCCAGGCCCAGAACCCTCCCCACCCCCACCAGGGAGAGAATCATGAGCATGTGCAGAAGCCGCGAGCATCCCAGGGACGCACCCACGCCCCAGCGGCTGGGAATCGAGTGCAGGCCTGTGCGCCGGTCGAAGTCCGTGTCCTGGCAGGCGTAGATGATGTCAAATCCGGCGGTCCAGCAGAGTACCGCGAACCCGAGGAGCGCGGGCGGCCAATCGAGGCTTCCGCGTACAGCGATCCAAGCGCCAAGAGGCGCGCAGCCCAAGCTGGCTCCCAGCAGGAAATGGGCGCCCCAGGTAAAGCGCTTGGCGTAGGAGTAACCCAAGATTAGGGCAAGGGCAGGAAATGACAGCAAAAGAGCGAGGCGATTCAGCATCCCCGCCGCCGTGAGGAACAGGACGGAGCTGCACCCCAGGAATACCCAGGCAAAAGGCCGCGACAGCAGCCCTGTGACCAGCGAGCGCCCTGCGGTTCGGGGATTTTTCGCGTCGAAGGCTTGGTCCACCAGGCGATTGAAGGTCATAGCGGCGCTGCGCGCCCCCGTCATGGCTGCCAAGATCAAGAGCAGCGTCCTTGGGGACGGGATGCCATTGGCCGCCAGCACCGCCCCCACGAGCGCGAAGGGGAGAGCAAAGATCGTGTGCTTGAACTGGATCATGTCCAGCGTTGCGTCCAGCTCGCGCAGCGTACGTCGGAGAACGGAGTCCAAGGGAAAACCTACGCGCCCCATCTCCGGCCGAGCGAGTGGGGTAGGCGGAGCTGGTCCAGGATTCGGGCGTTGGTCTGCTCCAGGATTTCCTCGATACTCGCGGGACGGGTGTAGAAGGAGGGAACCAGCGGGAAGATCACCGCTCCGGCTTCAGAAGCGGCCAGCAGGTTCTTCAGGTGGATTCGGTTCAAGGGTGTCTCGCGGACGGCCAGAATCAGGGGGCGCCGCTCCTTGAGTGTTACGTCCGCCGCCCTTTGGATCAAGTTCGTGGAGATCCCGCTGGCGATGGCCCCCAACGTCCCCATGCTACAGGGGACAATCACCATCCCGTGGACCGGGTAGGAGCCGCTGGAGATCGGAGCGGCCATGTTGTCGGGTTGGTGGAAGACCACCCGGCCGGTGGGGTCGTTCGACAATGACTTGCGCATCTCCTCCTCGTTCGACTCCGCGGATCCCAGCTCGGCGCGCAGCGTCTGCTGGGCGAAGCGGGAGATCACCACATGAATGCGCTTAACCCGCGGGACAGTGAGTATGCCGCGGATGAACTCCCGCGCATAGGTGGTGCCCGAGGCGCCGGTCACGCCCACCACGAACTCATCCATCAGAATTCCCGGGATTGGGTTGAAAGATAACGCGCCAGGGCGTTACGGTCGCGCTGCTCCATGTGGGAGAAAAATAAGGCCATCTCATAATGATGGGCGCTCCTGCCTGCCTGGGGTGGATTGACCCGAACCACGACCGCTTCCGCACGAACTGGACGGGGGCGGGACTCCATTTGCTCCTCGGGCGGAAGCATCAGTACGAGTTCGAACCGGGTCATGAGGGGGAAAGAGCGTTCAGCCATCACGTGGACCCCTCCGAGACTCAAGTCTGTAGTGATCATCTCGCTGGAGCCTTCGTTCGGTGAAGAAGAACGAAGGGTGAGGCGATCTTTGACCCGCGGGTGGCTGCGCTTTTCCGAGGAGTGGGTCATGCCGCTCTCTCCACGAGGCCGGGGCTCGGCCACATGCTACGTGATGGTTTTCAGGCCTATCGAGGCGGGCTCACGATCGCTCCGCAGTCTAGGAGAAGGCCAAACGCTTGTCAAGGAAGGGGAAACGAATGGCCGTGGCGCGCATGTTATAATCCCACCCCCGTTGGGGATCCCATGCAAAAAGAGAAAATTCGTGCGCTTCTGCGGGCACTGCACCAGCGCAGGGTAAGCGTAGAAGAAGCGCTCTACCGGCTGCGGTTCCTTCCCTATGAAGACCTGGGCTTCGCAAAGGTGGATCACCACCGCAACCTGCGCCGGGGGCTTCCCGAGGTCATCTTCGGCCACGGGAAAACACCACACCAGATCGCTTCGATCGCTAAGAGCGTGACACGTTCTGGTGGGCCGGTCCTCGTAACTCGGGTATCGGAGGAGGCCGCCCGCCTCGTGCGGAAGGTACAGCAGCGGGCTGTTTATCACGCTCAGGCGAGGGCCATCGTTTGGCTTCCCCCTGGGTGGCGCTCCGAGGAGCGCCCGGGCATCCTCATCCTCGCGGCGGGCACATCGGACATCCCCGTGGCCGAGGAAGCGGCCCTCACGGCCGAGCTGATGGGCAACCAGGTGGAGCGAATCTATGACGTAGGAATCGCCGGGCTTCATCGGCTGGTGGCCCATCGCGACCAGCTTCTATCCGCGCGAGTGCTGGTGGTGGCCGCTGGCATGGAGGGAGCGCTCCCTAGTGTTGTGGCGGGAATGGTAGACGCACCGGTCATTGCGCTCCCAACCAGCGTCGGCTACGGGTCGGGAGCAGGGGGAATTGCCGCCCTCCTCAGCATGTTGAATAGCTGCGCCGGGGGGGTCCTCGTGG
Organism: Acidobacteriota bacterium; assembly: GCA_003222305.1. Taxonomy (GTDB): domain Bacteria; phylum Acidobacteriota; class Polarisedimenticolia; order Gp22-AA2; family AA152; genus AA152. The sequence continues at coordinate 29,744 of QHVQ01000027.1, read as the reverse complement.
TGAACATTGACAATGGATTTGGGGCTGGCTTCTCAGCGGGTCTGATCAATCGACAGGCCCAGGCTGTCGGGAAGGGTAGAAGGAGCCCTGGAAGGGCAGCCTCACGGGGCGCGAAGAAGATGTAATTAGCTCACCCACAATAAGTTAATCACATAAAGATATTTGAAGTCCGATTCTTGACAAAAGTTCAGTCCAGGCATATATTTATCACGTAATTGTCCGCCGCCACCGGGGTAAGTCTCAGCATTACCTAGTGTTTATTTCCACAGCCTAGGTCCGCGGGTAACCCAACAGCTGGCATGACAATGCAGACTCATCCACTCGGGTCGAGGTCTGACAGGCGGCGGTCTCGAATAGGGACGGAACAGACATTCCCAGAGAGAAGGGGGGTATGCAAGGATGCCCTTGGTTAGGGTGAGGGAAGACGAAACCCTCGAGAATGCTCTGAGGCGCTTCAAGCGGAAATGCGAGAAGTCAGGCATTCTTTCAGAAGTCAAGAAACGCCAGCACTATCTGAAACCCAGCCAGAAGCGAAAGATTAAGGCCCTGGCGGCGCGTAAGAAAGCCCTGAAGCGTCTGGCCCAGGAAAGGCGCTACAACGATTAGGTCCGCTGCCTGAGCAGAGTCGGGGGAGCCGGGTTGAGGTCTGCCCGGGCGCCGGCCGTTTCTCGAATTAGCTATCGGGACAGACACGGGAGTCAAAGTGGTGCCCTCAAGGTCTGACCAAGAATTCCTTGAGACGGTCCGGTCCAGTGTGGATATCCGCGAAATCATCGCAGGATACATCCCGCTGAAGAAAGTAGGGGGCCGTTATCGCGGACTCTGCCCTTTCCACGCGGAGAAGACCCCTTCATTTTATGTGGATGGCGGCAAGCAGCTGTTCTATTGCTTCGGATGCGGGACTGGCGGTGATGCCTTCAAGTTCCTCATGCTCTATGAAAAAGTGGACTTCCCGGAGGCGTTGCGCCAACTGGCTCGGCGTTACGGGATTGCCATTCCGGAACGCGGCCATGCTGCTTCCTCAGAGCGCCCGGCGCTCCTGAGGATTCACCAGGCGGCGGTAGCCTATTTCCGAAGGGTTCTTCGGGAATCCGACGAAGGTAGGTCGGGGCGCCAATACCTCGAGGCCCGAGGTCTTGCGCCGGAAACAGTTGAGGCCTTCGCATTGGGGTATGCTCCGGCGCGTTGGGACGGCCTGAAGGAGACTTTACTCCGGCAAGGATTCTCCGAAGGCCAGCTCCTCCTCGCGGGTGTTCTGCTGCGGAAAGAGGAAACGGGCCGCACCTACGACCGTTTTCGGGGCAGGCTGGTCTTTCCCATTCGGAACCTTTTAGGAGAATTTGTCGGGTTCGGGGGCCGGGTATTAGGTAATGAGGAGCCGAAATACCTGAACTCCCCGGAAACACCGCTCTTCCGCAAGGGCGAACTCCTCTACGGGCTTGACCGGACCGCCGACTCAATCCGGAAGAGCGACCAGGCGATCTTGGTGGAAGGCTACATGGACTTTTTGAGCCTTCACCAGGCCGGCTTGAGTAATCTGGCGGCGACTCTCGGAACCGGATTCACCCCTGCACACGCGCGGTTACTCGCCCGGTTCACGCACCGTGTGGTCGTGAATTTCGATCCCGATACGGCGGGCCAGGTGGCGGTCCGCCGGAGCTTAGACATTCTCCTTGAATCGGGCTTCGATGTTCGGGTCCTCCGACTTCCCGGCACCCAGGATCCCGACAGGTTTGTTCGAGAGGAGGGGGTCCAGCGCTACAGGGACCTTTTGTATGCGGCCCCCACATACTTGGAGTACCTGGCTCGGGAGGCTGCCGAGAGCGTCGATTTAAACACCCCGGCCGGAAAGATCCGGGCGTTGAATCAGGTTCTACCCCACGTGGTCCGCTTGGAGAGCGCCCTCGAACGCTCCGAACAGGTGAAACTCTTGTCGGAGATGTTCCGTATTCAGGACGGGATCGTCCTCCAGGAATTGAAATCGGCACTGGCCGCACGGAGAACGAATTTGAAATCCCCATCTCCAAGGCAGGAATCGGCTGAAGCGCTGGCAGGGCCTGCGGCCCGGCTTCTAAAACTCTTCGTGGAGTTGCCCGAGGCCCGTCTTGCCATCCACAGGGTGGTGCGCGACGAGGACTTGGCCGGGACAGGCGTAGAAGGAATCTGGCGGGTCGCGAGGGATTTGGCCGAGGGGGATATGACTTACGGTCGGTTAGGCTCCAGGCTGACCGAATCTATCGACCAGGATCTACTCCTGAGGCTGGCCTCGACACCTGGACCGGCAGGGAGTCTGACCGAGGCAGAAGATTGTGTCAGGCGGCTTCAGGAAGCCCGTCTGGCACGCAGGCTGCAAGAGCTGCAGGAGAAGCTGGAGAAGGCCGCTGACGGGGCATCCGTGGACGACCTGCTGCGGCAGAAAATGGACCTAAGACGAGAGATGCGCGCGCTGAGGAGCGCCCCGTCCCCGTAGGCCGGGCGCGGCGTCTTACCGACCACCGGCCAGCGAGCCGGTATCCCAGCAAGGAGGCCCCGGTGGGCATCGAAGACAAGTACGAGGAAGTCAGACACCTGATCAACATCGGCCGGGAAAAGGGGTACCTCGTCTATGACGAGGTCAACGACATCCTGCCGGAAGAAGTCAGCTCTCCCGAGGAGATCGATGACATCTTCCTCCTCTTCGATCAGCTGGGAATCGAGCTCGTGGACTCGGAGACCAGCTACAAGCGCAAGGATGAAAAAGTCGAGAAGGAAGCGGAGCCCGAAGCTGAGACCGCGGAGCCGGCAAAGTTTGAGCTCACCCCTGGCATCCTGGACAAAACCAATGATCCGGTGCGGATGTATCTTCGGGAGATGGGCACCGTTCCCCTGCTTACGCGAGAGGGTGAGGTCGAGATTGCCCGCCGCATCGAGCGGGGGGAGAAGAAGATCGTTAAGGCTCTCTCCCGTAGCAACTACGTCATCAACGAGCTTCTCAAGTACGGCAAGCAGCTCCGGGCCCATGAGATCCGCTTGGCCGACGTGGTCTCGGTGGCCGTCGAGGAGGGTGTAGAGGACAACACCGAGGCAGGCCGCAAGCGTGCCCTGGAAGGAATCTCCCGGATCGCCCGCCTGCACACACGCGCCCAGAAGGTGGACAAGCACCTTCAGCGCCTCACGGAAGGATCCCGCATCTACACCAAGGAACTGCGCAGCCTCACCCGCCTGCGAGTACTTGTCGCCAGGGAGATCAAGGACCTGGATCTCTCCAACAACCGCGTTACCGAGTTCTCCAAGCGGATCAAGGAAGCGGCGGAGAAAGTGCGGTGGTTGGAGGAGGACATCAAGGGGTTCCGCAGACGCCTGAAGCTCTCGAAGCTCTCGAAAGTGCGCAAAGAGCTGAAAGACAAAATCGCCGCAGCCACTCAGGAGATCCGGGGACTAGAAACGGCCATGGAGACGTCCGCCGCGGATCTTCAGCAGACTGCTGAGTACATCACCCAGGGTGAACGTGAGGCGGAAAGGGCCAAGACAGAGCTCGTAGAGGCGAATCTCAGGCTCGTGGTGTCCATCGCCAAGAAATACACCAACCGGGGGCTCCAGTTTCTGGACCTGATCCAGGAGGGGAACATTGGCCTGATGAAGGCAGTGGACAAGTTCGAGTACCGTCGCGGCTACAAGTTCTCGACTTACGCCACCTGGTGGATCCGGCAGGCGATCACGCGAGCCATCGCCGATCAGGCCCGCACGATCCGGATCCCGGTGCACATGATCGAGACGATCAACAAGCTGATCCGGACGTCTCGCAGCCTCGTGCAGGAGATCGGCCGGGAGCCCACCCCCGAGGAGATTGCTAAGAAAATGGGAATCCCCGTGGCCAAGGTCCGCAAGGTCCTGAAAATCGCCCAGGAGCCCATTTCTCTGGAGACGCCCATCGGTGAAGAAGAGGACAGCCACCTAGGGGATTTCATCGAAGACCGCGCCGTGGTATCCCCCGTCGAGGCTGTGATCAACTTGAACCTGAAGGAGCAGACGCAGCGGGTGCTGAAGACCCTCTCTCCCCGAGAGGAGATGGTGCTCAAGATGCGCTTCGGCGTGGGGGACGGAAGCGAGCACACTCTGGAAGAGGTGGGCCAGTCCTTCGCCGTGACCCGGGAACGGATCCGGCAGATCGAGTCCAAGGCCCTCAGAAAGCTGCGGCACCCCTCGCGTAGCCAGAAGCTTCGCGCCTTCCTGGAGAATTCCGGGCTTTAATTCGAGCCAGACTGTGCCAGGGTGAAGGGCCGGCCACGAAGCCGGCCTTTCTTATTGCGGGCCCCACGAAGATGTTTCGCTGGCTTTTTCAATTCCTACTGGTCCTGACGCTTTCCCTATGGGTCGGAAGCATCGTCTTCTTTTCAATGGTGCTGGCGCCCGGGATCTTCGCCGCCCTGGATCGCCCTGCTGCGGGAGATCTTCTGGCGCAGCTCTTTCCGAAATATTACCGGGTGGGGGTGGTCTGCGGTGGCGTGGCCCTGGGGGTCGTCCTGCTTCTCTTCCTATTCGATTCCGGATCCCGGGCCCTGCGATTCCTCCAGTCCGTCCTCGTGGTCTTTATGTTGGCCGGCACCCTCTACGCTGGCTGGGTGCTCGAGCCAAGACTTCACGATCTCCGGCAGGAGCGTGTATCCGCCACCACGCGTCCACGACGTGAGGAAGCGGATCGGCGCTTTCAGATGCTCCACCTCCGATCGGTGCATCTCAATCTGGGCGTCCTCGTTCTGGGGGTGGCCGGACTGGGAACGCTGGCAGTGCGCAAGAAAGCTTGAGGAGGCCAATTAGGGGGAGGAGGCCTTCGGGAGCAGTCCGAGGACGCGGAACTCGGCCACGATGCGATGCGCGACGTAAGCGTGGGCGCGGGCATCGGGATGGATCTCGCCCGGAATCATCCATTGGCTGAACTGAGGTGGTGCCCCAGCTCCCGTATCCACCACGTTCGGGCTCATTCCCGGAAAGAGGGCCTGCACCAGCTTGTCCTGATCCATACGGTGTGGGTTGGTCCACAAGACCAGCACGAAGGTCGCCCCCTTCGACTCCACGTACTCCTTCATGTCCTTCACCAGCGCCCGGGTCAACTCCATGCTGGGTGGTGGCCCCCAGCGGGTCCAAAACAGCTCCAGGAGATCGCAGACGTGGCAGTCCGGTATCTCGTCGTAGCGCCGGGGGGTGCTCACCAGGCGCAGCGATCCCCCCCGATCCACCGAGTAGCGGGGCTTGGTCCCCGGAAAGCGCGCCTTAGGGAAGATGAACCGCCGGTCGGCATTGTCGTTGCGTTTCACATGGTCCAGCAAAAAGGTATAGACCACCACCTGGGTGTTGAACTTCGGAAGGACCTGCTTGAGAGAGAGAAGCGATTGGTCCGTGCCATATCCCTGAACACCCAGATTGATGGCCTGGAACGGGAAACCTGGCATGGCGGCCAGCCTGCCAACGAAGGTCTCCTCGAAAGGCAGGCCGTGGCCGAAGGTGTAGGAGCAGCCCACGAAAAGTGCCGTGGGAGTGGCGGGGCTATGGCGGGTTGCCGGGGCAGCGACCCGGCTTCCCATGTCGTCGAAATAGATGCTGACCGGGCGCCCCTCGGAGCCGAAACGCTGGACTGTGGAGAGGTTCGGAATGTAGGACCAGCCCAGGACACGGTCGAAGCGGGAGATTTGGTATTCCGGGGGCGTCCAGCCGAGGCGAAAGGGGTAGTGAAAGATCCTGAGCCCAATTTCCGCGAGCCCCAGGAGGAGGCCAACTGAGAGAATCGACGTACCCAAGGCGAAAAAAGTGTGGCGCGCCGTGGGGAAGGTTCGGTAACTGAAGTCCCGCACGCGCTGGCGCGCCAACCAAGTCCACAGCGCAGCAGCGCCGGACGCCAGGCTCAGAAAAAACGCGGCCGGGCCCAAGCTCCCCACTTGCCACTGCAAAGGGAACAGGTTCCTGAGTACCTGCGGCCAGAGCAGAATCGCCAGGAGAAGCAGCGCGCCGCAGAGAAACACGGCCGAGAGCGGGGCTCGCGGCCCGGCCGGGGAGGGTGATCTCATCGAGGCGAGGCGGCGAGCCTTCGGAGGCGGCGGCATGCCTCCTCGAGATGGGCATCCTGCTTGGCGAAACAGAGCCGGACCTGTTGCTTGCCGTCCAGCGGGCTCGCATGGAAGGAGCTTCCCGGGACCGAGGCCACTCCGGCCCGGGTGAGGAGAAAGTTGGCCGCGTCCAGGTCGCTCGAAAGCCCCAAACCCGAGACATCCACGAGAAGGTAATACGCCCCCTGAGGTCGGAAGGGCCGCATCCCGATCTCCTCGCACGCCTCGCAGGTAACCGCCAGCTTCCGGGCGTAGTCGGCACGGAGCCGCTCGTAATAGGAGGGTGCCAGATCGAACGCCGTCACGACGGCGTGTTGGAGAGGTGTCGGCGCGCAGATGTAAAGGAGATCATTCAACAGGCCAATCTTCTCCATCAGCGCTGCGGCCCCCACCGCGTATCCCAACCTCCATCCCGTCATGTTGTAGGTCTTGGAAAACCCCGACAAGGTGACGGTGCGGTCCTCCATCCCCGGGAGCGACCCGATACTGACGTGCCGGTGGCCATCGTAGAGGATGTATTCGTAGATCTCATCGGTGATGGCCAACGCGTCGTGGCGCTGGCAGAGGGAAGCGATGAAATCCAGTTCCTCCCTGCTGAAGACCTTGCCGCAGGGATTCGAAGGAGTGTTGATGATCACCGCCCGGGTCCTGTCGCTGAACGCCCGCTCCAGCTCTTTGGGATCGAAGCGCCAGTCGGGCGGATGAATGGTCACGAATTTCAATGCGGCCTGGCACAGCCGTAAGATGTTCACGTGATAGCCATAAAAGGGAGAGAAGACAATCACCTCTTCCCCGGCGTCCACCAAGGCTAGGCAGGCCGCCACGAAGCCACCCGTGGAGCCCACGGTCACCACGACCTCCCGGTCGGGATGGCAGCGGATGCCGTTGTACTCCGCCATCTTCTCCGCGATCCGTTGCCGGAGCGCATCGATCCCCTCGAATTTTGAGTAGATGCTCAGGTCGCCCCGAACCGCGGCGATGGCCGATTCCTTCAGCAAGTCCGGCACCGGCTGGTCGCAGATCCCCTGCCCGAGGTTGATCCCTCCCAGTCGCTCGCACTCACGGGTCATGCGGCGGATATCCGACTGCACCAGTCCTCGGATGCGCTCCGCGAAGGAGTGGACCGACGTCTTGCCGCTCTTCATGCGGTCTCTTTCAACGCCTTGAGGATCTCCCGGCAGAAGGCAGGCAGATCGTCGGGCCGGCGCGAGGTGATCAGGTTGCCGTCCCGCACCACGTCCTGGTCGGCCCAATCGGCCCCGGCGTTCACCATGTCGTCCTTGATGGCGACATAGGAGGTGAGGCGTTTCCCCTTGGCGACGCCCGCGGAGGCGAGCACCCAGCCCCCGTGGCAGATGGCTGCAACCACCCGCCGTCGGTCGAAAAGATCCTTGACCAGCTTGAGGATGGGTGCGTTCTGGCGCAGCCGATCCGGAGCCCAGCCGCCCGGGATGACCACGCCGAGAAAGCTGTCAGCCCGTGCCTCCGAGGCCGCGACCTCGGCCAGGATCGGATAGCCGTACTTGGACTTGTACGTCGCAGCCGTGGGTCCCACTACCGCCGTCTCGTACCCTTCCTCACGCAGCCGATACAGCGGAAACCAGACCTCCTGGTCCTGGTAGTCGTTTTCCACGAGGAGCGCCACTTTTCCTTTACTCATCTTGACCTCCAACTCGCAAAGTGCCTAGGCCTATCCGACGCAAGGCCTCGAAAAGATGCCGTCATCTTAGCCTTTTCTTGCCGGAGCCTTCCAGCGGCCGCGGGAGAACCGGTTCCTTTCCAGAGGCCGTTCTCCGGAACCGTCCAAGGGCTGGGCCAGTGAACTGGCTCTCAAGGGGCGCGGTATCCATCAGGCTCGCGATTATCGCGCTGCACGAGGTTGCACCGATCTAGGAGAGAATCCTCTTCATGCTCTGTCCGAAACGCTTGAAATAGCGACGAGCCTCGGATCGCTGCAACGACGGACGTACAATCTCGGCGGGAGGTCCGGGCGAAGAGCGATCGTGGAGACTCCACGCGCCCGCAGTGTGCCCGGCCAGGAGAGCTGCGCCCAGCGCGGTCGCCTCCTCCACCGAGGACCTGAAGAGTGGTCGGGAAAGCAGCCCTGCCTGCATTCTCACCAGGTCGTCGGATCGGGCCAGTCCTCCGGCCGCTACTATTCGATTCACAGGAATCCTGCCCCTTCCCATCACTTCGACGATCTCGCGGATCCGACAGGCGATCCCGGCAAGGGTCGCGGTGCGGAGCTCGCCTGGCCCCACGCCGGAATGCAAGTCGAAGATTGCCGCCCCAACGTCGCTGCGCCAATGGGGAGCGGCGAGCCCGTTGAGGGCGGGAACGACCAGTGGAAGCCCTTGGAAATCCTTCGTCTTTGATAAACTCCGCCGAGCATGGCCTAGAATCGCTTCGAGCCACTCCACGGCGCTGCCCGCCGCATTGACCGTCCCCTCCAACAGGTAGTGCACGTCCTGCTCGGACGACCAGGCGACCGAGGTGAGGAGCCCGGGGATGCGGGCTGGACGCTGGCCCGTGTTCAGCGCGACGAAAGCGCCCGTGCCATAGTTGATCACCGCCTCTCCTCGCCGTCGGCAGCCCACGCCAATGAGCGCAGACTGCTGGTCGCCAAGAGTCGCGGCGATCCGTAACCTCGCTTTCCCGACAGGAATCTCGCCCGCCGGGAAGGAGCTCGGGCGGATGGGCGGCAGGGCGCAGTAGGGAACCCCGAACAGGTCCAGCAGCTCCGGATCCCAATCCAGCCGCTTCAAGTCCATGAGCAGCGTCCGGGCGGCTTGGGTGGGATCGGTGGACCAGGATTCACCCTCGGTCAGGCGGAAAAGGAGATACGCATCGAGGGTGCCGAAGCGAGCCTGTCCTCGTTCCGCTTTATGACGCAGGCCGGAGGACTGGTCCAGCAGCCAGCGGATCTTGCTGGCTGCATAATGGGGGCTCAGGCGAAGTCCTGTCTTGCGGATGATGTCCTCGGCATGGCGTGAGAGGGTGTTACAGATCGCCTCGCCACGCCGGTCCTGCCAGGAGAGGGCTGGCGTGAGCGGCTTTTGCGAGCCGGCATCCCAAAACAGGCAGGTGGATCGCTGGCAGGCCAAGCCCACACCTCGCACCTCGGCAGGGCCCACTCCCTTCATCACCCTGCGAAGTGCGGTGCGGACCGAATGGAGCAGCGATTCAGGATCGTGCTCCACCCAACCCGGGGCGGGATGTCGGGAGATCACCGGCACGGAAACGATCCGGCGCACCCTCCAGCGCTCATCCACGAGGCACGCCTTGGTCGCCGTGGAGCCTTGGTCGATTCCCACCCAGTAACGACTCACGGGCGCAGTATAGCACCCGGTGCCAAGCTCAAATTCCGCTATGATTGGCCCCATGAGCAGCTTGCGGCTGGGACTCATCGGGCTGGGGGCGCATGGCTCGCGCTATGCAAAGCATCTGGCGGCGGGCGAAGTGGAAGGGGCCGTTCTGGCAACGGCCTGCCGGAGGGACCGCGCCCGCGGCGAGGCGCAGTGCAGAGAGAGGAGTTCCCTTCACCGAAGATTACCGGCGCATGCTCGAAGATCCAACTCTCGACGCGCTGATCCTGGTGCTCCCCCCGAATCTTCACTCCCGGCTCGTTCCTGCAGTTCTCGACGCCGGCAAAGCGGTGCTCGTGGAAAAACCCTTGGCTCCGAACGCCGCTGCGGCACGGCAGTTGGTGGAAGCGGGCCGGCGGGCCGGGCGTCCCGCCATGATGGCCCAGACGCTCCGCTTCAACTCGGTGGTCCGGGCCCTCCGCGAACGCCGGGAACAGCTGGGCGCTCTCCGCCTGATCTCTCTGAGCCAACGCTTCGAGCCCTCCTCTCGGAGCTGGTTGGATGATCCGGAGGCCGGGGGAGTCCTTCTGAACACCGGAGTTCACTCCTTCGACCTGATCCGGTTCCTGACTGGTCTCGAGGCGGAGGAAGCCCTTTGCTTTTCGGAGCGAACGGTCACGAAGCGAACCGAAGATGCCTTCGCTGCAGTCTTGAAGCTCGGCGGAGGGATTCTGGCCGTGGTGGAGAACAACCGGGCCACGGACTCCCGCAGCGGACGCATCGAGCTGGTGGGAGAACGCGGCCAGCTCTGCGGGGATCACGTCCACCACCTCCTGGCCGAGATTCGAGGCCCCGCCTCCCGGGTGCTCGACCTGCCGCCCCGGGTTCACACAGTCCGGGAATGCCTGGCGGCGTTCGTGGGCGCAGTTCGAGGCGACCATCCGGTCCCGATTCCCCTGGAAGACGGCTGGAAGGCCGTGGAAATGGTGGATGCCTGTCGTGAGTCGGCCGAAATGAGAATGCCCCGCCCGGTGGCGGGGCACGAAGAGAGGCGCTGAGCCGGCGTCAGCCTAGGATCTTAATGTCGTTCAAGACCTTCGCGACCGGGGAGTCCTGGGAGGCGAGTGTCTGCTCGCTTCCCATGACACTGAAGGTGTAGAGCTTGTCGTTGGAGAGGTAGTAGTAGGTCTTCATCACGCCCATGACGCCTCTGGCGTCCCGAGTGCGCAACTCTACCTTTCGGATCCGCAGTTCCCCTTCCTTGACCACCTCGTCCACCTGGATGTCCAGCTCGAAGCCAGGCACTGGGGCCTCGATCTTGCTGATAAAGATCTCCTCCACGGCGGTGCGACTCTTCTCGGTGAACGGGTAGCAAGCGAAGTCGAGGAGCGCGTGAGTCCTGGGATCTTCCAGGCGAATCTTGTAAGAGGGACGGCGCTTCCCGGGCTCCGGCAGAGCCGGATCGGTCCAGCTGATAACTCGCCAGCCGGCAGGGACCACCATGGAGAAGCCATAGTTGGCCTCCAGGAACGGCTGTTCTTTGTCCACCGTCTCGCCCGGCATGGGATGTGCTCCGCGATGCTTGGGGGTGGTGGACTCCCCCTGAGGGGTCCGGGACGCCGCAGCCGGGGGCTGCGTGGAAGCGGTCTGGCCGGTCGGTGCCGTGCGATGGAGCCACAAATAAGCTGCACCTCCCATGCCCGCCATGAAGATCAGATACATCATGAACTTCGTCTTTCCACCCACGAGATTCTCTCCTTATTTGCGGGCCGATTCCCAAAATGAACCCGGGCGGCCGGATTCGCCTCGCTCTGGCCTGCCCTCGGCGCGGCGGCACACGGCAAAAATCTAGGGTCGGCGGGCGCGAAACGCAAGCCGGGAAGGGGGTCCCGAAAGGGGCTCGGAAGTGCTGTGCTATAATGCGCCAAATCCCGCATCTGTCGGGATTTGCCGCCACCTGCCGGGCCCATAGCTCAGGTGGTTAGAGCAGCTGACTCATAATCAGTTGGTTCCAGGTTCGAGTCCTGGTGGGCCCACCAAGAGCTTCGCCTTCAATCCTAGGAGCTTCGTTGGAGCCTCATCTCGAAAGGCTTTTGCACCTCCAGGAGCTTGTGTCGGAAATCGAGGACCTCAATCGCAAGCTCTCCACTATCCCCTCTCGCAGCCAGGACTTGGAGCAGTCCCTGGCCCGTCACCGTGCCGATGTGGCCAAAGCCAAGGACGAGTTGGCCAACCAGCAAAAAGAGCGCCGTAATCGGGAAGGAGATCTCCAGTCCATCGAAGCCAAGATCGTCAAGTACCAGGCCCAGCTCATGGAGGTGAAAACCAACAAGGAATACACCGCCATGCTGCATGAGATCGAGGTGGTCAAGAGTGAGCAAGACGCGGTGGATACAAAGATTCTCCAGGCCATGGAGGCGGTGGACATTCTGGAAACGGAGATCAAGCGAAAGGAATCGTCTCTGGCCGAGGAAGCGAAGCGAGTGGTCGGGGCTCAGGCAGCCCTCCAGAGCGAGCGTGAGGTTTTGGAGTCGAGGCGGGGGACCCTCGAGGTGGAGCGCCGGGAAACCGAAGCGCAGATCCCCTCCGAGCTCGTAGCCGAATTCATCAGGGTATCCCGCTCGCGCGGCGGTCTGGCGGTGGCCAGGGTCGTGGACGGTCTCTGCCAGGGCTGCTCGGTCAGGATCCAGCCACGCATCGTGCAGCAGGTCCGTCGCAACGAAGAGATTTTCCGTTGCGATTCCTGCAAGCGTTTTCTCTATTATCTCGAGGAGAAGCGTGCCGAGCCCCCGGCCGGGCACCAAGCCTAGGGTCTTCTCCGGGCGAATCGACGGGGGGGCCCGAGGCAACCCTGGGCCGGCGGGGATCGGCGTGCTGCTGGAGGACGAGACAGGCCGCCGGGAAGCCTACTACGGCTACCTCGGTTCGACCACCAACAACGTGGCCGAGTACGCAGCTCTGCTGGTCCTCCTCCACCGCTCCCTCCGGCGGGGCGCCAAGCAGCTCACCATCCACTCCGATTCCGAATTGCTGGTCCGGCAAATGCTGGGAGAGTATCGGGTGAAAAGCCCTCGCCTGCAGCGCTTCCACGCCGCCGCCCGGCGGCTCATGGCCCGAATTCCCAATGTGAGTTTCCTGCATGTCCCGCGGGAGGAGAATCGGGAGGCCGACCGCCTGGCGAACCAAGCCATGGACGAGCGGCACTCCTCCGAGCCGTTGCCCGGAGACGTGGCGGAGCTGCTGGAGGCGAGAGCTCAGGGGTCCCTCTCCTTCGGCGGGGAATCCTGAAGGAATGGATGGGATCCGAGAGCGGCTGGAGAGAATCCGGCAGCGGATGGCCGCCGCAGCCCGGCGCGCCGGACGCCCGCCGGAGTCAGTCCGTCTCGTGGCAGTGAGTAAAACCGTGGAGGCGGAGCGTATTCACGAGGCTTTGCAGGCGGGCCAGGTCCTGTTCGGCGAAAACCGGGTCCAGGAAGCGCGCCTCAAATTGCCCGAAGTGGGCCCGGGAGCCTTCTGGCACCTGGTGGGTCACCTCCAGCGCAACAAGGCGAAAGAGGCCGTGCGCCTCTTCCAGATGATCCACTCAGTGGATTCGTCGGAACTGCTCAGGGAACTCGAACGCCAGGCTAAGAAGGGAGCCGGGCATCCGCTGGAGGTCCTGGTGCAGGTCAACGTCGCCCGAGAGCCAGGCAAGCATGGGGCCAGCGCGGAAGAATTGCCGGAGATTCTGGCGGAGGCCGCAGGAATGCCCCATATTAGGCTGGCGGGGCTGATGATTCTCCCCCCCTACGACCCGGACCCGGAACGTTCCCGCCCGTATTTCCGCGAGCTGGCGGATCTGGCCCGCGCGATGAATGGACGCAGGTTCGAGAATGTTTCGCTGCGTGAACTGTCCATGGGAATGTCGGAAGACTTTGAGGTGGCCGTCGAAGAAGGAGCTACATTGATTCGGATCGGGCGGGCGTTGTTCGGGGATCGCGTCCCTGCCGGGAAGAAGGAGCAGCTATGAGAATCACGCCGCTGGACGTCCGGGGGCACCGCTTCGCCGTGAAAATGCGGGGCTATGACCGGGAAGAAGTGCAGTCGTTCTTGAACTTCGTCTCGGAGGAGTTCGAGAAGGTGGTGAGCGAGGTGAGCAAGCTCAAAGAGGAGAATGGCCAGGTGAAGTCGACGTTGGGCGACCTCACCGAGCGGGAGCGGATCCTTAAGGAGACGCTCTTTACCGCCCAGAAGCTGTCCGAGGAGATGAAGGAGGAGGCCAAGAAGGAGGGGCGTCTGGTGATGCGGGAGGCCGAGCTGCGGGGCGGGCGGCTGGTAGAGCAGGCCCAGAAGAAGGTGTCGCAACTGGAGGATTCCATCCGCGGACTGAAGCTGGAGCGGGATACTTTCGAGCGAAAGCTCCGAGCCATGATCGAGCAGCACCTGAAGCTGCTGGAGATGCACCGTCAAGAAGAGGAAATAGCCGACAAGTTGACCTTCATCAAGCAAAAGCCCCCGGAAACAGCCCCTGGCTCCTGAAGGCAAAATGCGGGAAGCCGATCTGATCCTGGAGCATGCCGCACAGCTGGCGACGCCCCTGGGCCCCGCGCCGTGCACGGGACCGTCTCTTGGGAATCTCCGGGTGGTCCCGGACGGGGCCGTGGCGGCTGCCGGCGAGACCTTGGTCTTCGTCGGACCCAGCCGGGACCTCCCCTCTAAAGTTCGACTGAAGAGCGGTGGACTGCGTCTGGATGTCTCGGGCAAGACCCTGCTTCCGGGCTTCGTGGATCCCCACACCCACCTTCCTTTTGCCGGTTCCCGCGCCCAGGAGTTCAAGATGCGCCTCGCAGGACGGTCCTACGAGGAGATCGCCGTGGCGGGCGGAGGAATCCTCAGCACCGTGGAGGCTACGCGCGCGGCGGATGTGCCGGGCCTTGCTTCCCTGTCGGTGGCGCGTCTGGACCGGATGCTGGAAGGGGGCACGACCACCTGCGAGGCCAAGAGCGGCTACGGCTTGAGCCTTGAGGCGGAGCTGAAGCAGCTGCGGGTGGTGCGAGAGGTCGCCGCATTCCACCCGGTGGAAATTGTTTCCACATTTCTGGGCGCGCACGCGGTGCCGAAGGAACGGCGTGCCCATCGCGAAGAGTACCTGCGGGAACTCGTGGAGGAGATGATCCCGCGCGTGGCGGAGGAGCACCTTGCGGAATTCTGCGACGTCTTCTGCGAACGGACCGCATTCACCCTCGAGGAAGCCGAGGCGGTACTGGAGACGGGAAGACGGAACGGCCTGAAGCCCCGCCTGCACGCCGACCAGCTCTCCCCGGGCGGCGGGGCCGAGCTGGCTGCGCGGATGGGTGCTGCCTCGGCGGACCATCTGGAATTTGTTTCGGCGGCGGGGATCGAGGCGATGGCGGCAGCGGGTGTCACGGCCATCGTGCTCCCGGGAGCGGGATTCTTCCTCATGTCGAAGCACTGGCCTCCCGCCCGCCGCCTAGTGGAGGCCGGCGTCCCGCTCGCACTGGCCACCGACTTGAATCCCGGGACCTGCATGACCGAATCGATGGCCCTGATGGTCGTCCTGGCCTGCCTCGAGCTGAAGCTGAGCGTGGAGGAGGCCATCACGGCGGCCACCCTCAATGCCGCGCACTCCCTGGGGCTCGCCCGTCGCATTGGGAGTCTGGAGGAAGGCAAGCAGGCCGACCTCCAGGTTCTGGAAATTCCCGAGTATTCCCATTTGGTCTATCACTTCGGAGTGAATCACGTGGAAGCCGTGATCAAGAAGGGGATTGTGGTCTACCAAAGAGCCCAAGCGGCCGGATCCGTGAGGCGCAGCGGGTGAATGAGCCCCCTTGCGCCCGCGGGGAGGTCTGGGCTCGCGGCCACCCAAGGATGGCGCGGGGTTTCGACTTCCGGTCCACCTTGAGGTTCCAGGAGGGGGGGGATCCTTGACAGACGCGGGAAATCGGACGTAACTTGGGATGTGCCTGATCTTCTGGAGAAGAAGGAGAGGTCCTGAAATGCTGGTGGATTTGAAGGTGTCGGAATTCGTCAATCGCCTGGGTGCCGGAACGCCCACTCCGGGCGGTGGCAGTGCCGCGGCGCTGGCGGGCTCCCTGGCCGCTGCTCTGGGCGGGATGGTGTGCGAGCTGACCCTTGACAGGACAAAATATGAAACCGTGCGACCGGAGATGGAAAAAGCCCGCGACACTCTCGCGGGTCTTCGCAAGGACCTGCTGGCTCTGGTCGATCGGGACTCCGATGCCTACGACGAGGTGACCAAGGCCACGAAGCTCCCCAAAGAAACGCCTGCCGAAAAGGCTGCGCGCCAGCAAGCTCTGGGAAAGGCCAACCAGTTCGCCACCGAGATTCCGGTGAAGACCGCAGAGTCCTGCCTGGCGGTGATGGAACAGGTGAAGGTCGTAGCAGAGAAGGGGATTCCCAACGCCGCCTCCGACGCCGGAGTGGCCGCGCACCTGGCCCACACCGGCGTGTCCGGCGCGGTCCTCAACGTTCGCATCAACCTCTCCGCCATCCCGGACCAAGAGCTGGCGGGGAGGATCGAGTCCCGTGTGGCCAGGATCGCGCGGGAAGCCGCCCGTGTCCTGTCGGAGACCGAGGCGATAGTGTCCGCTCGACTGAAGAGATAAGGCTCACCCCCCAACCCTTCTCACAGGTCCACTCAAGAGCGTTCTTGGGTCCGGGGGCGCGCTCGCCCGCGACGCTACGCGCGAAGCCTCGCGAGGACTGTCCTCGTAGAAGGGATGTGGGGCGAGCGTCGAGGGGACAATGCAGGCCCAAACCGGCGTCGGGGGGTTGGCGGGACGAGGTTCGCTAGAGAGGGAACGATTCAGAACAACGGCGAGGAGACGTGCTCGTCACGCTTGTAATCATAGGTAAAAACCGGCGTCACAATGGGCACGGTGTAGCTGACGACGATATCAAAGCGACTGTTGCTACGCTCGGTATGGATCATCTCCCGCGTGATGGGGAGCTCCAGCTCTCGGGCCTTGTTGTAAACTCGCATCCGGATTTCGTCGTCATCCCGTCGCACGGAAGCAAATCTCGCCTCTTCCTCGATGAAGTCCTTGAAAGTATAGGAATTGACCATCACCGGAATGACCTTGACGCCCATATAAATCATCACCGCCAGGAGCACCAGGGCGAATAGAGTCCCCAGCTTGCCTTCTCCGCGTTCGCCGCTGACCGCCCGCATCATCCTTCCTCCGGCCCAACGTCTTACGAATTCGAAACCGGTCTCCCGCAGACCGAGCCGTGACAGAATATAGGGAGCGGGGGCCTTGGGATCAAGAGCGAACGCCCTTGTGCCGGCCCGAGCCCTTCCTCATGTTCCCCACACCCTGGAATTAGGGCTGCCTCAAGCGACACCTCGCTCCAGTCTCCACGCCGGGACATTCTGCAGCCACCGGGCATGCCGACGATAGCTACCGAATCACGTGGAACGTGCGGTCCCAGCGCGTGCGGGTGAAGGCCGCCGCGGCGGATTGCCAGAACGCGGCAAAAGGACCAGCGGGAGCGGAGCTCTCCGAGAGAGGAGGGAGGGGATCCACAGACCAGTAGACCAGCAGCACCTTGCCGCGAATCAACTCCGATGGCACGCACCCCCAGTCCCGGCTGTCCCGGCTGTCGTCCCGGTTGTCTCCCAGGACATAGAAGGCATTCGACGGAATCACCAACGGCGGGCGGTTGTTCAGCTGTTCGGGATCAGGCGTGCCCTCCGGATCGGGAGGCTGCAGCCTGTAGGGCTCGTCGAGCTGCGATGACGCGCTTCACGTAGTCCGTCTCCGGTGCCTGAGGGAACTTGAAGACGACGATGTCGCCTCGCTTCACCTGTGAAACTGGAAGAAGGTCTTTTCCGGCCGGGCTCATGAGAGGGCCGAAGATGAACTTGTTCACCAGGACGTGATCCCCTACCAGAAGGCTGTTCTGCATGGAAGGGGAGGGAATTTGGAACGCCTGGACCAGGTAGGTGCGCACGAACAAGGCGATGATGATGGCAATGATCCCCGCCTGGAGATAATCGTGGAAGAAAGAGCGCCGCGGCATGTTGCTACTCCAGCTTCAGCAGGGCCAGGAAGGCTTCCTGGGGAATGTCCACGCGGCCGATCTTCTTCATGCGTTTCTTCCCTTCCTTCTGCTTCTCCAGGAGCTTCCGCTTGCGGGTGATGTCGCCGCCGTAACATTTGGCCAGCACGTTCTTGCGCATCGCGGAGACCGTCTCCCGGGAGATGATCTTGCTCCCGATGGCCGCCTGAATGGCCACCTCGAAGAGCTGCCGCGGGATAACCTTCCGCAGCTTGCTGGCCAGAGCCCGTCCCCGCGCGTAGGCCCTGTCCTTGTGCACAATGAGGGAGAGGGCGTCCACCGGCTCTCCGTTCACCAGAATGTCCAGCTTCACCAGGTCGGCATCCCGCCACCCCGCCAGATGATAGTCCAGGGAGGCGTAGCCACGGGACAGCGTCTTCAGCTTATCGTAAAAATCCATCACCACCTCGTTCAGAGGGAGATCGTAGGTGATCAGCACCCGGCTGGTAGTGACGTACTTCAGCTCTTTCTGGATGCCGCGCCGGTCCTGGCAAAGGGCCAGGATGGCCCCCACGTGCTCCGGAGGCGTCAGAATCAGCGCCGTGATGATGGGCTCGTCGTACCGTGCGATGCTTCCGGCGGGCGGCAGCTTGGCGGGATTGCTCACCTCCAGCACGGCTCCGTCGGTGGTGGTGACCCGGTAGCGCACCGAAGGGGCGGTAGTGATTAGGTCCAGGTCGAAGTGCCGTTCCAGACGTTGCTGCACGATCTCCATGTGCAACAGTCCGAGGAACCCGCAGCGAAAGCCGACGGCTTCCACCGAGAAGGAGGAATCGTTGAGCCGCAGCCGCTCCAGCGCGTCGCGCAGGTTCTCGTAGCTGGTCTCGCCGTTGGGATAGAGTCCGGCGAAGACCATGGGCTTCATCTCCTGGAATCCGGGGAAAGCTTCGGCGGTGGGGCGGCTCGGCTCGGTGACCGTGTCACCGATCTTGGTCTCCGAAGCATTCTTGATCCCGGCGATGACGAATCCCACCTCCCCCACGGACAACTCCTCGGTCGGTTTCAGCTTGGGCGTAAAGATTCCCACCTCCTCCACCTCATACTCCCTGCCGGTAGCCATGAACCGGATCTTCGTTCTGCGCCGGAGGGTGCCGTCCAACACGCGCACCAGGATGATGACGCCCCGGAAGGAGTCGTACCAGGAATCGAAGATGAGCGCCTTGAGGGGCTGCTCGGCGCTCCCCTTCGGCGGGGGAAGCCGGTGAATCAGGGCCTCGAGGATTTCGTGCACTCCTCGGCCTTCCTTGGCGGAGGCGAGGATCGCCCCGGAGCAGTCCAGTCCGATGATGTTCTCAATCTGCTCCTTCACCCGCTCCGGCTCGGCGCTGGGCAGGTCGATCTTGTTGATGACCGGAATAATCTCTAGGTCGTGCTCGGCGGCCAGGTGGGTGTTGGCCAGCGTCTGGGCCTCCACTCCCTGCGAAGCATCCACCACGAGCAATGCCCCCTCGCAGGCGGAGATGCTTCGGGAAACCTCGTAGGAGAAGTCCACGTGGCCCGGCGTGTCGATGAGATTGAGGCGGTAGGTCTGCCCGTCATCTGCCTGGTAGTCCAGCGCCACGGAGTGAGCCTTGATGGTGATGCCGCGCTCACGCTCCAGATCCATGTCATCCAAGACCTGGTCCTCCATCTCCCGCTTTTCCAAGGCCCCGGTGAGCTCCAGGATGCGGTCCGCCAGGGTGGACTTTCCATGGTCGATGTGGGCGATGATGCAGAAGTTCCGGACGAGATTAGGGTCCATCGACCTCTCTAGAAGGCCAGATTGGGATCGGCATTGAGCGCCAGGTCATCCACCTGGCCGCGCTCCAGCCGGAGCTTTCCCGCATAGGCGATCATGGCGGCATTATCCAGGGCGAGAGAAGGGCTCACGGCGTGGAAACGCCAACCCTCCCTGGCGGCGATCTTTGACAGCTCGGCGCGCAGCCGAGTATTACAGGCCACCCCACCGGCGAGGCAAAGGGTGGGAGCCCGCTCCCGCCGTGCGGTACGCAGCGTGTTCTCCACCAGGTAGTCTACCGCCGCCTTCTGAAAAGAGGCCAGAAGGTCCTTCACCTCCTGGTTCGGTGCTGGCGCGGGATAGGCATTTTCCGGCATTCCGCGCTCGCGCACGTAGCGCAGCACCGCGGTCTTCAGCCCCGAAAAGGAGAAGTCGAGCGTCCCGTCGCTCATGCGCGCTTGCGGGAGCCGCACCGCCTCCGGGTCCCCCTCGCGGGCCAGCCGGTCGATGACGGGCCCCCCCGGGTATCCCAATCCCATCAGCTTGGCCACCTTGTCGAACGCCTCTCCGGCGGCGTCGTCCCGGGTGCGGGCCACGCAGGCGACCCCGCCGTCCTCCCGGACCACATATAAAGAGGTGTGCCCGCCCGAGGCCACCAGGCAGACGGCGGGCAGTGCAAGGTCCGGGTTCTCCAGAAAGGGGGACCTAACATGCCCCTCGAGGTGGTTCACGCCGGTGAAAGGAATCCCCAGGACGTAGCTCAACGCCTTGGCCACGGAGATGCCCACCAGGAGCGAACCCACCAGTCCCGGTCCGCGCGTAACCGCCACACCGTCCAGATCCGGCAGCGACACCCCCGCCTCCTGCAGCGCCAGATTCACCACCACGTCGATGTTCTCCACATGGTGGCGCGACGCCAGCTCGGGCACGACGCCGCCGTATTTCTCATGCACCTTCGCTTGCGATGAGACGATGTTGGACAGAATCTTCGCATCCCGCAGGATCGCCGCGGCGGTCTCGTCGCACGAAGTCTCGATTCCGAGAATTAACATCAGGAATTGACCGGAAAGAGCACCCTCAGGCTCGCCTCATAGGGCGGGCGGGAGATGCCCGCTTCGGTGATGATGGCGGTGACGTAGCGGGCCGGCGTGACGTCAAAGGCGGGATGACGCGCTGCAACCTCCTCGGGAGCCACCCGGCTGTGGCCGGCGTGCTTCACTTCTTCCGGATCGCGCTCCTCGAGGGGAATCCGGTCTCCCGAGGGAAGCGACAGGTCGATGGTGGAAAGCGGCGCCGCGACGTAAAAGGGGATTCCATTCTCCTTCGCCAGTACCGCCACCGAGTAGGTTCCGATCTTGTTGGCCACATCGCCGTTGGCGGCGATCCGATCCGCCCCGACGATGGCCAGATCTACTTCTCCTCGAGCCATGAAATGCCCGGCGGCGCTATCGGTGATGAGCGTTACCGGGATGCCGTCCTGGGCCAGCTCCCAGGCGGTGAGGCGCGCTCCCTGCAGGAAGGGACGCGTTTCGTCCGCCAGCACTCGCACTTTCTTCCCCTTCTCCACGGCGGCGCGGATCACCCCCAGGGCCGTGCCATAGCCGGCGGTGGCCAGGGCCCCGGCGTTGCAGTGGGTCAGGACCCGCGCGCTTTCGGGAATCAGCACTTCGCCATGCCGCCCCATCCTCCGATTCATTTCCACGTCCTCGTCGCGCAGGACCAAAGCCTCCCGAACCATCGCTTCGGCCACCTCGCGAAACTTCGCTCCACGGTGCGTCTCAAAGACCCGCTTCATTCGCTCGATGGCCCAGAAGAGATTCACCGCCGTGGGACGCGTGGAGGCGAACAGTCGCGCCAACTCCTCCATCCTGTGCTCCAGGTCCGGAGTGGACAGTCCCGCCGAATCCTTCATGCCCAGGGCGATCCCCATGGCCGCCGCCACACCGATCGCCGGCGCGCCGCGGATCACCATCCTTCGGATCGCTTCGGCCACCTCTTCGGGTCGGCGGTAGGTGCGGTAGATTACCTCTTGCGGGAGACGGGTCTGGTCCAACATCACGACCGTGCCATCCCCCCAGTCGATGGTCTTGAACACCGGCTGCGACCTCAGCGGATCTGTCCGGGAAGGCTTAGATTTTAGAGGAAGTTACCCTCTGATTCAACCGGCGAATCGCTGCCGGCGTTAGGTCCTCGAAGTCGGAATGACCCTGATCAATCCCGCGGATCGGGAGTGAAGGAGGGGCCTGCGGTGGCTTTGGCGCTCCGGGGAATTCCCAGGAAATGGAAGCCCAGCAGCGCGGACCAGACGACGAAGAGGATGACGAGCGTACCGAGGCCCCAGAGCTGAGCTGGCCTGCACTCGCACAGGGTGGCGGCCGCGACCCAAAAGCCGGAAAGCCAGACGCCGAAGGAGAGCCACAGCAGCGAAGGGGACAGCTCCTTCCGTCCACTCAGGACCAAGAAAACTCCGGCGGAGCTGTAGAGGATCTTCGCAACAAAGAGAGAAAGGGCGCCGGCAATCCTTTCCACCAATCCCAGCCCTGCGGCATCCAGTCCTGGGGCCACCACGATCCAGAGCCCAAGGCCCGATAGGTCCGCCCCGAGACCCGCGGTGGCCAGGATCATCGCCAACCGGCACTTGCCCCTGCCCCGAGTTTGCCATCGTGACGCCAGCACGAAGAAGTGATTGACCACCAGCACTGCGCCCACGCCCGCCAACAGCCATCCGGCGGTCCAACAGTATTTGTGTCGCAGGATATACGACGCTCTGAGAGAGAGATCGACCCCTTCGAATGGAAGCCCGCCTCTCAGCCACACCCCCACCGCCGCCAGGCCCAGTACCCCGGCCACGGCCGCGGCGAACGCGGCCTTTGCGCCATTCTCTTCGGTGGGATCGCCGGCAAGATCCATCCCACGCATTTNTTGGGCTTTGGGGGATCGATGTCGAATCAACTTCCCCCATCCGCCTCGCTGCCGATGCGGACCGAATGGCGGTGTTCCTCGAGATCCTCGCGGCGCCGCCGGCCGCCTGCATTTCTCCCCCAAGGGTTCCTGTTGCCGGGTCTGTCCCGCTATGGTACTTTACGCGACAGTCTTGCGAGAACTCCCGCCGGATCAGGCCCTTGCGAACAAGCCGGGGGCGATTCTCACCGCCGGAGAGCGATGAAAAAGCACGCCGAACGACAAGCGAAATTCGTGAACAGCTCGGGCATCGAAATCCGCCCCACCTACATGGCCGAACACACCCGGGGAATCGATCCCGACACCGACATCGGCCTTCCCGGCGAGTTCCCGTTCACCCGAGGCATCCAGCCCAGCATGTACCGCAGCCGGCTCTGGACCATGCGCCAGTACGCCGGTTTTGGATCAGCCCGCGAGACCAATCGAAGGCTGAAATTCCTTCTCAGGCACGGGCAGACCGGGCTTTCCGTGGCTTTCGACCTTCCCACTCAGATGGGATACGACTCCGACCACCCCGCCGCCCGGGGAGAGGTGGGCCGGGTGGGGGTGGCCATCGATTCGTTGCAAGACATGGAGACTCTCCTGGACGGGATTCCGCTGGAGAAGGTCTCCACCTCCATGACCATCAACGCCACCGCAGCGATTCTCCTCTGCCTCTACGTCGCCGTGGGGAAGAAGCAGGGTATTCCCCCCGAAAAGCTGTCCGGGACGGTCCAGAACGACGTGCTGAAGGAATACATGGCCCGCGGCACCTACATCTACCCCCCGCAGGCCTCGCTGCGGATCGCCACAGATCTTTTCGCCTACTGCAGGGACCACCTTCCACGCTGGAACAGCATCAGCATCAGCGGCTACCACATTCGCGAGGCGGGTGCGACGGCGGTCCAGGAGGTTGCCTTCACCCTGGGGAATGCGCTGGAATACCTTCAGGCAGCCCGTCGCGCCGGACTCCAAATGAAAGAGGTAGCGCCGCGCATCTCTTTCTTCTTCAATTCCCACAACGATCTGTTCGAGGAAGTCGCCAAGTTTCGAGCGGCGCGGCGGCTCTGGGCGCGCCTGGTGCGCGAGCGGTTCCAGGTGCAGGACGCGCCCTCGCTGCGCTTGCGCTTCCACGCCCAGACTGCCGGCTCGGCCCTCACCGCGCAACAGGTGGAGAACAACGTGGCGCGGGTAACCTACCAGGCCCTGGCGGCGGTGCTGGGAGGGGCGCAATCGCTCCACACCAACTCCATGGATGAGGCTCTGTCGCTTCCCACCGAGCCGAGCGCGGCGGTGGCGCTGCGCACCCAGCAGATCCTGGCGTACGAGACCGGCGTGGCTGACACCGTGGATCCCCTGGGCGGGTCTTACTATGTCGAGACTCTCACCACCCAGATCGAGAATGCGGCCCGTAACTACCTCGACCGGATCGACCGTATGGGCGGCGTCATTCCGGCCATCGAGAGCGGCTTCATCGCCCGGGAGATCCAGGAGTCGGCGTACCGTGCCCAGCGGGCGGTAGAAACAGGCGAACAGGGAGTCGTAGGCGTCAACCGCTACACATCGGAACAGGACCGCCCTCCGATGATCCACCGAGTGAATCCCGGACTGGAGAAGGAGCAGGTCAAGCGTCTTGTACGCTTCAAAAAGTGCCGCGAGGCGCCGGCGGCTGCGAAGGCGCTGGATGCAGTCGAAAGGCGGGCAGAAGGCCCGGAGAATCTCCTACCGGCCATCCTCCACGCAGTGGAATCGAGCGCCACGCTGGGAGAGATCTCCGACGCCCTGCGCCGCGTGTTCGGCGTCCACAAGCCTGAGGTGTCCTTCTGATGGAGACCCAGGCCCCGCTCCTCGAGGTCGACAATCTCCGGGTGGAGTTCAACACCCTCGAGGGAAGGATTCGCGCCGTGGACGGCATCTCTTTCAATGTGCAGGAAGGGGAGACGCTGGGCCTCGTGGGCGAGTCAGGCTGCGGCAAGAGCATCACCGCGATGTCGATTCTCCGTCTCATCACGCCGCCGGGACGGATCGCCGCGGGCAGAATCCTCTACCGGGGACGCGACCTTCTCAAGGTGAGCGAGCCGGAAATCCGCAAGGTGCGCGGCAAGGAAATCGCCCTGATCTTCCAGGAGCCGGTGGCGGCGCTGAACCCGGTCTACACGGTGGGGAATCAGATCGCCGAGGCGATTCGTGTTCACAACAAAGTTTCGAAGAAGGACGCCCTCATCGAGGCGGTGCGGCTACTCAGGCTGGTGCAGATTCCCGACCCCGAGAGGCGGGTGCGGGATTATCCCCACCAGATGAGCGGCGGCATGTGCCAGCGGGTGATGATTGCCATGTCCCTCTCCTGCAAGCCGTCGTTGCTCATGGCCGACGAGCCCACCACC
The DNA here is from genome assembly GCA_003222305.1 of Acidobacteriota bacterium. GTDB lineage: Bacteria > Acidobacteriota > Polarisedimenticolia > Gp22-AA2 > AA152 > AA152. Next base: position 5,236 of record QHVQ01000027.1, on the reverse strand, counting down.
GCCCTGGACGTCACCATCCAGGCGGAAATCCTGGACCTGCTCAAGCGGCTCAAGGACGAGTTCCGCCTCTCCATGCTTCTCATCAGCCACAACCTCGGGGTCATCGCCGGCTCGGCGGACCGGGTGGCGGTCATGTATGCGGGACGCATCGTGGAAGAGGCGCCGGTGCGGGAGATTTTCGCCTCCCCGAAGCACCCTTACACCATTGGGCTGCTGCGCTCGGTGCCCCGGCTGGGAGGGCGGGATCGTGGGGTCCGCAGACGCCTCCCTGCCATCCCGGGCAACGTGCCCGATCCTCTGTCCCGGGAGCCGGGCTGCCCCTTCGCTCCCCGGTGCACCGAAGTGATGCAGGTTTGTCGGCGCGAGGAGCCGCAGCTGCTCCCCCTGGAAGGCGAGCGCAAGGTCTCCTGCTTCCTCCATCATCCGGCGGTGGGGGAAGGAAAGGCCGTGGCGCGATGATCGGCCAGGAAAACGGGAACCTGCTGGAGGTCCGAGGGCTGAAGAAATACTTTCCCATCCGGCGCGGGGTGTTTTCCCGCGTGAGCGGGCACGTCCGGGCGGTGGACGGCGTGGACCTCGCCCTGCGTCGCGGCGAGACGCTGGGTCTGGTGGGGGAGTCGGGGAGCGGCAAGACCACCACGGGACGCTGCATCTTGCGCCTGCTGGAGCCCACCGAAGGGAGCGTGGTCTTCGACGGGGTGAACCTCCTGGGCCTTTCGCCCAAGGAGATGCGGAAGATGCGCCGGGAGTTGCAGGTGATCTTTCAGGATCCCTACAGTTCCTTGAACCCGCGCATGCGAGTGGGATCCATCGTGGGAGAGCCCCTGATCATCCACAAGATTGCCAAGGGATCCGAGCGGGAGCACCGGGTGGCGGACCTTCTGTGCAAGGTGGGTCTGGACCCCTCCGCCATGAAGCGCTATCCCCATGAGTTCTCGGGCGGACAACGCCAGCGCATCGGAATTGCCCGGGCCCTGGCCCTGCGGCCCAAGCTCATCATCTGCGATGAGCCGGTGTCGGCGCTGGACGTCTCGGTCCAGGCCCAGGTAGTGAACTTGCTTATGGACCTGCAGGAGGAATTCTCGCTGACCTACCTGTTCATTGCCCATGACCTCAGCGTGGTGGAGCACATCAGCGACCGGGTGGCGGTGATGTATCTCGGAAAGATCGTGGAAGTGGCGGAAGCGGAGGTCCTCTACCGGAACCCCCAACACCCCTACACGAAGGCTCTCCTCTCCGCCGTGCCGGTGCCCGACCCTACGGCCAAGTCGGAGCGGATCGCCCTGAAGGGGGACCTTCCCAGCCCCGCGGCGCCACCGCCGGGGTGCGCTTTCCATCCCCGGTGCCCGGTGGCCGTAGAGGTCTGCTCCCGGGTGGTGCCGCGGCTGCTGGATTCCGGCGGCGGGCACCTGGCATCCTGCCACCTCGTTCACCCGGATTCCTCGGGGGCTCCCCCGTGAACCCGGAAAGGCTGGATTTCGTATACCCCACTGTCCTTTGTCCTTAAACCAGTCCGTCTCGGCCCGGCCCCTTCCGGGAAGGCTTCTTGGCGCCGGTTCCGCGGGATTTCGGCACAGTCCAGGAGAAGATTCCATGCACAGGCTCTTGCGAGGGGTTCTCGTCGCTTTACTCGCCTCCATCCCCTACTTTGCGGGTGAGCCGCAGGTCCGCGCCTAAGAGACGCCGCCCGCGCCCGGCTCCGCCGCTCCACCGATCCTCTACGGCGAAGCAGCGCTCTCGAGAAGAACCTGGATATCGCGGTGCGGCGTTATGACCCCCAAATCACCGAGACGGCCATCGATACCCAGCGGGCGGTCTTCTCTCCCACCCTCGACTTCAGCGCCAGGGATGGTGAAAGCACCTCGCCGCAGAACACCCAGCTGGGCGGCGGGAATGTAGTCACCAACGCCACCCGCAATTTCTCCGCCACCTACACCGACCCCTTCGCGATCGGGAGCACCTTCCAGTTCACGGTGCTCACCAACCGGGCCAGCACCACCTCCACCTTCTCCACCGTCAACCCGTCCTATTTTTCCGAGGCCCTCGCCACTTATACCCAACCCCTTCTCAGGAACCTGGGCCTGAGCGTGAACCGCACCGGAATCCTCATCGCCCAGAACAACGAAAAGATCAGCAAGTCCCAGTTCCGGCAGACGGTGATGGACACCCTGGCCTCGGCGGAGAAGGCCTACTGGGACCTCCAGTCCGCCATCATGAACCAGAGGGCCCAGGAGGCGTCGCTGAAGCTGGCCCAGGATTTCCTGGAGCAGACCCGGATCAAAGCGAGGGTGGGAACGCTGCCCCCCATCGAAATCACTCAGGCGGAGGCCTCAGTGGCCGACCGGGAGGACGGCATCATTACGGGGCTCGCGGCCATCCGGACCGCCGAAGACAGTCTGCGGGCGCTGATGAACATCCCCTACGACTCGCCTCTGTGGCATCAACCCATCCATCCCGCGGACGAGCCGCAAGTGCTGGAAAAGATCGTGAACGAGGACGAGGCCGTGAAAACCGCGCTGGACAAGCGGCCGGATTTGGAACAGGCAAGGCTGGATCTGGCCAATCGAAACGCGGATCTTCATTACCGCAAGAACCAGAGACTGTACCGGCTGGATCTGATCGCCCAGTACGGCGCTCAGGGACTCGCGGGCACTTTCCTTCCCTTCACGCAAACCTTCGTGACCGCCGATCCCAGCACGCCCCCGGGCTGCGTCCCCGATCCCGTGGATCCGACCATCTGCCACCTTGTTGTCAACCCACCGGACTTGAGCATCGGCAATTCCTACACGCAGATCAGGAACCGGGATTTCGACAACTGGAGCGGCCAGCTGCAGCTGAGCATCCCTCTGGGCAATCGCGCCGCCGACGCCGCCTACACCGCATCCAAGTATCAGCAGGAGCAGTCAAAGCTCTCCATCGAGAGACTGGAGCAGACCGCCATGGTGCAGGTGCGCAATGCGGTGCGGCAGGTCGACACCGACCTGAAGCGGGTGAACGCGGCACGCGTCAACACTCGGCTGCAGACGGAAAAGCTCTCCGCCGAGCAAAAGAAGTACGAAAACGGCATGAGCACCGCCTTCCAGGTACTCTCGTTCCAGACCGATCTGACCACGGCGAAGCTGCGAGAGAATCAGGCCATCGTGGATTATAATAAGTCGCTCGTGGAGCTGGATCGGGTGCTCGGAATCCTTCTGGACACCCACAACATAACGGTCGCCAGCTGAACCGCGCCTCCGCCTCCGAGTCGCAATGACATCGGTGAACCAGCAGGCCGAGTGGTCCGACCTGGGACCTTTCCAGGCCCTGGGCCGCATCGTCCAAGCCTTCTACGCGCCCCGGCGCCTCGCCGAGGCGATCCGCGAGCGGCCCAACTGGGTCTTTCCCCTGCTCTTCTCCATGCTCCTCTCCTTTGTGGTCGCGGCAGCCCTCATCCGCCGGCCCGAGTGGCAGCAGACCCTGCAGAAGGCGGTGGAAAGTTCCGGCCAGAAACTCGGAGAGCTGGAGAAGGTCCAGCTCCTCCACGCCTTGCGGGCGGTGAGCTGGGCCTTCTTCCTGGTGGCACCCGTTCTGGGAAACCTATTCATCGCGGTCCTGCTTTGGGGTACGACCGTCATGCTGGAGGGACAAGTCGGCTTCATCCCGGTCTTCTCACTCCAGCTGCATGCTCAGATGGTCACCCTGATCCCTCAGACGATAGGGCTGGGATGGGTTCTCGGACAACGGGGGACCGATCTCAGCCGGCAGGACCTGCCGCTTCCCTCGAGCCTGGGTTATTTCCTCCCTGCCGCGGGCGTGGCACCGTCGGTGCGAGCCCTGGCTGGCTCCATCGACTTCTTCGGCCTCTGGTAGTGGGCGCTGCTGGTCGTGGGACTCGCCATCGTGGCGCGCCTTCCCAAAACCCGTCTCGTCTTGCCCGTGTGCTTCCTTTGGGCGCTGGGGGTCCTGGTTCGCGCCGCCGCGACCCTGCTCTCTACTTCCTCCTGAGGTCGCCGGAGCCGGACCTTTCACCCACGGGCCGAGGGGGTGAAGTTCGCCGCCACATCCCTCGACGCTCCTCGACGGTTGCCTCGACTCCTCGGACGCATCAAGGGAAGCGGTCGGTGAGATCGCATCCCCCTTTGCCGACCCCCGGCAGCCCGGCTCTCGGGACGCTGAGGGGTGTTGCGCGGGGTGCCGGGGCGCCGTTTACCGGCGCCTGACCGCCGTTCGCCGAAAAGTGGAGGAATGGCTTCCGGGTCGCGCGTACTCTCTGGGTGGACACCGATGACCGGGGTCCCGGAGGGATGAATCATGATGGAAGTCGAAACGAGGTCACGCAACGCGTCGCGGCTCTTCGCCGGCCTGGTGATCGCCACCCTGGGCCTGGTCGCACTTCTCGACAACTTCGGCATCCTGCAGATCGGCAATGTCTGGCGCTTCTGGCCGCTGGTGCTCGTCGCCATCGGTCTGGCGAAGCTGCTTGGTCCGCGCGGGTCCCGCGGTCTGTTCGGCGGGATTTTCATTCTAATCATCGGAATGTGGCTGCTGCTGGAGAACCTCGGAGTGTGGCATCACGGCCTGCGCGAGCTCTGGCCGGTCGTCGTGGTCCTGATCGGGGTGAGACTGATCTGGGGAGGGTGCGGCAGGAAGTTCGCGGGTCCGGAGCCTGACGCCGCTTCCCGCGTCCACTCGTTCGCAATGCTCGGGGGAGTGGAGCACCACATCAGCTCGCAGGAATTCCGCGGCGGCGATGCGAACGCCATCCTCGGCGGCTGCAAGGTGGATCTCCGCCAGGCAGCCATCAAGGACGGCCCGGCGGTGCTGGACGCCTTCGCCATGTGGGGTGGTGTCGAGATCTTCGTCCCGCGGACCTGGAGCGTCGTCATCCGGGGAATGCCGATCCTGGGAGGCTTCGAGGACAAGACGACCCCACCGCCGGAGGGTGGCGGGCCAACCCTGATCGTCACCGGCGCCGCCGTCATGGGCGGCGTCGAGATCAAGAATTAGGAGGGGGCCATGGTGACGACTCGAGAGGAGGTTCGTTCGGGACCAGGAGTGGGGGCGGCCGTTCTGGCCTTCGCGGTCTTCGGTCTGATTGCCGCCGGCAGCGTGCTGGTGGCCCGGCGTCAGGGCGTGACGGGGGGCGAGGGCCGGTCATCCGGCACCTACAGCGAAAGCGCCGACGGCGGTCGCATCGGGATGGTGGCCTTTATGCGCCAGGCGGGACACCGCAGCGCGACCCACTCCTTCCGCAGTG
>QHVQ01000026.1:49265-96597 GCA_003222305.1 Acidobacteriota bacterium | reverse complement strand
CCGGGCGATGGCCCCGGCATCGAACTCCCCGCGGGAATCCAGGGTCTCCACCTCTAAGCCCGACTCCAATCCCTTCGCTTCCAGAATCGATCCCGGGGGCGCAACCAGGAGGCAGTGGCTGCCCCGACTCACCAGCCCCTTCGCGAGGAGTAAGGTCTGTACCTCTCCCCCCCGCCAGCCCCGTTCGGTGTTGAGGTGAAGGAGACGGGCCGGACTCACAGTTCCGACTCCCTACCATGGCGTAGACCGAGCTCCCAAAGCTTGGCGTACTTGAGGAACACGGTAAAGGCCCCCAACATGGAGAGAACCAGACCATGGAGGCCATCCAGAAATCCCCGGCGCACCAGGTACATCTTCAGGAAACGCTGGACGGGGCGAAGACCGATTGAGATCCATCCGGCACGCTTTCCCTCCTTCCACATCTGACTGGCGCTCCAGTCGGAGTAAAGCTGCATCTTCTTCCAATACTGCGAAAAACTTCGAAACGAGAAGTGCAAGAGCGGGTGCTCCAGGACCGGGAGGCGACCTGGGAGATTGATTTCGGCGTGCACTTCCCGATCTTCATACCGGGCGCAGTCGCGCCGGAACAGGCGGATCACCTTGTCCGTCTCCCATCCACCATGCTCCATCCTTCTCTTCATGAAGTGATTGGACCGACGAATCCAATAGCCATCGTAGCTTGGTCCTTGGGCGAGGAGTCCCCGGATCTCGTCCCGAAGCTCGGGCGTCACGCGTTCGTCGGCGTCCACCAGAAGCACCCAAGGGTGGCAGGCTTGCGGGATGGCCCAGTTCTTCTGCGCAGCTGAATTCACATATTCATGCTGCACGACCCGGGCGCCGATTTCCCGGGCGATGGTCACCGTCTGGTCATGACTGAAGGAATCCACGACAAAAACTTCATCGGCCCAGCGCACCGACTCCAGACAGTCCCGTATTACCTCCTCCTCGTTGAAAGTTGGGACGAGGGCTGTGAGCTTTCCGCTCATCCCTCCTCCAGATTCTTGAGAAGAGTCTGGGCCTTCTTGGTGAATCTCCCGCCGGGATACTCTTGCTCTAGGCGCGAGAAATAGAGGCGAGCCTCATCTCGATTGGAGGTGGCCACCAGGCAACTGCCGAGAAGGAAAAGGGTCTCCTCGGTGCGTGTGTAGTGGGGGTACTTGTCCAGGATCTCCCGAAAGCGGCTCGCCGAGCCCAAATAGTTCTTGCGTCGGTAATAGAAATAACCGATGAGGAATTCGTGAGCGGCTAGCTTCTCGCGGCACGCGAGAATCTGGTCCCGGGCCTGGCTCACGTATGGACTATCCGGGTAAAGTCGCTCCACCTTCTCGAACTCGGCGATGGCTTTGGTGGTGAGGTCCTGGTCCCTGTCGGGAGCCAACACTTGGCCGTAGAGGGACATGCCCACCTGGAACTGGGCGTAGGCCGCTTCCTCGCGCTGCGGATAATAGGTCAGGAAACTCCGGTAGCCCGTCAGGGCCTCGCCGAGATTCAGGATTCCGCCATCCAGGTATGCGGCGTCCGCCAACTTGAGCTGCACCAGAGGAAGCAGGTCCCGATCATCTTGGGGAATCCGGGCCTGGAGAGATTGGAGCAGGGACCGGGCCGAGTAGTACTTCTTCTTCTGCATTCTCTTTAACGCCAGCTTGTAGACTTGATCCACTGGCTGGGTGAGCACTGCTTGATGACGATGGCAAGAGGCCAGGCCGAAGAGCGGGATGAGGAGGAGAACCAGCAGGTGCCGACGGGGAGTCAAGGATGTGGAGCGGCCCGACGTCATCTTCAGGGCCGGCTCAGGAGGTCCCGGTAGGTGACCGGCAGCCGGATGACTTCCCCTCCTCGGTTTACGGTGGCATGCACGGTTCGGCCTTCGGCGAGGACTCGGTCCGAGCCTGTTCGGCGCAAGTGGTAGGAGAAGGCCACCCGGGAGATGGAAACTTCCTGCAAGGCGGTTTCCACCTCCAGTAGCTCGTCGTAGCGGGCAGGAGACCGATACCGGCAGAAGACCTCCACCACTGGCATGAAGATTCCCTGTTCCTCAAGCTCGGCATAGGTGCAGCCCAGGTGACGGAGCAGCTCAGTGCGCCCGATCTCGAACCAGACGAAGAAGTGGGTGTGATGGACCACACCCATGCGATCCACTTCCGGGTAGCGGACCCGCACCGCCGTGACAGCTCGCCTCACCTCTCAGCCTCCCGCATCGTGCGGAGGAGCTCCTCCACGTTCGCGCCGGGGTCTCCTTTCCCGAAGATGGCATTTCCGGCCACCAGGATGTTGGCGCCAGCGCGCACGAGATTGGCTGCATTCTCGAGCCCCACCCCTCCGTCCACCTCGATCCGAACCCTCATTTTTCGTTGGGATAGGACGTCCTTCAAGGAGGCCAACTTGCCGACGACCGACGGAATGAAGGCCTGTCCGCCAAAGCCAGGATTCACCGACATGAGCAGGGCGAAATCCACATACTCAAGGATGTCGGCGAGCGCACCGATCGGCGTTGCAGGATTCACAGCAACGCCAGGACTGGCTCCTAGCTCTCGGACCCGGGAGACCGTTCGGTGAAGGTGTGTCACCGCCTCGACATGGACTGAGATGCAGTCTGCGCCTGAGCGGCGAAACGCCTCAAGGTATCGGTCAGGTTCCTGGACCATGAGGTGCACATCGAGAGGTAGGGTGGTAATTTGGTCCACCGCCTTTACCACTGCGGGTCCGATGGTGAGGTTGGGCACGAAGTGTCCGTCCATGACATCCAAATGGATCGCATGGGCTCCGGCTCGTTCGACCGCCCGTACCTCCTCCTCCAGATGTGCGAAGTCGGCGGACAGTATGGAAGGGCAAAGGTGGGTCCTCTCACTGGTGCTACTCATGATCTTCTGCCTCCGCACTGACCACCAGACTGATGGAATCTCCCTCCTTCAGCGGATACCCGGAGAGTGGATATTGCTGCAGGACAATGCCGGAGGAGATGCCTTCCCTCGACGCTTCTTGCCGCACGTTGGGAATGCGCAGGCCTGCCTCATTGAAGAGTCGTGTGACGCTGGATAGGTCGCGCCCTTCCACCGCCGGCATGACCCAGATTCTTGGCCGGTTTCCCTTGCTGACTAGGAGATCCACCTCTCCCTGCGGCATCCTCTTCGAGCCAGCCGGGGGCTCTTGCGCGAGAATCCGATCCGCCTCCGAGCCATCGCTACACACATAAGCGATCTGGCCCAGCTTGAGGCCGGATTGTTGGAGCCCGATCTGGGCCCGCCGGGCCGGCTGCCCGACGAGTTGGGGCACCGTGAGTACTTCCCGCCCCAGGCTTACCATGACTCGGACCTTGCGGTTTCGCTTGAGGTGCGACCCCTCGGGAGGGTCCTGAGATACGATCAATCCCGATTCAATCTGGGGATCTGTCCTCTCGCCACTTTTCTCTAGCACGAGCCCCTCCTGCACAAGACGCGCCGCGGCGTCGTTGAGCTGCATCCCGTGGAGAGACGGGACCGTCACTTCCCCTCCACGGACCGCTTTACGCATGGAGAGGTAGCCGCTCAGGACAGCCGCGCCGATCAAGGCCACTCCTAGTGCCGTCCACTTCACGGCCGATCGGAGGAACGAGGCCGGCCACGATTTCCCCGGGCGAGAGGGGGAAACAGGAACGATTGTCATTTAACTTATTGAAAACTCGCAACTACTGCCGTCGAAGTGAGGTGCGCATGTTAACATAGCGGTGGGGCCGATTCAAGGCAAACTCCAGCACATTCAGCCAGACCGTTCGAGTCGCGCGGCGAAGAATCCATCCATTCCATGCCGGTGCGGCCAGGTACGAAAGTACCCTTCGGAAGTTACCGCATCCGCAAGGAGGGCCGGCACCAGAGGCTGCAAGTCACCCACTCTAAATTCAGGGTGCACCTTGAGCAAAGCTTCGATTTGCTCCTCCCCTTCTTCCGCCTCGAGGCTGCAAACAGAATAAAGAATCCGGCCGCCGGGACCGACCAGCCCTGCCGCAGTTTCCAACAGAGTCCGCTGTCTTCGCACTAGCGAGCTGAGATCCGCCGGTCGTAGCCTCCAGCGCAGCTCAGGGTGACGGCCGAGGGTGCCGGTCCCGGTGCAAGGCGCATCCAGCAACACCCCCGAGAAGCGCAGAACGAACGGGGCCGTGCGCTCGAAGTCTGCCGCCAGGAGAAGTACCCAGGGGATTTGAAGGCGGTCGCAATTGGACTGCAGCTTCTTAAGCCGCCTCAGGCTACGATCCGCCGCAACGACGACGCCGTAAGGCCCCACAGCGCAGGCAAGTGCGAAGGATTTCCCTCCGGGAGCAGCGCAAAGATCCAGCACGGTCTCTCCTGGCCGGGCGTCCAATAGCCTCGGAATGATTTGCGAGGCTTCGTCCTGAAGGTAGCCCTTGCCTTCCAGGAAGGCGCGTGAGCGTGCGGGGTTCCCGCGGAGAATCCTGAGGGAACCGGGAAGCCGCTGGGAGAGCTCCGACTGGATCCCCTCGGTCGCCAGCTCGTCCACCAGGTGCTCTGGCACACCTCGGAGCGGGTTTACCCAGAACGTCAAGGGAGAAGGCAGCCCAAAGGTTTCCAGAAGAGCGCAAGTGTCCGGATCTCCTAGACGCTCCAGCCACCGGGACACGATCCAGTAGGGGACAGAGTGGCGCAGGGACAGCCCCGCTACTCTGTCGTGATTCTCAGGAGGCAACTTCAGGAGATAACGCTTCTCTGCCGCCCTTCGGAGCACGGCGTTCACGAAGCCGGCCGGCCGGGGCCCTGCGATGAATGAGGCCAGTCGGACGGATTCATAGACGGCAGCCGAGGGTCGAATGCGGCTCAGGTAGAGGAGCTGATAGAGGCCAATTCGAAGGGGCGGGAGAAGGTCCGCCTGGATTCTCCCCAAGGAGAGACCGGAAAGACGTTCCACGTGGTAATCCAACTCGGAAAGATGGCGCAGCGTTCCATAGACCAGCTCAGTGGCCAGGCGAAGATCCCGTTTATCCTCGAGGGCAGCTCCGCGCGATGCCAGCTCGTGGTTTAGTCGGACTCCAGGCCGTTCAAGGCTCCGGAGGATTTGGCAAGCGATTGCCCTGGGATCCTTCCCTGGCAGGGTAATCCTTCGTCGTTTCGTCAAACCGCTCTCCCGGCGCGAACCAGCGGCCTCGCATCGCCTCCTCTCCACTGACCCGGCGGCGCCCCTCCAGCTGAACCTCGCGTACTTCGAGACATGATCCATCACCACAGGCCACTCTTAGCAGTTTTGGTTCCTCCAGGATGGAACCTGGGGGGAGATTCGTCACGCCAGCGTGACTAGGGACCGTGGCGTGCCAGATCTTGACTTGCCGTCCTCGGTGCATTGTGAAGGCGCCGGGTCGAGGATTCAAAGCTCGCACCCGTCGGGCGATAGTCCGTGCATCCTGGTTCCATCGGATCTGTCCCGATTCGGGGTGGATCTTAGGAGCGTAGGTTTCGTACTCCACTTGTTGCACTCGAGGCCTCAGGGTCCCTTGCTCCATTTTTCGAAGCGTCTCCACCAGTAGGTCAGCGCCGAGAATAGCCAGGCGCGCTGCCACCTCACCCGTGGTCTCTTCCTCGCCGATGGGGGATTCGCTCTGAAGAAGGATTTGCCCGGTGTCAATCCCTTCGTCGATCAGGACTGTAGTCACGCCTGTCATCTTTTCCCCCTTGAGAATGGCGTGCGCTATCGGGGAAGCTCCACGATATCTGGGAAGCGCGGACGCGTGGAGATTGACGCAGCCCCACCGAGGAATTTCAAGAAACTGCCGGGGGAGAATCAGACCGTATGCCACCACCACAGCTACGTCGGGGTTAAGTAGAGTTATCCTTTCTGACACTCTTGTGTCCAGAGTTTCTGGCTGATAGACAGGAAGACCAAGGGTGAGGGCTTTGCGCTTCACGGCACACATGCGCATCTGCTTGCCGCGGCCCGCGGGACGGTCCGGTTGGCAGAGGGTCAGCAGAATCGCGTGACCTGCCAGTTGAAGCTGGACAAGAGAAGGAACCGCGAAATCCGGAGTCCCGAGGAATATCAGTCTCACGTGCCGACCCTGGCCCACTCCCCGGCCTGGATCAGCTTGTTAATTCTCTTGCGGATGAGGCGGCGCTTGAGGGGACTGAGCCGGTCGAGAAAGAGGACACCCTCCAAATGGTCGATCTCGTGCAGCAGGGCTCTCGCCATCAGCCCCTCTCCATGGACCCGAACGATTTCTCCTTCAAGATTAAGAGCCTGTACTTCCACCCTGAGCGGCCGTGGAACCAGTTCTGTAATTCCGAAAGTATTTGGGGATTGATGAGCACCACCAGCGCGGAGGGGTCCTTCCCCACTGAGAGATCCACGATGGCCACTCGCCGGGTAACCCCCACCTGGTTAGCAGCGAGGCCCACTCCGGGCGCTGCATGCATAGTCTCCACCATATCCGCCACTAGCTGGTGGATATGCCCGTCAATGGACAAAACCTCCTCGGCGCGGGTATTCAGCACAGGGTCGGGGTATTGGACGATAGTTCGGAGAGCCATTGAGCGTGTCGAGGTGTCCTGAGAATCATCGGCCCCGAGGGATCCAACAAGGAGATTCCGAGGCCGAACGAAAGCTAACACGCGGTTTCGCTGCATGTCAAGGAAGGCTCAGGGCTTGTCCTTCTTCTTTCCATCCTGGCTTCGGGGGGGAGTGGGTGCGTCCCGTCTAATCGGCGCGGGGTGAAGAGTGCGGGCATCCGCCCGGGGGGTGACGGGGGGTTGCCGCGAATTGCCCTCCACGCGAAGCCGTTCAGACTTTCCTCGGCCTTCGCCCCGGGGTGAATCATTACGTGGTGCCACCGCCGAGTTTCCCTCACGGAAGATGCGGTTCAGGACCTTTCGAGAGGGATCTTCCGAAACCGAGGGACTTCGGGGCAGCGGCGAAGAGGAATTGCCTCGCCGCGGTGGATCCCGAGGCTCGCCCTCTTGTCTTGGCGCCTGCCGCGGCGTACCGAGCCGGAGACGTCTCATTGGTTCATTCGACCGATAGTCTGGCCGGGACGGGTTGGCTCGCTCGGCTCCGGGGATAGACACGCGAGGCGACTCATTCAGGGGGCCGGAGGTCTCCCCCCGCTGTCGGCGCAAATCCCCCGGGCGTGGGTGGAAGGGAGCGCTTCTCGGCTTGAAAACCCATTCCCGACGATCCGCCTGGCGGAATGAGACGCCCCCAGCGCCCGGATTCCGCTCGGGGACCTCCGGCCTAGGAGACGTCTGTTGTACCACTCTCTGCACTACCCCCGGGCGCACCCGGGCTTGCTCGGGATCGAAGTGGGGAAGGACCCTCGTGGTGATGGCTCCGTGCAACTCGGGAACTCGGTCCGCTCGAACAATGTCACGGCTCACATTCCTTTCACCCCACCGATTCAGGGGAAGGAAATTCCACCCCCCGCCGTATTGATTCACATTGAGATTAGTGTAGTTAAAGCTCACATAGGCAGGACGATTAAAGAAATCCAGAGGACACCATCCTACATAGGTGGGCGTCACGGCCCAGCTCACCCACGCACCAGAATACACACCTCCAGGGATCCAGACCCAGCCCACCGTGGAAACCCAGCTCCAGCGCCCATAGTGGTACGGTAGCCAGCCCCATGGCTCATAGGAAACCCAACTCCAACCTCGAGGACACCAGGACCAATAACCACTGTAATACGGCCTCCACCCCACCTGAATGGTGGTGGGACGCCATACCCATCCGAAGGCAGTCACATATTGCCAGTTCCCGTAGTAATCCAGCTCCGAGGTATAATGCCGTACTGGCGAGGGTACCTCTTCTATGTATTCTTGCTCCTCTGGATCCCTGTCGATAACGTAGCTCTCAGTACGCTCCTCGCACCACTCGCCGAAGGCATCCTGTCGGAGTGTGTTCACGGACCAGGGCTCTTCAGGAGCAGAGTTGGCTTCCACGCGACTTTGTTGCCCGCTTCTTACCAGCATGGATCCGTCGTCCCCGGCGAGCTCCGCAACACCCCGGTAGGATGTGACAGTAGTGCTCCCTGAATTGCTCTCGATCCGGAACCTCCCGCGGCTCATGAGATAGACGGACGATTCCGGCGTATCGAGCCGCATCTCGGATTTTTCCCCCCTTTCCGCCTGGATCTCCGTTTCTACCTGTCCCGCCCAAAGTTTCAGGACCGTCTCCTCCCGCGAATCATCCGGAGAACCCTGCATTGCCACGATGTCCACCCGTGTCCCCTCATCCAGCCACACCAGGGTTCCGTCCGGAAGCTGGAGCTCTAGGTGTCCGGCTGCCTCGACTTCGACCCCGTCTCCAGGAAACACCGGCGTGTTCACCGTCACGGCGACTCGATCCTGCTCCCGTTCACGGTGGAGTGTCGCTTCTCCTTCCAGCGTCCGGACGCGGGCAGGGACTGGCGAATCATTGTTGGGAGCATCACTAGCGAATCCAGGCAAGAATGACAGGGCAACACAGAGCACGAGGGGTGTGGACCGTCGGTTCGAGAACGAGTTCATGGCCAGATTCTCCTTCGGCGCCCACTTGGATTTGCGCCGGCAATCGAACGATACTCCCCCCTAGAGCCAGAAACATGCCAGCAGCCATAGGACCGTAACGTACTCATTTTCAAATATATGCCACTGAGCGCACAGGGTCCTATTCCGCTGCAAGTGTCCCGGGGCCGCCGATTTGTCTCATCCCGTGGTCATTCGCTCTACTTCTTCCATTCTTGACCCTGGCTGTGCCGCGGCGTAAGGTTTGTGTGAGAAGATTCCTGTTCAAGGTGGTGCATGGACTTACTCTCTGCAAGCAAGACTGTGTTGGTTGCTCGATTTCTTGGCCTTTTGACCCTCATCTTATCCTTGCAGTTCGCCATCGCGCTCGCGGGAATCGCCAGGAAGGAACCTTCCGACAAGTTGGGACGGCCCTCTCCCAAGCTGGTCCTTGCTGCCAGCCCTGCCTTTGGATTTGCGCCTTTGAATGTTCAGCTTGTGGCAACCCTCAACGGAATCGACCCTCAGGATGCCAACTTTTGCCATGCTGCGGTCACCTGGGTCCGCGTCGATACAGGAGCGAGCCCAGAGAAGGAGACGCGGATCACGGAAGCCCCCAGGTGCGTCCACGAGGGAGAGGAGCCTTCCGTCCCCACCACTTTCAGTAAGTCTTTTGAGCTACTGTCGCCAGGCTCCTTCCTTTATCGCGTAAGGATTTCGGGCAAGGATGGAAGGGAAGTCCACTCCAACTACGTTACGATTAAAGTCCTGAGGATCCCCTAATCCTCGGGGCTTCCACCCGACTCAGGGCGTAGAGGTTCCAGGGTTCGCGTTTTCCATCGTCATATCCTCCTGAAACTGAAGCTCTATGAAGGTGGCGCTGGACGGAATCGGGAGTACGGAATTCAGACACCATTCAGCCCGTCCTAGCGTATTTCGGGTCCAGAACCAGTGAAGATCCACAGATTGCAGGACACTCCTTTTCGGGCCCAGGGTCATACCAGGCCTGAGAGAGACCACCGCTCCGATGGGTTCTCCCATGAGGAAAAGGATGGCGCCTCTAGGAAACTCCGTACGGTCAATATAGTTGATGGCGATGTACTCGGGCTTCACGATAGTCCTGAATTGCAGCCGATCCTTCTCCCGGAGCGCGTTGTCCACCTTGAAGTAGCCTCCCCTCCCCAGGAGAGCCAGCTTAATCACTTCGATCCCATCGTCAGAAAAGGTCACCGCCCCCCCTTTGCGCGTGGCCTCATAGCTGGCCATCCGAGCCGAAAGATCTCTCGGCTGCCATTCCGGATGACACTCCAAGAAAAAGTCCTCGTAGGTCGGCTGATGAAGGCTCTGAATGCCCTCGGAGTACTGGAATACCAGCCTATCCTCAGGCGGGACCCGGACATCGCTGCAGCCCCCGGACATCACCAGCAAGGCCGGCACCCACAGCCACGATCTTGGCATCTTGCTTCCTTTTCTGTTGCGATGCAGCGCTGGGATGACCCAGGTCAATGTCTGGGATTCTAGAAACCACGTACGACGGTGTCAACGATCACAGACCCGAATAACAGTCCTCGATGCCCCGGCTAGCTTGAGCCGGTTATGTTTGACCCTTCGATGAAGATTCGATTCCTCCACTCGTTCTCCATCTCTCCACGTGAAGCTGTTCGCATACAATCCCGTCTGGCGGCGAAGATCTCCCTCCATCCGTTCTCCCGCCAGGTAAGGCGCATTGGTGGCGCCGATGTTTCCTACGATCCCTTGTCCAACAGGTTCTTCGCCGCCTTTATTGTTCTTGCCTGGCCCGGCCTTGATGTAATAGAAATCGCGAGAGCGCAGGGCAGGGTGACATTTCCCTACGTGCCTGGGCTGCTCAGTTTTCGCGAAATTCCGCCACTTCTGAAAGCCTTCCGTCGGCTAAGTGGCACACCCGATCTTCTTCTTTGTGATGGGCAGGGACTTGCTCATCCGCGTTTCCTCGGGCTCGCCTGTCACCTGGGTCTCTTCTTGGGGATTCCTACCATCGGTTGCGCCAAGAGCCTGCTGGTGGGAGAGCATGGGAGGGTGCCGGTGCGGCGCGGCGGACGGGCCCTTCTCACGCACAAAGGGTGTCAAGTGGGCTTTGCGCTGCGAACTCGACAGGGAGTCCGTGAGATCATTGTCTCACCCGGTCATCGGGTCTCGATTGCTCAGGCTGCTGAGTGGACGCTCCGATGCACGCTGCGCTGTCGAATCCCCGAGCCAACCCGGCTGGCGGACTTGGAGGTGACGCGGATGAGGCGCGCGGAATTGACCCGGACGATGAGTCTCAAACATCCAAAGCGGGTGTGCTAGAATCCGCAGAATCCTAAGAAGCCCCAATATGGAGGAGGAGGTGGAGGAGCGCCTGGAAGCTGGGGTCAATGCGGGTCGTCGCCGTCGGGAGATGGTTGCGGCTCAGCTGTCGGCCCGTGGAATTCGGGACGAGCGGGTCCTCTCCGCCATGAGACGAGTGCCCCGTCATCTTTTCCTGGCGCCCGAGCAGCGCGAGCAAGCCTACCAAGACGCTCCGATCCCCATCGGTCATGGGCAGACTCTCTCCCAGCCCTACATCGTTGCCTTCATGACAGAGCAGCTGGAGTTGACGGGGGACGAGAGGGTGCTGGAGATCGGGACCGGATCGGGATATCAAACTGCGGTATTGGCGGAATTGGCCCGCGAGGTTTACACGCTGGAATTGCTAGAGACACTATCGCGAAAAGCACGCGCCTTGCTGGTTAGCCTGGGGTATTCGAACATCGAGTTCGCGGTCGGGGACGGTCGCCTCGGCTGGCTCGAAGCTGCGCCCTTTGACGGCGTCCTTGCGGCAGCAGCCGCTGAAGCCGTGCCTCAAGCCCTTCTGGACCAGCTTGGGGAGGGAGGCCGGATGATTCTCCCGCTGGGGGAGGAGCACCAGGAGCTCTGGTTCTTTCGTCGCGCAGGACCGGAGATTACCTCTCGGCCCTTGTTGCCCGTGCGTTTTGTGCCCCTGATGCACGGCAATCCGTCCCACTCCTAGTGGAAGGCGAAGAGCATGTCTAACGTCATTACCCCACGCCACGAAGATCCGGCTCGTTGGTACACCGACGTCGTGACGCGATCGGAATTGGCAGACTACTCCCCTGTGAAGGGGTGTATGGTGATCCGTCCCCTGGGTTATGCACTCTGGGAGCGCATTCAGGGCTACCTGGACGCGCGCTTCAAAGAGACCGGTCACCAGAACGCCTATTTCCCCCTATTCATTCCGGAGAGCTTTCTTCACCGCGAAAAGGCTCATGTGGAAGGATTCTCGCCCGAGCTGGCAGTCGTCACCATCGGGGGGGGTAAGGAGCTTGAGGAAAAGCTGGTGGTGCGTCCCACTTCGGAGACCATCATTTATAGCATGTTCTCCAAGTGGATCCGTTCCTATCGAGATCTTCCCCTTCTTCTCAATCAATGGTCCAATGTGGTTCGCTGGGAAATGCGAACGCGTTTGTTCCTTCGGACCACCGAGTTCCTCTGGCAGGAAGGCCACACCGCTCACGCAACGGAGCGGGAAGCGGAAGAGGAGACGCTGAGGATACTGGGTCTCTACAACGACTTCGCCCACACCCAGATGGCAATTCCCGTGCTCAAGGGACTGAAAAGTGAACAGGAGAAGTTCGCGGGAGCCCAGAAAACTTACTGCATCGAGGCACTCATGCAGGACGGGAAGGCGCTGCAGGCCGGAACCACTCATAACCTGGGCCAGAATTTTTCGAAGGCTTTTGACGTCAAATTCCAGAACCAGGAAGGGGGTATCGAGCACGTATGGCAAACGAGTTGGGGGGTCTCCACGCGACTCGTGGGTGCCCTGGTCCTGGCTCACGGCGATGATCAGGGACTCATTCTACCCCCTGCACTGGCGCCTATTCAGGTGGCCGTGGTTCCCATTTGGAAGAGCGACGAGGAGAGGACGAACGTGAAACAATCCGTGGAAAAGCTCCAAGCCGCCTTGGGAACGGTGGCCCGCATTCACATCGATTTGCGAGACGAGGTCTCACCGGGGTTCAAATTCAACGAGTGGGAGCTCAAGGGAGTTCCCCTCCGGCTCGAGGTGGGGCCCCGTGACTTGGCGAAAGGCCAGGCTACAGCTGTTTCGCGGCTGGATCGAACGAAAGAAGCCATCTCCCTTGAGTCGCTCGAGAGCTATCTGCCGGAGCTTCTGGCACGGATCCAGCGCTCCCTCTACGAAAGGGCCCTCAAGTTCCGGAGTGAGAACACCCGGCCCGCAGGTACCTACGCCGAATTCAAGGAGCAACTCGAATCTCTTGGTGGCTTCTATGAGGCTTTCTGGTGCCGCAACCCCCAGTGCGAGACGAAGATCAAAGAGGAAACCAAGGCCACCATTCGCTGCATCCCATTGGAAGGTCAGGACTCGGAAGGAGCCTGCCTTTACTGTGGCTCCCTCTCCCGAACGCGAGTGATTCTTGCCCGGGCTTACTGAGAGGCTGCTTGGACGTCTCTCTCCGGATCCTTCGTTTTCTGGGCAGCTGCCTCCTTTTCCTACTCGCCAGTTGCACGCTCCTTCGTGCTGAGGAATTGGCACTCCGTTTCCTTACTCCGCCTCCCAACCTTCCGGTGGCAGGCGAGACTCGAGTGTCACTGCTGGCCGTGGTACCGCAGGGAGCCCGACTTGTTCGCATTGAAGTTGTCATCGACTCCCAGCGAGTGGCAGTCCTAGAGAAACCTCCCTACGAGTTCATGTGGAACGCAGGGGAAGACTTTCAGCCCCACAGGCTTGAGGCCCGGGTGGTGGATGATCTGGGAAGAACTGCCAACGCGACCCTTCAAACGCCGCCCTTGCGTGTTGGCCAGCGGGAGTCGGTCTCCCTGGTCGATCTCTACGTCAACGTCTTTGACCAGCGTGGAAAGCCCGTCACCGATCTCCAACGGGATAGTTTTCGACTCTTCGAGGACGGCAAGCCACAACTCATTGCCCATTTCACGGCGGCGCGGCAGCCACTGTCCGTGGCACTCGTGATGGACGCATCCAACAGCATGGGAACTGGCGACCGGATGGAAATAGCTCGACGGTCGGCCCTGGATTTCGTCAAGAGAATGGAGCCTTCCGACCGGACCATGGTGATCAGTTTCAGCGACACGGTGACGGAGCTGCAGCCTCTGACGTCCGATCGGAAAAGACTGGAAAGAGCCATCCAAGAGATCGTTCCGGCGGGAGGCACAGCCCTCTACGACGCCCTGGTAAAGGCGGCCGAGCGGCTGAAGGATGTGGAAGGCCGGAGGGTGGTGGTCCTCCTTTCGGACGGAAGGGACCAGGCCTTCCGGGAGAACGCGCCGGGTAGTCTTCACCTTTTTGAAGAGGCGGTGGACGCCCTGGCGCATTCGGAAGTGGTCGCCTACGCTATCGGGCTTGGGGCACGGCTCCAGGATGAGACTGATCTAGCGCAGCGTCGCTCCTTGCGGGAGATCCTCGAGAACTTCTCTGAGAAGACGGGAGGGCGATTCTACAATCCTGAGAGGCCCGGTCAATTGCAAGGGGTCTATCAGCAGATCATGCAGGACCTGGGTCGTCAGTATTCACTGAGCTACGCCCCCACCAACCAGTCCAGGGACGGCAAATGGCGGGCCGTGCGGGTGGAAGTGGACCCACCCGGGCTCCACGTGCTCACCCGACCAGGCTATTTCTCTCCGTCTCCTTGACCGCTTCTTCCCCCCGGATCCGGTAGCGTAACCTGCGGCGCTTCATCCATCGAACTGCCCAAAGGTCGGCGATAGGATGGAGCAGTCGGCTACACAAGCCGTACTTGGAATGTCCCCAGCGTCTCGGCCGATGGCCTACCGCGATTTGAATCACCCTGAATCCCTCGAACTCCATGAGCGCTGGAAGGAAGCGGTGCATTCCGTCATAGAGTCGGATCTTCAGCAAGCTCGAGCGGCGAAAAACCTTCAAGGGACAACCCGTGTCGCGGATCGTCTCGCCGAGAACCCGATTGCGCATGGCGTTGGCGAGGCAAGAGAGAATACGTCTCACTCTTGAGTCCCTGCGCCGCACTCGGTACCCGACCACAGCGTCCAGCGTTCCCAGCGACTCCAGCATGCGCGGGATATCGGCGGCGTCGCTCTGGAGGTCAGCGTCCAAGGTGACGATGACATCGCCGCGCGCGAACCGGAATGCGGCATCGAGGGCGGCCGTCTGGCCCGAAGGTTGCTCCAGGTGCAGCACGCTCAGCCTCGAGTCCTGCCGGCCCAGCTCATCCAGCAGCGCTCCGCTCCCATCGGTGCTGGCATCGTCGACCAGAATCAACTCGTAACTCCTACCAATCCCCTCTAGGATGCGGTGCAGCTCCTCCCAAAGCGGTCGAAGGTTTTCCCGCTCGTCGCGCACAGGAATCACCACGGTGAGCTGGAGCGGACTCACTTGAAGATCCAGAAACGTCGCAGGAACGACATACGCCGGAAGGCGCTGCGTTCCGCCTCGCTGAGCTGCGAAGGAGCGAGGGCCGCCTTCCACTTGAGAAACCCGAAGTGGTCGATTCTTCGTAGCGCAGGAAGGATCCAGCGGGCACCCCGGCTCCCCGGCGGGAAACGAAATGAGGCGTTGAAGTCGATGATGAATACCTCTCCCCTAGAATCGATCAGAATGTTGTCCCGCTTACGCAAGTCGATGTGGACAATACCGCGGGCATGGATGGATTCGATGAGGGTCCAAAGCCGGGCAAAGAGTGCGGGAGGAAGTTCCCGGCGTTTCCAGTGGGAGATTCTTTCCCCCTCGATATACTCGATGGCGATGGCATTCTTCCCGATTCTGCCAAAATACTTTGGGACGCCGGGAACGCCGGCCAACCTGCGGTAAATGGAAGCCTCGCGCCGGATTTGCCAGCGCCCGTACCACCGGACGGGAAACAATTTGCGGCTGAAATCCTTGACGATGGCTTTGCCCACTGGACTTTCCACCAGTAGGATGTCTGCTTTTCCCCACGCCCCACGCTGAAGGAGCTTGCCTCGACTCTCTCCGAGATCCATCTCCTCACGCACCGGTAGATTTGCGACCCGGGGAGAATGTTGAGGAGACTCTCGCATTGTGATATTCTCCATTTTGCTTAAATAGCTGGTTTATCGTAACATACCGCGCTCGGCGAGATGAGATTCCATGTCTCTGCCCACCCGCATGGCCCTCCGCGCCCGTCCCCCATTCCGGTTGCGTTGCGGAAGGAATGTCACCAAGGCTGACATCTTTCTCTGGGAGGATGAGGGATCACGTCTGGCCATCAAGGATTATTCACCCCGCCCTTCGTGGATCCGCAACACCCTAGGGCGCAGCCTGGTGCGTCGAGAGGTTCGCGCATACCAGAGACTTCAGGATCTTTCCGGGATCCCGCACCTGGCGGGCCAAATCGACCGGTTCGCCTTCGCCATGGATTTCGTGGAAGGACTAGATCTTTCCCACTTTCGCCCTGGAGAGGTTCCCGAGGAATTCTTTCGAGAGCTGACGCAGCTTCTCAACTCGGTCCATCGCGCGGGCGTGGCCCAGGGGGATCTTCATCATCGGGACATACTGGTGGGTCCGGGTGGAAACCCATACCTGGTGGACTTCTCCACCGCCGTCATTTTGGAGCAGGCCTCTGGTCGATTCAAATATCGGCTCTTCCGAGCGGCCTGCGGTTCGGATCGCCGCGCCGCGTTGAAGCTTACACTCCGGCACGCGCCTCATTGCCTCACAGCCGAAGAGCGCCATGAGCTGAGCCACCCTCCCCTTTGGTACAGAGTCGGAAAGCGGCTTCGCCGATCACTCAATGCGATCCGCACCCGATGAGGGCATCTAGCGCATTGACAGCGCACTGGGGTTGCCCCTAACATGGCGTCCCGCCCTCGGTCTCGGGAGACTCCCTTGGCATCACAACGAAGCAAAATCTTGGGATGCATCCGCTTGGCATTCCTCTATTTTTTCGTGAGCTGTCTCGTTTGGCTCTCGAGGCCCGCACCTCGGCTTTTCGCCGTGGGAACCCTGCTTGTCGTCCTGGGAGAAGCGGTTCGCATCTGGGCCGCGGGACATCTGGTCAAGTCGGTGGAGCTCGTCGATTCGGGACCTTACGCGTATACGCAGAATCCTCTCTACCTTGGCCGCCTACTGATCCTCACCGGATTCTGCATCATGGCCCGCAGCCGCTACGGACTAAACTGGATCGCGCTCGGCTTGGGATACGCCGTCTTCTTCGGATACTACATGCCCCGAAAGCTCCGGGTGGAGGGGACAAGGCTGCAGAAGATGCATGGCGAGGCGTTCTTACGCTACAGCACCGCAGTCCCCATTTTGTTTCCAACTCTGACCCGCTACCCCGGAAAGGGTGATCATTGGTCGTTCGACCGAGCGGTGAAAAACCAGGAATTCCAAGTCTTGACAGGAGTCCTGCTGGTCCTCGGCCTCTTTGCCTGGAGGAACTGGGCTTAAACTTCAGCTGCACTCGTTTTTCCTCCACCGCTGCAGCGCCTTCCGGTAGGCCTCGAGGGTCCCTTCCACGAGACGCTCTCGGCTGAACTCGTTTCGGACTCTTTGACTTCCCGCCTCCCCCAGGGATCGGCCCCGGTCCTCCCGCCGAAGAATGTCTTCCATGGCGCTCGCCAGAGCATCGGGATCCGCCGGAGGTACCACTAGACCGGTTCTGCCGTGCTCTACGATCTCTTTCGCCCCGCCGACATCCGTGGCTATCACCGGCCGCCCCACGGCCATGGCCTCTTTGAGCGCTGCCGAAGAAGCATCGCAATCCACCGACGGGAGGACCGAGAGATCCAGCGCTGCCGTAATAAGGGGCATGTCCTCCCGAAATCCGAGAAAGGACACCCTTCCGGAAAGGCCAAGCTCCGTCGCACGCCGGCGCAACCTTTCCTCTTCCTTGCCCCGTCCCACAAAGAGGAAGCGGGCGGAGGGGAATTGCGGCGCGATCTTGGCGGCCGCTTTCAAGAAGTGGATCCCCCCCTTGTCCGCGACCAGTCTACCCACCACTCCTACGAGGACGGAATCTGTCCCGTCGGCCCCGAGTTCCCGTCGTGCCGCTGTTCCGTCCACGCCAGGATGAAACCGGTCCTCCCAGTAGGAGGAATGAACTACCGAGATCCGATCCCGGGAGAAGTCGCCGCGGTTCAAGATCGGCCCGTAGCGCTCCAAAATCGATCCGCTCACCAGGATGAGATGGTCCACCAGGTGTCGGTAAAGGAAGCGGTTCGCGGGATGATCGGCCACGCGCTTGGTGTTGTGCCGCGTGTATACCAGAGGCAAGAGGTGGCGCCCTACCTTTACGGCCGCAGCGCTGGCCCAGAGATCTTGCGAACCGTGCGCGTCCACGAGATCAAACCCTCTCCGCTTGAGAAGACCGTGAATTGAGGCGGCATCCCGCAGGGCGGACAAGATCCATTTTGATTGGCGGAATTGCGGTTCTTCAAACGTTTCGAGCCCCGCATCTCTTGCCTTGTCAGCGAGCAGCGACCCCGGGGGGGCTGCGATGACTATTTGGTGGCCCTTCTCGGTGAGTCCCTGGCAGAGCATCAGAATGCGAGAAGGCTGCCCGCCCCAGCCTCGATGAAAGTTAGTGTGGAGAATCCGCAGGCCGGAAAGATTCATGGGATTTCTCCGGGGGCGCTTCCATGGAGAGGTGGCCGGCTATGCTATGATGCGCGCGTTGAAGCGTCAACCTTCTCTCCACTCGGGCTCGGGAGGCATTCCAGCTGGCCCCATGGGGCGGCCTGACGGCCCATAAAGTCGAGGCGATGGTTCCTCTGCTGGTGCTCCAGACACTGCCCCAACCGTCGGTGTTCAGCCCCAACAACGCACTCGTCACCCTTTCCAAGAGACTCGATCGTAGCCGTTTTGCGATGATAGTATCGGTGCCCCGGGAGGGGCTCCTTACGCAGGCGCTGCGGGAGGTCGGTACGCCGGTCTACCGAGTGCCAGGACTCAGGACCTTTCGGCGACATGACGCTCTTTGGCGCTTTCCAGTGGTGGCTATCCGGCTGGCGAGGCTGGCACGCCGAGTGCGCGCGCGCCTCGTGGTGAGCAATCACGCAGAGCTGGGTCCCTTCGCCGACGCCGTCGCCCGCCTCAATCGACTCCCCTGGATATGCTTTCTGCGCCAGGCCGACCGCCCCCCCCGCTACTACGAGAAGTATCGCGTGGCTCGTGCCGACGCTGTGGTGGGCGTCAGCGAGGCCGCGCTGAGCGCCTATCGGGCGTATCTCAAGGAACGACGCCTTGTCGGAAATCCCCAGCGCGTGATTCACACGGGGATCGACGTTCCGAAGCTCGACCTTCGGCGACGGAGCGCCCCAGGCGAACGCTCCATCGGTAGTGAGAAACACTCCCCCGTTATCGGCACGGTGGGGCTAAGGGGCGTGAAGAGACCCGAGCTGCTGCTCGAGATTCTCAGCAAGATTCGTCATCGAACTCCGGCTATCCGATGTATCTTCATCGGAGGCGCAGAACCCCAAGAACTGGCGCGGCTTCGCGCTTTGGCGGAGCGCCTCGGGGTGAGTGATAGCGTCAATTTTCCAGGACAGCAACGTGAGATGGATACGTGGTACGAGGCCATGAATGTTTACGCCCACACGTCACGTAGCGAAGGCCTTCCCAAAGTGGTGCTGGAGGCCATGGCCCATGCCCTTCCGGTGGTGGCGTTCCGGGTCGGCGGCATCGCCGAAGCAGTGGCTGAAGATGAAACCGGATTCCTTTGCCCCGAAGGCGATCTAAATGCCTTCGCCGGCGCGATGGAGCACCTGCTGACCGATGGGGTCCTGGCCCGGCGAATGGGCGAAGCGGGCCGAATCCGGATTGAGCATCACTTCTCCGCGCGAGCCATGGGGCAGGACATGATGGCTCTGTTCGACGACGTTTTGCGGGAGCACGACAATAGGCGGTCCGTCTCACCGCTCAAGACCCGCCAGTCTCCCGGTTCGGACGAAAGGACCGAGTGAGTTTTCTGGATCGTCTCAGAGTGCGTTGGAGGCGCTCGAATCCCCGCTCCTTCTGGGAGCGGGAGTACTCGAATGATTCCGCGGAAGACAAGTGGGCCTCCGAAACGCGCCTGAGTTTTTACGAATTTGCCGGCGAGGTGCTGCCCAAGGAGCCCCTGCGGATCCTAGACATCGGGAGTGGTCTGGGCCATGGAGGCCGGCATCTCACCTCCCTCTGCTCCCTGTGGCAGGTCGAGGGATTCGAAATCAGCCGAGCCGCCGCAGAACAGGCAGTAATACCCACCCGATGCGGGGATCTATTGAGCGATCCGCTTCCCTGGGGATTTGACTTTCTGCTCCTGGTCCAAACCCTCGAACACTTCCGCGATACCGCCGCTGTGCTCTCCCGTGTCGTCCACGCCGCCAGGCGGGGCGTGGTCATCACCGTCCCCTATCGCGGCCAATTGAATCGCAAGCACCTCTCCTCACTGGACGAGTCCTCGTTCGCAGCGTACCCCGACGCCACCGTGCAACTCCGCCGACGACGGTACGAGAAGAATGGCTCGCTAAAGACCGATATGCGGGTGGTCATTCCCACCCGTGGTGCTCCCCCGAAGTGAAGATCGTCATCACCGCCGATTCCTATCTACCCCGCCTGGGTGGCCAGGAGATGGGCGCGTTTCGCCTCGCGAAGTACCTGGTGAAAAAGGGGAATCAGGTCAGGATCATAACCACCGAGAAACACGTCCTCCAGGGTCGGGAGCCGGGAGCCTTGGACGTGCTCCGACTCCCTCACACATTTGGACCGGTGGACCGGCGCACCCTGAGGCGAATCCTCGAGAGAGAATTCATAGGCGCAGACGTAGTGCATTCTCGCTACTGTTACCGCCTTGCCGCGTTCTCGGCCCCGTTGGCTCGGAAGATCGCACAGCGGTTCGTGGTCTCCCTTCACGGACTGGGCCTCTTGGATAATCCTCAAGACTCACCGCTCAAGCGTTGGAGCCACCTACGCTATCGTCGGGTGTCACTTTCGCTTGCCGATGCAGTCATTGCCACCAGCTCCGAGTTCGCTCGTCTGGCCTCCACCTACTGCGATCCCTCCCGTATCCACGTGATCCCCAATGGCGTGGACACGGACGAATTCGACGCCTCGAGGACAGCCCCCGAGGTTCTTAGACAGAAATACCGTGGGCACCAGGTGGTCCTGGCCGTGCGACGGCTCGTCCCGAAAAATGGAATTCATTACCTGGTGCAAGTGGCCCCTCGCATCCTGGTTTCGTGCCCTGCGGCTCGCTTCGTCATCGGCGGATGGGGATCTCAGGAGGAGGAGTTGAAGCGGATGACTCACGAGTCGGGTGTGGCGGCCCACTTCGACTTCGTGGGCGCGATTCCCAATGCAGAAGTTCCCGGCTATCTGGCAGTGGCCGATGTGGTGGTATTCCCTTCCTCCATGGAATCCACCAGTCATGCCTGCCTTGAGGCCATGGCGATGGCTAAGCCAGTGGTGGCCAGTCGGTTGGGAGGTCTGGCCGAGCTCCTGGGAGACCAGGGGAGGGGGGTGCTCGTGGACCTCTTCGAATCCGCGAACTCCACCTACCGCGCGCCTGGTACGCTTTCGGAGGAGGCGGGCAAACGATTGGCAGAGGCCATTTCGCATCTGCTCCTGGATCCGGTCTCCGCCAGGAAAATCGGCGGAGCTGCAAGAGAGCACGCCCTTGCCCATTTCGACTGGAACGTTCTCGTGGGGAGAATCCTGGAAGTCTATGGCGGCGGACCGTCTGGGTGATTCCTGTTACCAGGCCCGCCGCTCACCAAAACCAACTTTCGGTGTCCTACCGAATATTCTTCGAGACTCCTGAGCGGACACTGCCCTTCCAATTCACGGAGCTCCTCCTCACGAATCACACAATAGCCTGGTGTCGGACCCTGAAGAAATTCTCGCAGCTCGTCGGGACCGCGCAGCAATTTGAGGCTGCGGTGGCAATAGTAGGCTACACCCGGATGATTGTCTTCATAGATTCCCAGCGGCGACAGGCCAATTCGCGAGAGGACGCGCTCACAGAATGGTCGGGCCGATTTGTAAGGGTTCAGCCATGGGAGCATTGCAGCGACGACCCAAAGGTACCCGGCGAAGATTCCGGTCAGGAGGATGATTATCCCGGCTCCCCGGTGTCTCTTCCGCAACGCCCACAGCGTGCCTGAGAAGACCAGAACCAAGAAGAGGCCCAGGGGTACCAGCCGGTGTGCGAACCCCCGATGGTATCGTCCCCATCGTGCGAGAAGCCCTGTCGCAGCCAGGCAGACCGCCCCCGCCAGCGCCAGTGGCCATTCCATCCAGCGCTTGAGGGGTGCCGCATCGTAGCGGGTCAAGAATGAGTCCAGAAAAACTCCTACGAGCAGCGCAAGCGCTGGGAAAATCGACAGAAGATACGAAGGACGCTTCTCGGCCACAAGGCTGAGGAGCGCAAACCCTCCTATCACCCATCCGTAGAAGAAGAGAAGACTTCTACGGTCCTTTCCCCCCGAGGAAGGGAACGTAAAGCGGACTGTGCCCGGCAGGAAAAGGGTCCAGGGAAGGAACTCCACGGGAAGGGAGTAGAAGTAGTAGAAAAATGGGCGCGGATGATGCAGACCCTCCTGGAAGCGCTGCAAAATCTGCTCACGAAGGACCTCGGCGGGATCGAAGCCGCTGAGGTGCGCATTGACGAATAGCCAAGCCGCCGTGGGAGCCACAGCCAGAGGCAAACCCCACCACCCGCCGCATTCCTTCAGGCGCACCATTTCCCGGCAGCTGCCCAGGTAGACTAGCAACGCGGCGACGGGGATGGCCATTGCTAGCGGCCCTTTGGTCAAACAGCCCAGGGCCATCCAGAGATACATCCACACCCACTCGCGCTTTTCCCCTTCCAGCGCCCGGTGCGCACTCTCCATGGACAGCAGGATGAAGAGAGTTAGGAGCGTGTCCATGTGGACCCAGCGTGCCTCGACGAAAAATCGCTGCGTCGTGGCCAGCCCCCAGGCCGCCAGCCATCCCACGCGGAAGCCGAAAAGTCGCCTGCCGAAACGATAAACACAGAGCACGCATAGCAGCGCCGCGATACTCGACGGAGAATCCAGAAGAACAGGGGTGGCTTCTGGATGTAGTTTTCGCCGTTGTCGGTGAGACGGATCCAATCTCCGGACCTCAGCATGGCCCGTGTGATGCCGCCGTAGCGCGGTTCGTCGGGGTCCCAGAGGTCGTGGTTTCCAAGCTGAAAAACGAAGAGAAACAGGCAGGCGACGAGGAGAATGAGAAGAACTCGGCGTTCGGGGCTCATCCGTGGGTCCCGGTACCCTCCCGGAACTGGAGCTCGTAGAGTCGTGCGTATGCGCCGCGCCTCTCCAGCAGAGCCTCATGGTTTCCCTGCTCCACGATCCGCCCGCCTTCTAGCACCATAATCAAGTCGGCATTGCGCACCGTGGAGAGACGGTGCGCGATCACAAAGACGGTTCGGCCGCGCATGAGATTATTGAGGGCCTTCTGCACCATGGCCTCTGATTCGGTGTCGAGGGCGGAGGTGGCCTCGTCGAGGATTAGGATGGGAGAGTTCTTGAGGAGAGCGCGCGCGATGGAAATCCTCTGACGTTCTCCCACCGAAAGGAGGTGCCCTGCTTCTCCCAAGCGCGTGTCGTAGGCAAGGGGCAGGCGAAGGATAAAGTCGTGCGCGAAGGCGGTTCGGGCCGCTGCCTCTACTTCCGTCAAGGGTACGTCCTGGCGTCCGTAAGCGATGTTGTTTCTTACCGTGTCGTCGAACAGCAGAATTTCCTGGGTGACGAGTGCGATCTGCGCGCGCAAGGATACTAGCGTCACACCCCGGATATCCCTGCCATCGATGGTAACGACACCCTCGGTAACATCGTAGAAGCGCGGCAGCAGATTGACCAGGGTGGTCTTTCCTGCCCCGCTTCCTCCCACGATGGCCACGATCTGCCCGCATCGCACCGTCAGATTCACTCCCTCCAGAACCCGTGTGACATTGTAACGGAATGCCACGTCCTTGAATTCGATGATTTCTCGGAAGGGAGGCAGGAGGGGGGCGCCCGGCTTCTCTTTCACGTCCACATCGGCGTCCATCATCTCGAAGACTCGTCGGGTGGCGGCCATGGATTGCTGGAAGTCATTGTTGATCTTGGCCAGGTTCTTGACCGATGCGTAGAGCCATGCCAGGGAGAAGAGAAAGCTGGAGAATTCCCCCGCGTTTACTGCTCCTCGCGAGATTTGATATCCGCCGTAACCGATCAGGAGGGCGGCGGCCAAGGCCCCGACCATCTCCATGATCGGCGGGGAGAGGGAGACCAACCTCGCTCCTCGCAGTTCCTGCCGCTGGACTTTCTTCAGCGCATCGGTAAACCGATGAACCTCGTACTCCTCCATGCCAAAACCCTTCACAATCCGGTTGCCCGTAATGGTCTCCTTAAGGATGTTGGTGACGTCGGCCATCTTTTCCTGACTGGTCCGGCTGGTGATCTTCAGGCGTTTCCCAAACCGGACGATGGGATAGAGGACCAGCGGGAGGATGACCAAGCAGACGGCGGAAAGTCTGGGATAAAGGTAAAAGACCCAGAGAACCTGGCCCACGATAATAAACGAGAGCCGAAAAACGTCGGCCAAATCTCCCGAGACGGTCCGCTGCATGCGCGCAATGTCTGAAGTCAGCCTGGAGATGAGGAGCCCTGTGGGATGACTCGAGAAGAAGGCAGGACTTTGCCGCTGGATTCGATCGTAGAGATGCCGCCTCAGATCGAGGATCACCTGGAGGCCGACGGCCCGAACGTAGTAAGTGCTGAAGTAAGTCAGGATCCCTTTCACGAGATAGAGGATCAGAACGAGGGCGGCGATGGTCAGAAAGGTAGTGCTCCTTCCCTTCGCTACCAGCTTTTGGCCCAGGGAAGAGTAGCGGGCAATCCAACCCTCTCCAAGTAGCTTGTTGGAATAATCGAGCACGTTGAACTTGTCGCTTACCGGGTGCGCTCTCCCGTCTTGGAGCGTATGCGGCTGGGCTGAGGCGAGGACGTCGTTGACCAGAGGGGGGACTAGGCTCGCCAGCGCGAGGATCATTAGCGACGCAAGAGCGGCACAGACAAGCGCCACCAGCAGTTTCCCCAGGTAGGGGCTCGCGTAGCGGAGGAGGCGGAGGAAATCCTGCATCGCGACTGGCTCAGCGCCGGCAGACCTCGAGGGAATTGAAGAAGTAGCCGATCTCGAACGCCGCCGAGGAAGGTGAATCAGAGCCGTGGATGATGTTCTTTTCAATGGAGGAAGCGAAATCCCTTCGAAGCGTGCCCGGTGACGCCTTGGCGGGATCCGTGGCACCCATGATCTCCCTGAGTTTGGTGATGGCACCCTCACCTTCGAGCGCCAAAACGACCACAGGGCCCGAGGTCATGAACTTCATGAGGCCCTCGAAGAATTCTTTGTCCCGGTGGGCATAGTAGAAATTGGCCGCCTGCTCGTGGGAGAGACGCAACATCTTCATGGCCACAGGCCGCAGGCCCTGCCCCTCCAACCGTCGGACTATCTCTCCTATGAGGTTGGCTGCCACCCCGTCAGGTTTGACGATGGTCAGCGTGCGTTCCATCTAGTCTCCTTTCGCGTGATGAGGCTACCGCGAGGGCCCTGCCAAGGCCTCGGCCATGGCCTGGCCTATACCAGCAGGGTTCTCCACCACATGGACGCCGGCAAGCCGGAGCGCCTCCCCCTTTTCAGCTGCGGTACCGGTGCCGCCTGAGACGATGGCCCCCGCATGCCCCATGCGCCTTCCAGGCGGCGCGGTGCGACCGGCGATATACGCCACCACGGGGATCCGAAGATTCTCGCGGGCGTAGACAGCAGCCGCTTCCTCCGCACTGCCGCCGATCTCGCCGATGAGAACAATGCCCCGGGTCCTGGAATCCTCCCTGAAGAGGCTCAGGGCGTCGACGAAGCTCGTGCCGATGATGGGATCGCCCCCGATTCCGATGCAGGTGCTCTGCCCGATGCCACGGGCGGTGAGTTGCGCTACAGCCTCGTAGGTCAGAGTGCCGCTGCGGGAGATGACTCCCACTTCTCCCGTTCGGTGGATGGCCCCGGGCATGATCCCCACCTTGCACTCTCCTGGAGTGATGACCCCAGGGCAATTGGGGCCAATGAGCCGGGTGCGCCCTCGCTGCAGAAACTCCTTGACGCGAACCATGTCCAGAGTTGGAATACCCTCGGTGATACACACCACCAAGGGCACCTCGGCGTCGGCGGCCTCCATGATCGCGTCGGCAGCGAAGGGAGGCGGGACGAAGATCATCGACGTGTTGGCGCCCGTCTCCGCCACCGCTTCGGCGACTGTGTTGAAGACCACGATGCCCTCGTGGGTGGTTCCGCCTTTTCCAGGTGTCACCCCGGCCACCACCTTCGTGCCGTAGACTGCGCACTGCTGGGTGTGAAAGCTACCTTCTCTTCCGGTGATTCCCTGCACCAGGAGGCGGGTATTGCGATCCACAAGGACGCTCACGCTGAACCCTTTGCGAGAGCCACGACTTTGCGGGCCGCATCCTGCATTCCATCGGCCACCGTGAAATTGAGGCCCGAGCCCAGGAGGATGCCTCGACCCTCCTCAACATTGGTCCCCTCGAGCCTCACCACCATCGGAACTTTGACGCCCATTCTGAAGGCGGAGTCCACCACTCCTTGGGCCACCACGTCGCAGCGCATGATCCCGCCAAATATGTTGATCAGCACGGCCTTCACGCTGGGGTCTGAGAGGAGAATCCGCAAGGCATTGGAGACCTGGTCGGTGCTTGCGCCTCCCCCCACGTCCAGAAAATTGGCGGGAGTCCCTCCCGCCAGCTGAATCATGTCCATGGTAGCCATGGCGAGGCCAGCGCCGTTCACCATGCACCCCACGTCGCCATGGAGCTTGATGTAGCTGAGGCCGAAGCTGGAGGCCTCCACTTCCAGCGGTTCCTCCTCATCCTGGTCCCTCAGTTCGCGGATTTCCGGATGCCGAAAGAGGGCGTTGTCGTCGAAATCCATCTTGGCGTCCAGAGCGAAAAGTCCCCCTGAATGGGTCACCACCATGGGATTGATCTCGAAGAGAGTTGCATCGGTCTTCTCGAAGGCCTCCGCCAGTGCCAACATCAGCCTGGCGGCCAGGTCGGTGGCTCCCTCGAGTCCCAGACCGTACGCGAGCTTCCGCGCCTGGAAGGGGCGGAATCCTAAGCCCGGCCGGATGGGCGCACGAAGAATTCGTTCGGGTGACCGGCGGGCCACTTCCTCAATGTCCATTCCTCCCTCCACGGAGGCTATGATCATAGGCATTCCTTGCACCCGATCGATGATCACTCCCAGGTACATCTCCCTGGCGATGTCGAGCCCTTCTTCCACCAAGATCCGCCGGACCCTCCGCCCTGCAGGGCCCGTTTGAGGCGTCACCAGGGTCATTCCAATGATCTGTCGGGCCAGCGCCTCTACCTCGGTTACCGATCGGGCCAGCTTGACGCCTCCTCCCTTGCCGCGGCCACCCGCGTGGATCTGGGCTTTCACTACGCAGGGGGAGGCCCCGAGGCGTGAGGCCGCTTCCGATGCCTCCCTCGGCGAAAAGCAGACCTCTCCTCGCGGGACGGCGACGCCAAAGCGCCGGAGAATGGCCTTGGCCTGATATTCGTGAATTTTCACCGCTTACCTCGGGGGGATGCCGGGGAGTGGAGATCGGATCGTTCTTCTCGTGAAATCCGCGGGTGTATAGCACACGCTCGGATGAGATGTCAAACTTACCCTGGATTGACTCCTGCTTGGAACGGCCCATTCCGCGTGGAATGCGCCGTTTTGACCCACAACCGAAGGTCTGCTAGCCTTCGCAAGTCATGGTTCGCAACTCTCAGGGATTGCGGCGCACGGTCCTCACCCTTTCCGCGCTCCTCCCGATGCTCTTGCAGAACTCGGTACACGGGGCCTCGTCCGCTCCGACGCTGGCGGACACCCCTCGTGACCTGGAGGCACGGATTCGAGCGGTGTTGAACTCAGGCTGCCTGGAATTGGCAAAGACTGGCGTCCAGGTCGTGGCTCTGAAGGATGGCTCAGAGATCTTCTCGAAGAATCCCGACATTCCGCTCAAGCCCGCCTCGAACCAAAAGTTGTTTACTTCCGCCGCTGCCCTGGCGCTGCTCAAGCCGGATTATGTCTTTCCCACCATCTTCTATTCTACTCAGCCGGTGCGCCAGGGCATTCTAGATGGCGATCTTTACATCAAGGGATTCGGCGCCCCGGATCTGGTGGGCGAATTCTGGTGGCTCATGGTACAGGAGCTCTCCCGTCAAGGGCTGCGCGAGATCCGCGGTGATCTGGTGGCCGACGACACCTACTTCGACCCGGTCGAGCGCCCTCTTGTCTGGCCGCGGACCGTTCCGGAGGATTCCTGGGTCAGCGCCCCGGTGGGAGCCCTTTCTTTCAATTACGACGTGGTCACCATTCGGGTGCGACCGGGTCCCACGGTCGGATCCCGTCCCTTCGTGGAACTGATTCCCCTGCCAGGCTATTTCAGAGTGAACAACCGGTCCGTCACCACCTCTGCGCGCGGCGGATTGGTGGTGGGGCGAGGGTTCCAGCAGGGGATGAACACCATCAATGTCTCGGGATCCATTCGGCTGGGGAGCGCGCCCACTGAAGTGACTAAAGGAGTGGAGGAGCCTGCCTTGTACGCCCTCGCGGCGTTTCAGGAGCTGGCGGCCCGCC
Organism: Acidobacteriota bacterium; assembly: GCA_003222305.1. GTDB lineage: Bacteria > Acidobacteriota > Polarisedimenticolia > Gp22-AA2 > AA152 > AA152. The sequence continues at coordinate 68,463 of QHVQ01000026.1, read as the reverse complement.
AGGGGATTGTCGTGCGAGGGAAGCCCCGGCGTGCCGCCATTCCCGAGGACGCTGTTGAGCTTTTCCGCTTCGAGTCCAAGCCCCTGGCCGCCATCGTGCGGGACATGAACAAGAACAGCAACAACTTCATCGCCGAAACACTGCTCAAGACGTTGGGTGCTCAGTTTGTGGGAATTCCCGGATCCACTGCCAAAGGACTTGAGGTACTCCGCGAATACCTTACCCGAATCGGGGTTTCCGCCGAGGGAATCGCCTTGGCGGACGGCTCCGGCCTTTCCCATGAGAATCGGGTCACCGCGCGGGCCTTGGTACAAACTTTAAAGGCCATGAATGAGGACTTTGAGCTCTGGCCAGAATTCCTCGCGTCGCTTCCCATCGCGGGAGTAGACGGAACACTTCAGCGTCGATTCCGAAATGAGGATCTCCTCAGAAAGGTGCGGGCAAAAACGGGTAAGATTTCCGGGGTGACGAGCCTCTCAGGCTACGCAGTGAATGAAAGAGATGAAACCTTCGCGTTTGCAATTCTCATGAACGACTATCGGTGCGGAACCGAGACCATCAAGCGACTTATGGATCGAGTCTGCTCGGCTCTCGTAGAAAGCGATTTCCGAGTTTCGTCGGGCGAGAGCAAGCCGTCCTCTGGGGGTGGTGCGCCCGCACACTGAAAGTTAGAGTTTCAGCTTGTCTACCAATTCTTTGACCGCAGCTGCGGAACGGTGAAGAGCCTTTTGCTCTTCTTCGCCGAGAGGAATCTCCAGGATGGACTCCACTCCCCTGCGCCCCAGCTTCACGGGGACTCCCGCAAACACTCCCTGAATACCGTACTCACCTTCCAAGAATGCGGCGCAGGGAAGGATTTTTTGTCGATCGCACAGAATAGAGTCCACCATTTCTACGATGGCGGAAGAGGGAGCGTAATAGGCGCTGCCCGTTTTTAAGAGGGAGACGATTTCCGCTCCCCCATTGCGGGTCCGTTGTACCAGCCGATCCAGTGTGGCGGTCGGCATCAGATCCGTTACCGGCACTCCCGCCACGGTGGAATAGCGCGGCAGGGGCACCATGGTGTCTCCATGCCCACCCAGCACCATCGCATGAACGTTCTGCACCGACACGCTGAGCTCTTCAGCGATGAAAGAGCGGAACCGAGCCGAATCCAGCACACCTGCCATTCCCACCACGCGCTGCTTGGGAAACCCTGAGATCCTGAACGCGGTCTGAGCCATGGCATCCAGGGGGTTGGTGACCACCAGCAGTATGGCGTCGGGTGAGTGTTGGGCCACCTGCTCCGTCACGCCCTTGACGATCTCATAGTTCTTGAAGAGGAGGTCATCGCGGCTCATTCCAGGCGTCCTCGCGAGCCCCGCGGTGATCACCACCACGTCGGAGCCAGCCGTATGCGCGTAGTCCCGGGTGCCCACTAGTCGACAGTCGAAACCCTCCACCGGCGCCGATTCCCAGAGATCCAGGGCCTTCCCCTCAGGAATGCCTTCCACCACATCGATGAGCACCACGTCCGCCAGATGCTTCTCGGCAACGCGTTGCGCTGTCGAGGCACCTACGTTTCCCGCTCCGACCACACTGACCCTGTTTCTCATGGCCTCACTCATCTTCTCAATGGACGGACGATTAGGGAAAGATCAGAGCTCCCGTATCTCGTTTGCAATGGAATGACCGAACTCGGAGCACTTCACTTCGGTGGCCCCTTCCATCTGTCGCGCAAGGTCATAAGTGACACGCCCCTTCTGGATGGCCCGGCGGACTCCCTCCACGATCAGGTCTGTCACTTCCAGCCATCCTAGATACTCGAACATCATGGCTCCTGAAAGGATCAGGGATCCCGGATTGACTTTGTCCAGCCCGGCGTAACCAGGAGCGCTCCCATGGGTGGCTTCGAATAGGGCGACTGAATCTCCGATATTTCCACCAGGTGCCATGCCGAGCCCGCCGGCCTGAGCAGCGGCGGCATCCGACAAGTAATCCCCATTCAGGTTTTGGGTGGCAAGAACACTGTATTCCCGGGGTCGGATCAGGAGCTGTTGAAACATGGAGTCGGCAATCCTGTCCTTAATCAGCACCTTGCTCCGGGGTGGCGCGGTTGCACCCGATCTCTTCAAGTCCTCTTCGAGGAGGGTGTAATCGGGAAACTCTTCCCTTGCCACTTGATAGCCCCAATCCTTGAAGCTGCCCTCGGTGTACTTCATGATGTTTCCTTTGTGCACCAGGGTAACACTGTCCTTCTATTTCTCTATGGCGTAGCGGATGGCCTTGCGGATGAGTCACTTGCTGGCCTTCGCACTGGACACCTTGACGCCAATGGCTGCTTCCTCGGGAATCTCAGTCCCCATTTCGCGATTGAGAAAAGAGATCACTTTTCGGCATTTCTCCGTCCCTTCGCGCCATTCAATCCCAGCGTACACGTCCTCGGTATTCTCCCGAAAGATGACCACGTCTAAATCCTTCGGGCGCTTCACGGGTGATGGAACTCCCTCAAAGTAACGCACCGGTCGAATGCAAGCATAGAGGTCCAATTGCTGGCGGAGAGAGACGTTAAGGCTGCGATAACCTCCCCCGATGGGAGTCGTGAGCGGACCTTTGATCGCTACTACGTAAGCGCTGACTGCCTCGAGCGTGTCGCCAGGGAGCCACTCGCCATACCGCTCCCGGGCCTTCTCCCCCGCATAGACTTCGAACCAGGCCACCTGGCGCCTTCCCCCGTACGCTTTTTCCACAGCGGCCTCAAAGACCGGCCGTGCAGCGAGCCAGAGGTCGGGGCCCGTGCCGTCCCCCTCGATGAAGGGAATGATGGGATTTGCGGGCACCTTGAGCTTGCCTTCCTCGACCGTAATCCGCTGTCCCTCGGTCGGTAGATTCAACTTCTGGAACTTCAAGGCTCTCAATCCTCCAATGGCAGGTTGTTTTGCGCGTGTGGGCCCGAAGGAAAAACCGCCCAGAAAAGTGCGTTTCCCTGGATGTTGTTGAATAGTGGAGCAATCTAGCACACCGTCACCCCCTGTTCAACCCGTCCTCTCCGCTCCCGCGCCGCCTCTTTCAGTATTGGGCTAGGGTTCCCTCCTCCCTGGCTTTCCGCACTGCCAGGGAGAATCCGATGATGCCCAACGGGAGAAGAAGAGCTACGAAGACCAGAAGCGCGGAGATCTCCGGGAGCAGAGCATGCAGCCGCGTGCCTGCGAGAAGTGATTTTCGGATTCCGCTCAGGGCGTAGGTAATGGGCAGAAAGCGCCCCAATTCCCCGAGGCCGTGGGGCAAGGCCTGATTGGGAATGAAAACACCTCCGAACAGCGCGGAGGCGCTCGAGATAAGAAAGTTAATGGGGTCGCCCCGTTTCAGATAAAGGATGAAAGCCGCGGAAAGAACCCCAATTCCGGAAAATGCGAGGATGGTCAGGACGAGAATGATGAAAAACGCCACGAGACTGTCGAAGCGGAGCTGCAGGCCGAAAAAGGTCCCCAGCCCTAAGTAAACTACTACGCGGAGGGACGTCATCACGAAATCCCAGAGGGCTGAGGAGAGAATAATGACCGGGATCGGTGTCGGTGTCATGAGCATGGCCTCCAGCGTCCCGGTGAGCTGTTCTCCACGCAGCTTTGTGGCAAAGCTACTCAGCGCTGATCCCAAGTAATGGTAGAAAGCAACCCCCACCAGCAAGTAAGCGAAATAGGGAACCCCAGGCAGACCCGGAAGGGCCTCGGCAGGGGGGCGCAGAAAACGAGCAATGAGATACCATAAGCTCACGGTAAGGAATATCCCGCCCAACTGCATGAGGAAGGCGGTTCGGTAGCTCATCTCCTCCAGGAGGTCCTTTCGAAGAAATGCGAGCATCTGTCGGAGCAATCTCAAGAAGTCCCCTCCTCGATGCGATCGAAGATCTCTTGGAGAGTGGGTTCGACTTTGCTGCAGGAAACGATGCGGCCGCGCTGCCGAATGACCTCCGCCAGCAGCGAGGAGAGTCGCTCCCCGTCGCGACCGAACTCTCCAGCCACCCGCAGGAGCCCGCTGCGAAGGGGGGTAAAGGTGAGCCCGTCTCGCATCTCTTCTGGAAGTGCCGAAACCCCGGACAGAACCAGGACGTAGCGCTCCTTTCCTCTCCCCCAGACCGGGAGCTCTTCCACGCTTCCTATCCCCAGGACCCTGCCGCCCGATAACACTGCCACCTTCTGGCAAAGCTGTTCCGCCTCCTGAAGGTTGTGCGTGGCAAGCAGGAGAGTTTTCCCTTCTCTACCGTTCAGCTGCTCGGCGATGAAACGGCGGAGATGCTTCGCGGAAATTGGGTCCAGGCTTCGAGTGGGTTCGTCCAAGAGTAGAATCGGTGGATCGTGGAGCAGTCCCCGAGCCATGGACAGTCTCTGTTTCATCCCCGAGGAGTACTCTCCGAACGGTTTGTCAACCTGCTCCGAAAGTTCAAGCCGATTCACTACGAAAGCAATGCGATCTGTGAGAACTTTTCCGTGCATCTGGTAGAGGCTGCCGAAAAACTGGAGATTCTCCCTGCCGGTGAGCCTCCAGTAAAAGCTGCGCTCATCGGACGAGACATAGCCAAGCATGCGCTTGATGGCGGTATCGCCTAGAACCGTGTCATGTCCGCCCACGCTTGCTCTTCCCCCGGAGGGGAGGACGAGGCACGAAAGGATCTTGAGGAGCGTGGTCTTGCCGGCACCGTTGGGGCCCAACAGCCCGAAGATCGATCCCTTGGGCACTTCGAGGGAAACGTCTCGGAGGGCCCATGTCTCCAGGGGATTCCCTTGTGTGCCTGGGAGGAGTCTCTTGAGGGATCGTCGGCGCCGGTAGACTTTGCTGAGGTGGTGGATTTCGACGGGTGGTGGCATTATCCAGCGTTCGTCCGGAACCCTGTTTGCGATGAGAGCGCCATGCTATCGGCTGCCGGGGAAATCTGTCAACCGTTTCAACGAATTCCTTTGACAGATCTTCGCTCCTCGACTATCATATTTCCCCGTCATAAAGTTCCATATTTTCCCGGCTGAGACAATCCGCATGCTCGAAGCGCTCGGAGTTATACCCTCGCGCTACCAATCGGTACGATTTCCAGGCAAGGCACTGGCGGACTTGCGAGGGAAGCCCATGATTCAGCATGTTTACGAGAGATGCTTGATGGCGCGCGGCCTTAATCAATGGCTTGTGGCCACCGATGACGAGCGCATTCTCCGGGCCGTGAAGGGTTTCGGCGGTGAGGCCCTCCTCACTTCCCCCGACCATCACTCCGGCACCGACCGTCTCGCGGAGGTCGCGCGAAACATTCCCGCCAATATCTATGTCAACATCCAAGGCGACGAGCCCTTGGTGGACCCGTTGGACATTGAAGCGCTGTTAGCGTCATTGAGATCGGACGGAACGGTGGAGATGGCCACTCTCCGGCGCAGCATCGAGGTGGAGCGGGACTTCACCAGCCCCCATGTGGTCAAAGTGGTAGTGAACCGAGCTGGCCAGGCTCTCTACTTTTCTCGGGCCGCCATCCCCTACTCACAGATGGCCCAGGGAACCCGCGCCTATCGGCACTTGGGGCTTTATGCCTATCGCCGTGATCTGTTGTTGGAGATCGCCGTCACCCCTCCGAGCTGCCTTGAAATCTCGGAACGCCTGGAGCAGCTCAGAGTGCTCGAGATGGGGCGCAACATCCAGGTACTGGACGCCGTCGGGGGGGGTATCGGGGTGGACACTCCAGAGGATCTTGAACGCGTCCGGACCATCCTGGAACAATCGGTGCTCTGACGATTCTGCCAGGGGAGAAGAAAGCCCATGCCCACCAAGTACATCTTTATCACTGGGGGAGTCGTCTCCTCCCTCGGGAAAGGGCTGGCCGCGGCTTCCATCGGACGGCTCATGGAGAGTCGCGGATTCGCTGTTACGCTCCAGAAATTTGATCCCTATTTGAATGTGGATCCGGGCACCATGAGTCCGTATCAGCATGGGGAGGTCTACGTTACCGACGACGGCACGGAATCGGACCTGGACCTTGGACATTACGAGCGATTCACTTCGACTCTGACCACCCGAGACCACAACTACACCACGGGCAAAATTTACGAGTCCATCATCAATAAAGAGCGCCGGGGGGATTACCTGGGGGCTACGGTACAGGTGATTCCCCACGTCACTGACGAGATCAAGCAGGCCATCTTAAAGATTTCCAAGGGTGTGGACATTCAGATCGTGGAGATTGGTGGAACGGTAGGAGACATCGAGTCTCTTCCTTTTCTCGAGGCCATCCGACAGTTCCGCCTCGAGGTGGGTCGGAGCAACGCCATTTTCATACACTTGACCCTGGTACCCTTCATCGGAGCCGTGGGAGAGCTCAAAACCAAGCCGACCCAACACTCGGTACGGGAACTGCGAGCGATTGGCATTCAGCCCGATATTCTCCTGTGCCGGACCGACAGGATTCTCCCCAAGGAAATCCGGAAGAAGATCGCTCTTTTTTGCAACGTGTCCGAAGAGGCGGTGGTCACTGCCAAGGATGTGGAAACCATTTATGAGGTGCCCCTGTTTCTGGCAAAGGAGGGTTTGGATGCCATCATCCTCAAGAACTTGGATCTTCCCTACCGAGACAAGGACATGGAGGACTGGATCCGGGCGGTGGAAACCCTTAAGAATCCCTCCGCCACCATCGATATCGCGCTCGTGGGCAAGTATGTAGAATACGAAGATTCCTACAAGAGTCTCACCGAGGCTTTGACCCACGGTGGGCTCGCCAACCAGACCCGCGTCAACATTCACTGGATCGAGGCTGAGGGGATGGAGAATGAGGCATTGCGCCAGCAGCTTTCCGGCATGGACGGCATCCTGGTGCCCGGAGGGTTCGGCATTCGGGGCGTGTCCGGCATGATCCACGCCATCCAGTTCGCTCGGGAGAAGAAATACCCCTTCTTCGGCATCTGTCTGGGCCTCCAGTGCGCCGTCATCGAGTTCGCTCGAAACGTCTGTGGAATGAGCGACGCCGACAGCACCGAGTTCAATCCCGGATCCTCCAAGAAGGTCATCTACAAGTTGAAGGAGCTGGAAGGAGTGGATAGCATGGGGGCTAACATGCGTCTGGGTCGGTACCCCTGCCTTCTGGAACCCGGCTCCTTCGCGCATAAAGCCTACGGCGTCCTGGAGATTTCCGAAAGGCACCGGCACCGGTACGAGGTGAACCGTTCCCTGGCCGAGGACTTGGTCAAAAGGGGTCTGAGGGTCACCGGCCAATCCCCCGATGGGCGCTTCGTAGAGATCATCGAGCTTTCCGATCACCCCTGGTTCCTGGCCTGCCAGTTCCATCCCGAATTCAGGTCCAAGCCTCTGTTGCCTCATCCGCTTTTCCAAAGCTTCATCGCGGCCTCCTCGAAACACCGAATGGAGGCGAGACGATAGCGCATGGCTGGAGGGAGATTGGAACCTGTCCGGATCGCGCCTGGTATCTTGGTGGGAGAGGGACTTCTTCCACTGGTCATTGCTGGGCCGTGCGTCATCGAGAGCGAGGAGCACACTCTCGGTCTAGCAAATTCACTAAAGGAGGAGGCGAGGAGGGCCGGACTGCCTCTCGCGTTCAAGGCGAGTTTCGACAAGGCCAACCGCTCATCGGTGTCTTCCTTCCGCGGCCCGGGTCTTCGGGAAGGGCTCCGCATACTGGAACGGGTCAAGCAGGAAACGGGACTGCCAATACTTTCCGACATTCATGATCCTACGCAGGCTGCGACCGCCTCACTCGTGCTGGATATCCTGCAGATCCCCGCCTTCCTGTGCCGGCAGACCGATCTTCTGGTGGCGGCCGCCGCGACCGGACTCCCTGTCAACGTCAAGAAGGGGCAGTTCCTGTCTCCCTGGGAGACCTGCAATATTGTAGAGAAGATCCGCTCCGTGGGCGGTTCCAAGATTCTCCTGACGGAGCGCGGTACCACGTTTGGATATCAAGACCTCGTCGTCGACTTTCGATCCATACCAGTCATGCGGAGCTTCCAGTGTCCTGTGATTTTCGATGCCACCCACTCCGTCCAGCGCCCCGGCCTGGGAGGGACATACTCCGGAGGGGACAGGAAGTTTATTGAGACTCTGGCCAGAGCAGGAATCGCGGCAGGCGCGGATGGCCTCTTCGTAGAGGTCCACGAGGACCCGGAGAAAGCCCTCTCGGATGGACCGAATGCTCTCCCTCTCTCCAAATTCCGTGCCCTGCTGGCAGAGGTGGGGCGCATCGCCGAAGCCATGGGGAGGAGCTCATGACCAGCGAAATCGGTCGCCAAGTTCTCCGTGCGGAAGCGGAGGCTATCCGAAACCTGATCCCACGAGTCGGACCGTCCTTCGAGGCCGCCGTTGATGCCCTCATGGCTTGCCGAGGACGAGTCGTGGTCAGCGGGATGGGAAAGTCCGGCCTCATAGGCGCCAAAATAGCCGCCACCCTGGCAAGCACCGGGACTCCTTCTCACTTTCTCCATCCCGCCGAAGCGATTCATGGAGACATCGGAATGGTAGTTCCAGGAGATCTGGTTCTAGGGATTTCGGCGTCCGGAGAAACTGAGGAAATGGTTCGCCTGCTGGAGCTTCTCAAGAGGCTCGGAATTCCTCTCATTTCTCTCACCGGCAGCCTGGAGTCCACCCTTGCCCGGCACAGTTTCGTAGCGCTGGATGTGGGAGTACCTAGGGAGGCCGGTTCCATGGGGCTGGTGCCCACTTCCAGCACCACGGCGGCGCTCGCCATGGGCGACGCGCTGGCGGTGGCGTTGCTGGAAAGAAAGGGATTCACGGTCCGTGATTTCGCCGACTACCATCCGGGCGGGCGAATCGGTAAGCATATCCTTACGGTCGAGAATCTGATGCATTCCTTGGACACTTCCCCCAGGGTGTCTGTCGATGCACCGATGCTGGAAGTAGTGCGCGAGATGTCGGCCCGAAAAATGGGATTAACATGCGTGGAGGACGCCAACGGATTTCTTGCCGGAATCGTTACTGATGGTGACTTGCGGCGGAAGCTGGAGAAGGGTGTGGATCTTCTGTCCCGCGCCGCCCGGGACTGCATGACCACTGATCCCGTCACCATTTCTCGCGAGGCGACCGCGGCACGAGCACTTCACCTCATGGAGACCAGAAAAATAACATCCCTGGTGGTGGTCTCCGCTGAGCGGAGAATTGAGGGGGTCCTTCACATCCATGATCTTTGGCGGACCCAGCTCTTCTAAGCCACCTCCACCGCCCGACTTCCGGAGCGCTTCTCCATGCCCCGCAAATCCCTTAGCCGATTCGCCGTCCGTGGTGTTCGCTTGGTCCTCATGGATGTAGACGGCGTGATGACCGACGGGGGCATCTTCTTTATGGACGCCAGAAGCGAGGGACGGATTTTCGATGCCAAAGACGGCGTGGGCATCTGGCTGTTACGCAGGGCCGGCTTGATGACGGGAATCCTCTCGGGGCGCACTTCGCCCGCGGTGAAACGGAGGGCCAGGGAACTTGGAATGGAGGAAATCCATTTGAAGGTTGTTAACAAGCTCGAAATCTACGAGGAGATTCTGCTTCGAAGGGGATTATCCGATGGTTCGGTATGCTTCATCGGGGACGACGTGGTGGATCTTGGGGTCCTGGCGCGGGCTGGTATGTCGGTCGCCCCTGCTGATGCGCACCCCGCGGTCCGGAAGGCGGTCCGCTACGTGACCCGGGCACGGGGAGGTCAGGGAGCCGTCCGGGAAGTGGCGGATCTCATCCTGACCGCCCAGGGGAAAATGGAGGGTTTGCTCCAAGCTCTCAATGGACGACGTCCATGAGCCTTCTGATCGTTGTCCTATGTATGCTTTTCTTTGCGACGGTGCTCTTCCTGGTGACTCTGAATGGAACTCCGGTGGATGTGGAGCTTTTCTTCCACACCTACCGGCAGGTATCCCTTTCCGTGGTCATGACTGTCTGCCTCATGGCAGGCATCGCCTTCACGGCATTGCTCAGCTTTCTAGACGGGATTCGCATTCGACTCCAGAACCAGAGGCTCCGGCGGCAGGTCGGCCGTCTCGAGATGGAGATCCAGCAATCGCGCCGGACCACAGCCTCCGCCGGAACCGGTGAGATACCCCCGCCGGTACCTCCTGTGGACTATCCCCGGATATGAATATGAATAAGAGCGGGCGAGCGGTGGCAGCCGTTATTGGTCCTGAAGATCACTGGCCTTCTGCACCTGAATCTCGGAGCAGTTTCCACCGCAGGTAGAAGTCGGCTGGCCATCCGGAGTTCCCTGGCTTGGGTCACCGCCGGCCCCCGGAGGGGGCACAGGGCCATCCAGCGGTCCATCCCCATCCATTTGGACCGAGAGATCGAGGAAAAGGACTGTCTGCCCGCGAGAAGTGTAGAAGCTGATGATGGCCTGGTTCCCCTGGACCCTGATGGAGGGGAAGCGGCTTGGAGTGGCGGCATCGGAGACGGCTAGGGGAACCGACCAGCCTCCGTTCCTGAACACGCTCATATATACTCGTGCGATCGGTTCATTTCTCCACCAGACCACAATCGGCCGACCTTGCGAGTCGAACGACAGTCGCGGATTCAGGTCATCGAAAGGATTGTCGATGCGCTCCAAGAGCGCGGGGCCCTGCCATCGCCCCTGGCTCCAAGTGGCGAACGCAATCTCCCGATCGTGACCATCACTCACCGACCATACCACCCAGGGCTGGCGTGTGCCGGGCTGCTCCGCGACGACCGGTGGACCGTCTCCCCTCCGGTCCCCACCGATGTTGAGGACCAACCGACGATCCACGCCCTGCCTGACGGGGCTCCAATAGTGTCGCTCGCCTCCCCGCGACTCGCCAATCACCAGCGTGCGGACATAGCGACCCTGAGGATCTGTAACGACTGAAACCTCGGCGAAAATTTGCCCCGCCAGACTCGCAAGAGTCAGGACGCCGATACCCCAACCGGCTCGCCGCAGACAGACCCTTTTCGCTTCAGGATCGGACTGCGCGCTCTTCACCGCGACCTCCCCTCTCGATATAGGCGTCGAACTGTGTTACCTCGTCGAAGTGGCGCTCCAGCGCAGAACGCAGATGGCGCAGGCGACCAAAGTAGACCTTTTCCTGGATCACATTTCCCTCTCGTCGCGCGATTTCCCAGAGATAGAAGGCCGCCTGGAAAAGGATGTCCGAATAGGGACTGTCGGCGCTGTGGGCAGCGATCTCCGCCTCTTCAAAGTAACCTCGCGCCCGGCTCAACTTCGCTTCCTTGTAATAAACCTGCCCAAGAATCCGCAGGCAGTACGCAGTCCCGCGCCGCAACCCATCCTTTTTGCTGAGAGCCAGGGCCTCCCGAATGTCCTTGAGCCCCTTTTCGGTCCGGTTCAACATCACCTGGCAGTAACCCAGGTTCGCTTGAAGAATGACAATTTCCTGGGCGCTGGCAGTTTCTCGGGCCATCTCCAAGGCTTGGGCGTGGAAACCGGCAGCCCGCGCGTAATCCTCCTCCTCAAAGCAAGTCCGCCCGATGGCATGAAGGGCATAGGCTTGGTCGGCCCGATCACCAACGGATCGGGCAAGGTCAAGACACCGCTCCGCCTCCATGAGGGCGAGGTATCTGTCGCCCCTCTCGTCGTGAACATTGGAAAGCATCAAAAGCGTGAGGAATCGCGTGCGGGCAGATATCCTCTGATGGTCCCGGAGGATCAACCTTAGCTCGCTTTCCGCCAGGTTGATCTTCCCGAGGCGAAAAAGAGAGAATGCCATCTTGTAACGGGCGCGGGCACGGAAATCCTCGCGATCGGGTCCCAGGACGGATTCTGCAGCTTGGAGCGCCGATTCGAAAGCCACATACGCCCGCCCAAAATTGCCCGCCTCCAGCTCGGAGTTCCCGTGGGACTGAAGTTCTTCGAACCCCAAGGTTTGGGCGGGCTTGAATTCATCAAACTTCTCCATCTCCAACACGTCGGAGAAATTCTGCACGGAAACGCTGAAAATGTTAGCCAGGGTGCAGAGCTTGTCGAACGAGGGGTAGCAACGACCTCTCTCGTAGCGGGAGAGCTGCGAGTTATCGATTTCCGCTCCTTCGGCCCGAGCCTTGAGTTCGACCCTTCGAAGCGAGAAGCCGTAACCAGTCCGGAGCCGCTTCAAGTAACTCCCCAACCGCGCGCTTCCTCTTTGTTGTTCCACGAGCCGCTCCTGCTTACCCTTGAGTAGCGCTCCCTCGGGCCAGAAGTCCCGGAAGTTCTGGTTACCCTTCAGTTTCTCCGACCTACCTGAAGCGCCAGCATCTGCCGGGGGGTATGTAATCTGTCCAAAATCGCCCTTCTGGGCACGAAACTACCACCCCCTCAGGGGGGCGTCAAGCGAAAATTTGTTAGAGGGTGCTGCATGAAAACCGCGAGGTCAAGAAAGGGTACGAGTTGGAAAACGAAGGTCATGAGCTCCAAACCGCCGGGCGGCCCATGGTGAAGCGGCGTTAAACAGCCGTTTCCTCCAACTCCTCGGGTGTAACCACTGCGGTTCCCAGTTTTCCAACCACCAGCCCGGCAGCAAGATTGGCGAGGTTGGCAGCTTCCTCGATGGTGGCCCCCGCTGCCAGGGACAGCGCGAGCACGGCGACGACAGTATCCCCGGCACCGGTAACATCAAACACCTCCCGTGCTGAAGCGGGGATAAGAACCGGCTCCCTGGAGGACTTGAAGAGGGTCATCCCCTGTTCGCCCCGAGTGAGGAGGAGCGCTTCGCAGCCGAGCTGGCCTTGGAGTGCCTGTCCCATCAAGAGGACCTCCTCCTCCGTCCTACCTCGAGTTCCGGTCATGATCCGGGCTTCAGGGAGGTTTGGTGTGATGACCGTTGCGGGCCGATAAAATCGGTAGTTTGTAGGTTTAGGATCGACGGCGACGGGAATCCCTGCATCCCGAGCACCTGGCAGGATTCGACGGAGTATCTCGGGGGAAATCACTCCCTTGTCATAGTCCGAAATCACTATTGCCCGAGCTTTAGGAAGCATTTCCAGCGCTCGGGCGGACACTTGTTCCACGTTGACGCGCTCCAGCGGGTCTTGCGACTCCCGGTCGATTCGAACTACCTGCTGGTGGTGGGCGATTACCCGGGTCTTCGTGGTGGTGCTCCTGGTGGAGATTTCTATGACCCTTTGACCGCTCAGCCCAGCTTCGGTCAACAGGCGCCAGAATTCCTCCGCTCCGCGGTCCCGGCCCACCACTCCGACAAGATCGACTTCCGCCCCCAAAGACCGCAGGTTGCGAGCCACATTGCCTGCACCCCCCAGCACAGCCGATTCCGAGTTCAAATGGACCACGGGCACCGGTGCCTCAGGAGAGACTCGGTGGACCGACCCCCAGAGAAAACGATCCACCATGATGTCGCCAACCACCAGGATGCGGGAACCCGCCATGCGCCGGAGCAGTTCCTGTACACGGGGCAAAGGAAGGGGTACGGTCAACGCGGCTCCCGAGTGACGTCTTCCTGATGGGCCTCCTCCACCAGCATCACCGGGATATCGTTTTCTATAGGGAAGATCAGCCGGCAGTCTTTGCAGAGAAGACCCAAGCCGCCTTGGGTCAAGTGGACAGGCTTCTTACAGACTGGGCAGGCGAGAATTTCTAGGAGCTTGGGATCCACGGGCACGGGCAGTTTCTAACACAAGGCTCGAAAGGTGTCAATGAGTTATCCTGCCTGGACCAAGTCCTCGGGCCTGCGGGGTGGAGGTGAACCGCCCCGACATCGTCACGCCCCGGGGCGTGACCGTAGTAGTATCGCGGGCCTGGTCTGGCCCCAACGGAGATACGGTAGGCGAAGTCGCTCCACCGCCCGAGGATTGCGGCACCCAGGGAGCTAGCCGTGGCCGGAAGGGGTGAAGTGACTTTCGCTCCAAACTCTTCAAATCATCTGGATCCAGTCAATGTCATCGCCGCTACAAGCAGGCGTGCGAGAATCCGAAGCCCTGGCAAACATCTTTGGGTCGCCCGGACCGTCCCCGAGTATCCAGCGCCTCCGGGTTTTCCGGGGAAGGAGTTGCAAAACCTGCGGAGCAAGCCGACAACCCTGGAGTAGGATGGGGTCTTCCTCGGGACTGCATCAGAAACCTCCTCGAGAGGCTCTCACGTTACCTTATCGCCAGTCTCAGAAGTGTCTGAATCTGGTCGCTAATCCCACGCCCTTGCCTCGGTGGAACATCTTTTCGGTTGCTATAATGTTCGAAGGGTGAGCGGTCTGGGGAGGTTCTATTGGAATCCCTTAACATACGGGAGGGCGACGGCATTCTGCTGGTGCGCCTCGGGGCGTTAGGGGACGTCGTTCGGACACTCCCTTGCGTCGCTGCCCTCCGGGAATCATTCCCTCAGGCAAGGCTAGCATGGGTGGTTGAGCCAGGTTCTTCTTCCCTACTCCCCGGGGCACCCTGGCTGAATGAGATCGTCCTGTTCCCGCGAACGGCACTCGGCGCCCCAGCTCTGTGGCGCCATCCCAACCAGGCCCGGAAGGCCCTGGGGCAATTCCTTTCCAAGCTACAAGGGTTTCGGCCAGCCCTCAGTCTGGATTTCCAGGGGACCGCCAAGAGCGCCCTCATCGGTAAGTTTTCCGGTGCGCGCCGCCGCTTGGGCTTCGACCGCTCGGGCTCACGGGAATCGAGCTTTCTGCTGAACACCATCCACGTGCGGCCGTCCTCCCCTCGCATTAATCGAGTTTTCAAGAATCTTGAGCTTCTCGCACCCTTGAGAGTCACGGCAGGACCGCCCAAGTTTCCCTTTCCTCCGGTCCACCCCGCGCGAAGAATTTCCGATTTTTTGACGTCGCTCGGCGACCGAATTCCTGTGGCGGTGCACCCCGGCACTAGCCTCAGACAGGCGCACAAGCGATGGCCCGAGGAGAGTTTCGGCCAAGTGGTTCACGGGTTGGCAGAAGAGGGGTGGGCGCCTATCCTGACTTGGGGACCCGGGGAGGAGACCCTGGTGCGTAGGGTGTTGGCACTCTCCCGAGGGGCTGGTGTGGCTGCACCTCTTACAACCCCCTTGGAAATGCGGGAACTCATCGCATCCTGTCGCCTCTTCATTGGGGGCGACACTGGCCCCATGCACCTAGCCTGGACCCAGGGGGTCCCTGTGGTGGTTCTCTTCGGGAGCACTGATCCTTCGATCAACGGCCCGCTGGGAGACCGGCACCGGATCTTGGCACCCGCATGGGATGGGAGGCATCCTTTTCCCCGTCGCGGCGACAGATCCGTTGTCCGGAATATCTACCCCACAGCAGTGCTCCGAGCCGCTCGAGAGATTCTGCATCAATGCTTCATCCCACCCGGCCGGGCACCCGCCCCATGAAGACCGGGCTGCAAGCGGTCTCCGCCCGAAGGATTCTGGTCCGGGTCAATAACTGGATCGGAGACGTGGTGATGATTTCGCCCGCCATGAGGGCCGTTCGGAGCACCTTTCCCAACGCCGAAATCACCCTACTTGCCAAAACATGGGTATTGGATGCTCTGCAAGCCGCGCCGTTTTGCGATCGCCTCATCGAGTACGATCGTGATCGGGCCCATGCAGGATTGACAGGACGATGGACTCTGATTCGGAGCCTGCGACGCGAGCGATTCGATTTGGCACTTCTGTTCCAAAGAGCCTTCGAAGCTGCCTTGTTCGCCCGGCTAGCCGGCATTCCTCGCCGAGTCGGGTTCCGCGGCGATTTCCGAAGCTGGCTTCTCACGGACCCCCTACCGCTTCCGGTGGACGGACACCATTTGGAGCAATTCTTGTGTATCGCTGAAGCGGTCGGAGCGGACGTGCGGGACCGCCGTCTCAGCTTCCATCTGACACCGCACGCCAGAGATGCGGCGCTCAACTTCCTGCGTGAGCACTCGCTCGAGAAGGAGGTATTGCGGATCGCCATCCATCCGGGCGCCTCTAAGCCAGCACGGGCTTGGCACCCGGAGCGATTCGGGGCCGTGGCCTCTGCGCTGGTACGAGAATACGGGGTGAGACCCTTGCTCTTCGGAACCCAAGATGATGAACGGGCATTGGAAAAGATTCGCTCGAGCGTAGGCAATTCTTGTTTCGTATCTGCCGTCGGCCAGAATCTCCAGGAGATGGCAGCCGTATTGGAACACTGCCACCTGTTAGTGTGTAACGATAGTGGACCCATGCACATCGCAGCCGCCCTCCGTGTTCCTGTGGTTGCGATTTTCGGCCCGGGAAGCCCTGATAGAACCAGGCCTTTCACCGATCCCACCTTATGCCGTGTGCTTACTCACCTGTACCCGTGTTCACCGTGCCGGCAAGAATTCTTCAAAGAATGCCATGCCGCACCTTCCGGGAAGCCCCATTGCCTCGAGGACGTCACTTCGGAAGAAGTACTCCGTGCCTGCCGGGAGCTGCTGGGACATCTCACCCACGTCGCGGCCCCTAGCGCCGCCTCCGCCTCGATAGATTCCTCCGGAGAGTCGCCAGCGCCCAGCGCGATCTGAGGTCTCGCCAGAGATCCCGGAAAAGCTCAGAGTTTCCGCAGGCATAGACTTTGAGGAAGGCCCGACGGTCCCGCAGGGAAAGCGGCTCGACTACCCCGGTCTCCTTGGCCAGGGAGCGGTAGAGTCGGAGCAGATTTGCGCACCGTTCACGGGGGGTCAGAGCCGATCGTAGCCTGGCGCCGTCGAGATCCAAGACGAAGACCCGATCCGGGGCAAGCAGAAGGTTGCTGAGGTTCAGGTCCCGATGAGTGCACCCCACGGCATGCAGGGAACGCACGGCTTGCGCGGTGAGGCGGAGAACCTTTCCCCTCTCATCGCCACCGGGAAGTCCCCCGCTCACCCACTGTCGCAAGTTGATGCTCCCCGGAACATGGCGTGTCAGAATCCAGCCCCTGAAGATCGGTCTCGAGGCGCCGCGAATGTACAATGCCAGAATTTCCGGCGTCGCAACCCCCGCCAGCCGAATCACCTCAGAAACCCGAATCTCGGACAAGAATCGCTGGGCTCCCAGGAATCGGTTCCCTAGCAGAGGACCCAACATCCCGCCGTGACGGTAAGGGCGCAACACCGCGGGACCCGCTCCCTTCGGATTCAGCAGGTGGACCGGTCCGCGCCCTCCAGGAACGTCCAGGAGATTTCCATCGGCACCCCGGATCCACTCTTCCCAAAGTCCCGTGTCCCCCTGGAGAGGAGAATTCCTTCGGAGAATCCACCAAGCCCTTCCAGCACCCGAGATCACACAGAATCCAGGTGGCAGGGCCTCCGAGGAAAGGGGAGCCGTAGGATTAGGACCCATCGCGCCGGGGAACGAGATACGCTGCGCCAATCCCAAGGAGGTAGAGCCCAAGCATGGGGAGCGCAAAGATGCATTGCGTAATGACGTCCGGAGTCGGGGTGACAACCGCCGCCACAATAAAGATGATCAAAACCGCATACTTCAGGTTGCGAAGCAGGAACGCCGGGCTGACGACCCCGAGGCGGGACAGCAAGAAAATCGCGACAGGCATCTCGAAGACGAGCCCCATGCCAAGAATAATCTTACTCTCGAACCCAAAAAGGCTCCTCACCGTGAGCGCCGGCTGGAAATCCCCCGCAATGGAGAGCAAGAAACGGGCAGCGTAGGGAAAGGCGACCAGATATCCGAAGAGGCCACCACCCAGAAAGAACAAGGAGGCGATGAGAATGAAGGGGGCAGCGTACCGCTTTTCTTTCGGATAAAGTCCCGGGGAGACGAATGCCCACAATTGGTAAAGGATGAGAGGAGAAGCCGCGAAGATCGCCACCAGGAGAGACACCTTCATGTAGAGCAGGAAAGGCTCGGTGACCTCCAAGAAAACCAGCTTGTGTCCACCGAGAAAGGGCTGAATCGGCTGCACGAAGATGCGGAAAATTCGACGGGACTGGGACCAGGCCACGGCGAAGCAGAGGCTTACGGCCAGCAGCGCCCGGAGGAGCCGGACTCGAAGCTCTCCCAGGTGATCCAGAAACGACATTCGCCCCGTGTCAGACAGGGTCTCTACCACGCTGCTCACCCTCCGCGGGGGAGGGCTCGTTTTCGGTTCCGGATACGGTTCCACCCACTTCGGAGGCTCCCTGTGAGTGCTCAGCCTCTGCCATCTCCCGCTCCAGGGTGGCCTTCAGCTCGTGCGTGGCCCTGCGGAACTCCGCGATGCTTTTCCCCAGGGTTCTGCCCAGCTCAGGAAGTTTTTTGGGTCCGAAGAGTAGCAAGGCGAGGACAAGAATGGCGATGACCTCCGGTGCTCCTAACGAACCAAACAAAGCCGCTCCTTTAGGAAGTACACTCCCCTGACGCAGGGAGCCAGTTTTCTGTCAGCTGCAGCGATATCTTTTTTGTATGCTAGTTTGCTGCTCCACTCAAGTCAACGGCTTCGCGGGTATCCCGTTGTGACATACAAGCTCCACGCTTCTAACTTCTATTCGGTGCTGCCCACGCGTCCTTTACTTCGCCCCTCGGCCACCCTATAATTATCTATATTTCTAAGGAGCGGTGTCGTTGAAAAGACAGCAACTGGCGCTCGTGCTGGCGGTAATGGCAGCGGGATCCCTGACGGGCGGTTTGCTAGGTCCCCGATTGGATGCTGCCGCGGATCGCCCCAACGATCGGCTGAAAACCTTTAGCCAGATTCTCGGTATCATTCAAGATCAGTACGTGGAGGAGGTGTCCCCCGAGGTGACCATCGAGGGTGCCATCGACGGGATGCTCAAGACTCTGGATCCTCACACCCACTTTCTCAACGCAGCAGAATACCAGGACATGAGCGAGGAGCAGCACGGCAGCTTTAGTGGGCTCGGCATCGTCATCTCCAAGCCGACCCTTGAAAAGCCGCTAACCGTCATAGCGCCCATCGAAGGAACTCCAGCGTACCGCGCGGGAATCCGTCCGGGGGACGTGATTGCGCAGATCGAAGGGATTGACACCCTGGACATGTCGGTGGACCAGGCCCTGAAGAAGCTCCGGGGTCCCAAGGGGTCCCAGGTCAACATCACCGTCGTGCGTCCGGGTGAGGATCAACCTCTCCCCTTCACCATTACCCGTGACGATATCCCGACTCGCTCCGTCCAATACGCATTCATGATCCGCCCGGAAGTGGGTTTCATCCGCGTGAGCAATTTTACCCAGACCACTGACCGCGAATTGGAAGAAAAACTACAGGTTCTCAAGAATGCTGGAATGAAGCGTTTGATCATGGACCTCCGAGGAAATCCCGGGGGCCTGCTGGAGCAGGCGGTAAGAATGGCGGATAAGTTCCTGTCACGGGGCCAGAAGGTGGTCTAT
>QHVQ01000026.1:48167-49246 GCA_003222305.1 Acidobacteriota bacterium | reverse complement strand
CATCGATTTTCCGGTCGTGGTGCTCGTCAACAAATACAGTGCCAGTGCTTCTGAAATCGTGGCAGGCGCCCTGCAGGACCACGACCGGGCCCTCATCGTGGGGAAGACCACCTGGGGGAAGGGTCTTGTGCAGACCGTGTATCCGCTCAGTCATCGCTCCGCACTCGCCCTCACTACAGCGCATTACTACACTCCCAGCGGCCGGCTGATCCAGCGAGATTACGAATCCTTAGAAGACTATTTCTACCTTTCTCATGACGAGGATGAGGAAGTCCCTGTCGAAAAAGATATCCGGCACACCGACTCCGGCCGCGTCGTTTATGGAGGGGGGGGGATCACTCCGGACATTCTCGTCGACTCCCTCAAGCTGGACAAATTTCTTCGGCGCCTGGAAAACGAGCAGGTGTTCTTCGGCTTTGCAGTCCAATTCAATCTCCGACACAAGGATTTGGACCGTTCTTTCAGCGTGGATGACGCCACCCTCGACGAATTCAGGAAGTTTCTTACGCAGCGGAAGTTCGAATACACGGATACCGACCTGAAGGAGCACGACGAATACCTTCGAGCGTCCATCCGCAAAGAAATCTTTTCGAGTCGGTGGGGGAACGAAGAAGGATTCCGCGTCTTCGCCGAGATCGATCCACAGATTCTGAAGGCTTTGGGTAGTTTCCCTCAGGCTCAGCAGCTAGCACACTTAGCAGCGCAGACTTCCGACCCCTCAGACAGCCAGAAGAAACCCTGAGCGGGCCGAGGGATCTGCCCACTCCAGGCAGTAGCGCTGACTTCCCCAAGTCCTTCGCGCAAACCTCCTCAAGGCGATTATTCTCCCAGCGGCTGGCAGGCAATCCAGTTGCCGCAGGAATCGTTGCGCGAGCACGGCGGCGGTTCGGTACCGTTCTCGGTGCGGGTCCGGTAGATCATCGCCTACGTCCAAGAGCAGGCGGGAATGTAGCCAGTGCCGCTGCACGGTGGTGAGTCGGGACCGATGACCGGTACGACCCAGAAAGTGAGCTAGAACTAAATACTTGGTGATGTTGGCGTGGAATTCCAGCTCGACAAGCCGGATCGGTCTCTTGTGG
>QHVQ01000026.1:0-48141 GCA_003222305.1 Acidobacteriota bacterium | reverse complement strand
ATGTTCTCCTCCCCTAGGCTTCGTAGTGGGTTTCTCTCCTCCAGATGTCTGATCAGGGCATCAGGGTAATACACTCCCAGGCGGACCTCGCCCCCCCGGCAGGTCACCAGAGTTCGCGGGCTTGTATCCGACCCGGGCAACTGTTCCAGGATCTCCCGTCCTTCATAGAGGACTCGGTATCCTTCGTCCCCCACGAGATAGGGCGAAAGGTCCCCGATCCCAGTTTTCCAATCGTAGCTCGTCTCGATGAGCCGCTGAAGCCGGGCCAGGAGGGAGGGGACGAAGCTCACGCCTTCTGACCCAGATAGCAGAACTTGCCATCCGCAAGATCGATGACGATTCGGGAGTAAGGGAGGGCCACCCGGGCC
This sequence comes from Acidobacteriota bacterium, assembly GCA_003222305.1. Lineage (GTDB taxonomy): Bacteria > Acidobacteriota > Polarisedimenticolia > Gp22-AA2 > AA152 > AA152. The sequence continues at coordinate 47,773 of QHVQ01000026.1, read as the reverse complement.
TGCCGAAGAACAACCCGTTCCACCGCCCCAGCTTCGAATGCTCGATCGCCCTGACGAATCTCTCTCAGGTAGCGGACCGTTTGCCCCCGGTCAGCGGGGGCTGGGACCTCATCCTGTTTGATCCGCCGGCTGACCTCAATGAGATGTCTAGCTCCCTGGCTGGGACTAAACCCCAACTCTTGGAGTCGCAGTCTTGCTGCGGGCGTAAGAGACACATCCACACCGTGGAGTTCTCGGAATCGTTGGAATATCTTGGAAACTTCCAGGTTCAAAATGGCTTCCATCGAAAGTAGCGAAAGGGGAAGGAACCGAATGGTACGGAGCCGCCCCAAAAACTCCGGCGAAAGGACCTTGCGAAGCTGGCGCTCGGCGTCGCTGCGCTGCCGTCGAGATCGCTCCGACGGTCCTCCCCTGTAGCCGATCGGTTCCGCGGGGGTCTCGGATGTGGAATAGCCTAGGTTCGACGTGAAGGCCAGCACGGTCCCCTCAAAGCTCAGTTCCTGCCCGCGATTATCGTGGACAGTACCTCGATCCATAATGGGGAGGAAGAATTTCTGGAGCTGCGGATGGGCCTTTTCTACTTCGTCCACGAGTAGAATCGAGAGCGGAGACCGCGAGGAACGCTCATGGAATTCGGTTAGAATCCCCGGCTCATCGCTGCGGATGAACCCCCGGGTTGCACCTCGAAGCTCGTGCACATCCGAAGGATGCGTGTACTGCGGCCCTTCGATGATCAGGAATGGGATCTCCACACCCCAATGAGCTTCCAGAACCCCCGCCAGTGATTCCATGAGATGGTTTTTGCCAACCCCAGTGGGCCCTACCAAGAAATACGACTGCGGGACTCGCTTGAGTTGAGTGCCCGTGGCGTTCAGAAGGAAATCGTCGCAAAGCGCATCCACTGCCTCCTCCTGGTCGACCACGAGGTGCTTTAAGTCGCTTCGGACTGCGTCGATGTCGGTGTCGGCAAAAAGCAAAATGCGCTCATAACGGGAGAGGACACTCTCTCGAGATTCACCTGGCTTGCTGAGACGCACGTTCTCATCCGGGGAAGCTCGGTTTGCTTCGCTCGGCATCCGGTCGTCCCCTTGCGTTTCATCAGCGACAGGGAGGGCGAGAGTAGCGCTCAGACCGGTCTCCGCTCCAGCTTCTTCCCGCAGAGTCGTGAGGAGTCTGGCATAGAGATTGAAGCGCGCGGCGCACTGCCGGAGGAAAGCAACTTCCTCCTCGATCGGAAGCGAGCGCATTCGGTTACGCTGAAAGAGCTCCCTGAGATCTCGCTCGTTGGCCAGAATGGAAAGAATGTCCGCTGCCATACGGTAGGAACGGACCCCCAGCGTCTCCAAGCTCAAGCCGCGGTAATCCTTGACGCCGGCCATGCCGATGTCGTACAGGCATCGGTCACCGATGCCACGCAATTCGTCGGGAACCCGTGTCACCCGGCGGAGGGGTCTGGCGGAGAACTTGGACACGGCGGGGAGCAGCTCTTCGAGATTCTGGGGACGCTGCACGGTTCCTCGCAAGATCTGATCAAGATTGACCGTGCGATAGATGTCAGAGATCGCCCTGGAGCAGTGCTCCACCACCTGTACCAGGTGCCAGGTCTCAAGATCGTCCACTCTCTTGTCGGCAAAGAGTCGTTGGGCCAGTTCTCTGATTCGAGCTTCCAGCCTCTCTTGGTTGAGGTCTTCTAAAGGGGGTCTCGGGTTTCCCAATGCTCCTCCTGATGCCAGTGCCGGCCGAGGAAGCCTACGCGCCTCCTCTAAGATATATACAGTCGGCATCAAAATCTTCAAGTATTCGCACATGCTGATTTTTGCCCCGCTCGTAGGTTCGTCTATAGAATCTGACGAGCAGGTTCCCCCCTAGCTGGCTCCCTGGGCCCTCGACAAGCTCGGTGCGCAGGCCTTGACACACTGGAGGAGAGTCGCTATATTGTCACTCGCCCCAGATGAGTGCTAGCAGTTACGTTCCGCGAAGCCGTGACAAACAACAAACCAACGGAGGTAATTCTATGAAGGTAAAGCCTCTCTACGATCGAATCTTAGTTCGCCGCCTGGACCCCAGGGAAGAGGTTAAGGGTGGAATCATCATCCCCGACACCGCCAAGGAAAAGCCGATGGAGGGCAAGGTGGTGGCCGTGGGGGCTGGTCGTCTGGACAAGAGTGGCAAGCGGATCCCTATCGAAGTGAAGGTAGGGGACAAAGTGCTTATCGGCAAATACGCCGGCACCGAAGTGAAGATTGACGAAGTCGAGCACGTGATTGTGAAAGAGGATGAGGTCCTAGGGATTGTCGGCTAGAACCGGAAGGGTCTGCCCACGCCGGAGTGGGCTTCAAATTTCAGGGCTCGGAGAGAAGATTCCGGCCCGTTCGAGGAGGTAATTGGACATGGCAGCAAAAGAAATTGTCTATTCGGAGGATTGCCGTCACGCCATCCTCCGGGGTGTGAACAAGCTCGCCGACGCGGTAAAAGTCACCCTGGGCCCGAAAGGGCGTAATGTGGTCCTCGAGAAAAAGTTCGGCTCCCCCACAAGCACCAAGGACGGGGTGACCGTAGCCAAGGAGATCGAGCTGGAGGACCCCCGCGAGAACATGGGTGCACAGATGGTACGGGAAGTGGCTAGTAAGACTAGCGACGTGGCGGGCGACGGAACCACCACGGCCACCGTCCTGGCGCAGGCCATATACCGCGAGGGCTGCAAGGCCGTAACCGCCGGTGCCAATCCCATGGATCTGAAGCGCGGCATCGAGAAGGCTGTAGAGGCGGTGGTAGAGGAAATCAAGGGGCTCTCCAAGAAGGTGGCTGGCAAGGCCATCGCGCAGGTGGGCACCATCTCGGCCAACAACGACAGCACCATCGGACAGATCATCGCCCAGGCCATGGAGAAAGTTGGTAAGGACGGTGTCATTACCGTGGAAGAGGCGAAGGGAATGGAGACATCCCTCGAAATCGTGGAGGGGATGCAGTTCGACCGCGGCTACCTCTCTCCCTACTTCGTTACGGATCCTGAGAGGATGGAGATTTCCAGCATGAAAGATCTCCTGCCGCGGTTGCAGCAGGTGGCTAAGATGGGTCGGCCGCTCGTCAGCATCGCCGAGGAGGTCGAGGGCGAAGCCTTGGCCACCCTGGTGGTCAATAAGCTGCGCGGCACACTGCAGGTGGCCGCGGTCAAGGCTCCGGGCTTTGGCGACCGCCGGAAAGCCATGCTGGAGGACGTCGCCATCCTGTCCGGCGGCAAGGTCATCACCGAAGATTTGGGCATCAAGCTGGAGAACGTGAAGGTGGACGATTTGGGCGAAGCCAAGAAGATCACCATCGACAAGGACAACACTACGATCGTCGAGGGTGCGGGCAAGTCTTCCGAGATTGAGGGTCGGGTCAAGCAGATCCGCACTCAAATCGACGAAACCACCTCCGACTACGATCGGGAAAAGCTCCAGGAACGTCTCGCAAAACTCGTGGGCGGAGTTGCCATTATCAAGGTAGGGGCAGCCACCGAGACCGAGATGAAGGAGAAGAAAGCCCGGGTCGAGGATGCCATGCACGCCACTAAGGCCGCGGTGGAAGAGGGGATCGTCCCCGGTGGCGGCATCGCCTTCCTGCGGGCTATTCCCATCCTTGAGAAGGTGAAAGATAAGAACGAAGACATCCAGCTCGGTATCAACATTGTCCGCCGATCACTGGAGGAGCCCCTCCGGCAGATCGCCAATAACGCGGGGCACGAGGGCTCCATCATCGTCGCGGAGGCCAAAGAGAAGGACAAGACCACAGGCTTCGATGCGTACACCGCCAAATGGGTGGACATGTTCGAGGCAGGGATTATCGATCCCGCCAAGGTGACGCGAAACGCCCTGCAAAATGCCGCGAGCATTGCGGGTCTGATGCTCACCACCGAAGCGCTCATCCACGAACTACCTGAGAAGGAGAAGGCCGTCCCCTCCGCACCCCACGGCGGCGGCATGGGCGGGATGTACTGATTCCGACGTCCGAACCGCTACCCCTCCGGTGCCCTCCTTGGGGGCCGGAGGGGTTTTTCATTTTCAGGGAGAGGCCCCCGACGCGGGTGAAGGCGGAACAAGGGTCTTGGGAGGCGCGAAGGGACGGAACCTATTCAGTGGCTCAGACCCGAACCATCGAACCCGGTGAAGGTATTGCTGACCTGGACATCTTCAGGAATGTGCACGTTGAATCGCGCCTCGGCAATGTCAGGATTGAGACGCAAGTTCGCGAAAGTCAGTAGCGTGGAATCGCCGTCGGACTCCAGGTACTCCAGTCTGCGGGGTAGGTAGGTTTTCGCATCGACCCAGAAGCGAACCAGTTGTAACCGATCCTTGACACGGCGGCGCTTGGGCGTCAGCACCAGGAGATAGGTGCCCTTCTCCTCCCCAGGGTCCGTCTGCGATATGTCGAAGAATTTCTCCAGGTCCTCGGAGGTCTGCCCGATTCCGAAGACCCGGAAAACTCTCCTGCCGGCCAGCTTGCTCAGGGGTACTTCCTCCGCACGTTTCTGGTTGGGGTAATAAGCCACAAAGCGATTCTCGGTGATCAGGAAGATCCGGGGTTCCGGCTCGGAGTATTCCCATTTGATTCGCCCTGGCTTTGAATACAGGAAAGTTCCATTCGCGACCACTGGCTTGGCCAGAAGGCTGAGATTCTTGCGCTCGCTAAAGTTGGCTGTGAGACTCTGGACTGCCTGCTGGCTTTCATTGAATCTCTTAAGCAGCTGCTCAAGGCCAACCGCGGGAGCGCCCGCTTCCTGGGAGCGGATTTCCTCTGTCTGGAAACCCGTCATCAGGAATACAAGGGTTAGGAGTACGAATGGCTTCTTCATGCCTGAGTGGGTCCCGCTTTTCGAGCGGGCGGGAGGGCTGCAGCCCTTTCCGTCCGTGGATTTGTGGCTCGGACGGCGGGCAATATAAAGAATCTGCGGTGTGGAGTCAAGGATTCGCGATCTCCTGCCTAGCCGCGGAGCCTATGTTATGATGCGCGCGTTTTCTTGCCGGTGTCGAGCACATTGAAATCTTTTCTTCTCCGCAGATTACTCCTCTCCGCCCCGGTGCTCCTGGGCGTCTGCACCCTGGTCTTTTCCCTCATTCACTTAATCCCCGGAGATCCTGTCCAGGTTATGCTGGGGGAAGGGGCCACTGCCACCGATGTGTCTGACCTGCGCACACGGCTCGGCTTGGACAGGCCACTGGTGAACCAGTACGCCCAATTCCTGCGACACGCGGCCTCGGGAGATCTGGGGGAATCCCTTCGATACAGGGAGCCCGTCCGCAGTCTCATCCTCAGCCGTTATCCTGCGACCCTCGTCTTGACAGGTGCCAGCATGCTGTTGGCCTGTGTCGTCGCTTTTCCCGCGGGGCTTATCGCCGCAGTGCACCGCGGCACGGCCTGGGACCGCATGGCGACGACCCTCTCCTTGTTGGGACTCTCGCTCCCCAATTTCTGGGTCGGACCCTTGCTCATCCTGGTATTTTCGGTGCGCCTCGATTGGTTTCCTGTCTCGGGAATGGAAGAGCCCTCGGCGATCGTACTTCCCTCTGTCGCGTTGGGCACGGCGCTGGCCGCTATTCTCGCCCGGATGATCCGGGCCAGTTTGCTGGAAGAGATTGCAAGCCCATACTGCGTGGCTGCTGCGGCCAGAGGGTTAGGAAAGTGGAGGGTTGTACTCAGGCATTCCCTCAGAAATGCCTTTGTCCCGGTGCTGACAGTGCTCGGCCTTCAACTGGGCGTTCTACTCACTGGAGCCGTCATCACCGAGACCGTGTTCGGCTGGCCAGGTCTGGGGCGGCTGACAATCCAAGCCATCGAGACACGGGATTATCCACTCGTACAGGGATGCATCCTCATAATTGCCTTGACGTACGTCTTGGTGAATCTTGCGACCGATCTTGCCTATGCCGTCTTCGATCCGCGGGTTCGCCATGGATGACCTCCCTCCCCGGCGGAGGATTGGGGCCTTCGCTTCCCTCCGATACCACCTCTGGCACGATCCTCTTGGGCTGTCGGGTTCGACAGTTCTTGCAGTCATGGTGGTCTTGGCACTGGGGGCACCACTCTTGGCACCCTATCCGGTCGGATCCCAGGATCTGTCCCGTCGCTTCGACGTGCCCTCAGCCCTGCATCCGCTTGGGCTCGACGAGCTGGGCCGAGACATCGCCTCGCGACTGATCTTCGGCGCCAGGATCTCACTCTTTCTGAGCTTCGTGGTGGTCTCTTCCTCAACCCTGGTCGGTCTCACCCTAGGGACAGTCGCAGGATTCGCTGGGGGTTGGGTGGACGATGTGATCATGCGGGGTGTCGATATCCTCATGGCGTTTCCTAGCATTCTCCTAGCGATCTCCTTGGTGGCAGTGCTGGGGCCGGGAGAAGGTAACTTGGTGCTTGCCCTCTGTCTCATCGGCTGGGTGGGATACGCGCGGCTGGCGCGAGCCCAAATTCTGAAGACCCGGGAGATGGAGTACGTTTTCTCGGCGAGGGCTGCCGGCGCACGATGGGATCGGATTCTGCTATTCCACCTGCTGCCCAACATCTCGGGTCCCATTATCGTGCAGGCCACGGTGGGAATGGCCGGGGTCATTCTCTCCGAGGCTGGACTGAGTTTTCTTGGCCTGGGACTCCCCCCGCCCCAGGCCAGCTGGGGCAGCATGTTGCGCAGCGGAAGCCAACACCTCTTCGACGCTCCACACCTGATCCTTTATCCGGGAACAGCGATCATGCTGGCCGTGCTGAGTTTCAATTTTCTTGGCGACTCGATCCGGGACTGGCTGGATCCGAGACTCAACCGAGGCCTGGGGCCCGGCAGGGGTTAGCTGGCGCGTGCGGGATCGCGGCGGTCCGGATTTCGGCCATGAACGGCCTTCCAGTCGTCCGGCGGGATGGAGAGAAAAACTTCCACCACACTCGGATCGAATTGGATTCCCGAGTTCCGAATGATTTCCTGCCTGGCAGTCTCGTAGCTCAAGGCCCTGCGGTAAGGCCGGTCCGAGGTCATGGCGTCCAGAGTATCCACGACAGCAAAAATTCGGGCACCTAGTGGAATTTCCTCCCCCTTCAGGCCCCGCGGATATCCGGATCCGTCATATCGCTCTTGATGGGCAATGACTATGGGGAGTGATTTCTCGAGGAATTTGATCCCCGACAAGATCCGGTAGCCGATTTCGGGGTGCTTCCTCATTTCTATCCATTCTTCAGGGCTGAGTTTCCCGGGTTTTCTGAGCACGGCGTCGGAAATACCGATCTTTCCGACATCGTGCAGTAGGGCCCCCCGGCGGATCTCGGTCAGCTCCGGGTCTTCCACCCCCATGCGACGGGCAATGACCACTGTGTAATCCGAGACACGGACCGAGTGTCCCTGCGTTTCCGTGTCGCGGGTATCGAGGGCGGCGGCCAGCGCCTCCAGGGTCGTCTCATAGGAGACTTGGAGCCTCTCGTAGAGATCCTCGATTTCTCGGCGCTTCAGCACCAGCTCCACCGTGCGCTCCTCGACCTTCGCTTCCAGGTTCCTCTGATACTCTCGATTCTCCTTAACCAGGCGGCGCTTCTCCAGAGCATTCTCCACCGTGAGCCTGACTTCCTCCAAGTTGAAGGGTTTGGTGAGGTAATCATTGGCCCCCATGCGCATGGCTCGTAGTGCGACCTCCACATCCACCACGCCGGTGATCATCACCACTTCGACATCAGGGTAAGCCTCCCTGACGGTCTGGAGCAGCTTCACCCCGTCCATGGTAGGCATGTCAATGTCGCTGAGCACTAAGGAAAACTGGCGGCGCTTCAAATGGTCCAGGGCCTCAAAGCCGTTGGAGGCTACGGCGCAATCATAGCCCATATCCCTCAGTCCCTCGGAGAGGAGGTCCCGGATGGCTGCCTCGTCGTCCACAACCAGGATTCCGGCCGGCATCCCCCATTCGCCCTCGACCCTTGGGGCATGTGCATGACTTTTTTTGTCAGTCGCCTGAGGCAAGACTTCTCCTTTACACTGCGCCCGGAAAGGGGCACACCGGATAATCTAGACTCACCCGCGCCGGAGTCAATCATCCACGGTGCTTCACCCCATGGCCCGGTCACTTCGTGTCCAGCCAGTTGCTGCCACTGCGGACCTCTGCCACCAAGGGCACCTCCAGGGAACAGCAACCCTCCATGCTCTCCCGTACCAGCCCACCGGTTTCTGCCAATTCCGTCTCCGGGACTTCCAGCACCAACTCGTCATGCACCTGGATGAGCAATCGGCTCCGCAGCGCATGCTTTTTCAGGCGACGGTCCAGTTGCAACATCGCCATCTTGATCAAGTCCGCCGCCGTCCCCTGGACCGTGGTGTTCACTGCTACGCGGACTCCTTGGTTCCGCTGGTTGACATTGCGGCTCTTAATCTCGGGTACTGGTCGGATCCTGCCGAAAAGGGTCGAGACAGCCCCCGTTTGTTCCGCCGATTGGACGACTTGCTCGATATAGCGCTTCACTCCCCGGAATCTCTGGAAGTACTCCTCGATGTACCGCTTGGCGGCAGCCTGGGACACGCCCAATTCCCGTGACAGCCGAAACGGCCCCATGCCGTAAAGAATTCCGAAATTGATTGCCTTAGCCTGGTGCCTCATCTGTGGGGTCACCAGGCCGGGGGCCACCCCGAGCACTTCTGCAGCGGTGCGCCGGTGGATGTCCTCCCCGGAGCGGAAGGCGTCGATCATCTCCTCGTCCTTTGCCAGATGAGCCAGGACCCGGAGCTCGATCTGGGAATAGTCGGCGGTCAAAATGAGCCATCCTTCCTGCGCGATGAAAGCCTTGCGGATCTGCTTACCGCGATCGGTCCGGTTGGGGATGTTCTGGAGATTGGGATCGCTGCTGGAGAGGCGCCCCGTGGCTGCCGCGGTTTGGTTGAATGAGGCGTGTACTCTTCCGGTCTCGGGATTCACGAGATCGGGCAGCGCCTCCACATAGGTCGAGAGTAGCTTGGAAAGACTGCGATATTCCAGGACGGCGGCGGGTAGCGGATGGGAATTGGCGAGACTTTCCATGACATCCACTCCGGTCGAGAAGGACTTCACCTTTTCGGTCCTTCGGCCTGGCGTCAACCCCAGTTTCTCAAAGAGCACCCGCCCCAGCTGCCGCGGTGACTGGATGTTGAATTCCATACCGGCCAAGGTGTGAATGCGGGCCTCAATTTCCCGTAACTCGCTCTTCCACTTCACCCCCAGCTCGTTCAAAAAGCCCGAGTCGATGCGTACCCCGGTATATTCCATCTCGGCAAGTACGGAAGTCAGTGGCAGCTCCAACTCCCTATAGAGACGATCCAGACCCTTCTCCCGAAGACGATGGATCAGAGGACCCTCAAGCTCTAGAAGAACCTGACAGGCCCTCGTGGTCTGGCTGGCTCGCTTCTCCCACGAGGAGAGAAGCGCACTCGGTGGGCCTACTAAGGGGGACTGGGCCAGCAACGAGGCCTCGAGCCTTTCCAAGCTGTAGTCTGTCCCTTCGGGATCTAGGAGATAGGCGATCAGGGTGGTGTCCACCTTCCCCCCCTGAAGTTTGACGCCACGGCGGAGAAGGTATACCTGAAGAGACTTGAGATCTTCCGAGAGCTTGGCGACCTCCGGGTTTTCCAAGAATTCCTTGAGCGATTCCACCAAGCCCTGCTCAGAGACGCCGGGCAATCCGGATTCCTTTCGGACATCCAGTGGGACAAAGTAGGCGGCGCCCGCGGCCACTGAGATTCCCATACCGAGCAGCCCTGCTCGCATCGGTTCCGCCGACGAGAGGATCGGCATGAGAGCGCCATGGCCGTGACCCACCCCCTGCTTGACGATGTCCTTGAGCTCTTCGTGGTCGTGGACCCATTTCACGATCAGCTCCCGGCTCGGTGGGGGTGTCTGGGAATCTTCCGGGAGAGCACTCTGCCCGATTTCTTCTGCTAACTTGCTGAAACCGAGCTCCTGGAATAGCCGGCGAGCCTCTTCGGGAGTAGGCTCCCGCCTGCGATAGCGATCCAGGGCCCACTCCACAGGAACATCCCTGTGAACGGTAACCAGGTCTCGGCTCATCCGAGCCTGGCCTTGGTATTTGAGGAGGTTTTCCCGGTACGTCTTGCGGGAGATTTCCGACGCATGACGGAGGCATTCCTCTAGATTTCCGTAGGTCGCGACGAGTTCCCGCGCCCCTTTCTCGCCAATGCCGGGGACGCCGGGGACGTTGTCGCTCGCATCTCCCATGAGAGCCAGTACATCCACCACCTGCTCAGGGAAGACACCGAAACGTCTCTTCACTCCTTCCCGATCCAGAAGCTCCCCTCGAGAGGGATGGAGGACGCTCACCGTGTCCCCCACCAGCTGTAGAAGGTCCTTGTCCGATGAAACGAGGATCACTCGGAATCCTTCCGCAGTCGCCTTTCTCGCCAGGGTCGCCATCAAGTCATCCGCCTCATAGCCAGCCAATTCCACCGTCGGGACTCCGAGCACCCGGCAGACCTTTTCGATGTCCGGGATCTGATCAACTAAATCCTCGGGAGGAGCCTGGCGGTTGGCCTTGTAGGTGGGAAACAGCTCGTGGCGGTGCGTCGGTTCAGGACGGTCGAACGCCACTGCGATGAATTCCGGGTGCTGTTCCTGCAGAAGCTTCCGCAGCATCTGGGTGAAACCGAAGGTGGCGTTGGTGGGGCGTCCAGAGGGACTGGTCAGTCCACGGATCGCATAGAACGCGCGGAAAATATTGGAGGTGCCGTCGACGAGATAAAGGGTCCTGCCGAGAGCTCCTTCAGCCACGGGCCCCACATCCGGAGGAGGGATAGTGGAATCGCCCTACGAGGTCCCGGTAGAAGGGGAAGCGCTTGCAGAGATCCAGAACCTGTCCTCGGGAACGCTCCAGGGCTTCGGGACTGCCCTCATACTCCAGGACATCGGCGAGCAGGTTTCCAATTTCCTCCATCTCCTTTTCTCTCATGCCACGGGTCGTCACCGAGGGAGTGCCGATCCTGAGGCCACTCGCCTTCAGGGGAGGATTGGTGTCAAAGGGAATGACATTCTTATTCACCGCGATTCCCACTTTCCCGAGAATGTTCTCCGCCTGCTGGCCCGTCATCCCCTTCAGGAACACATCGATCATGAACAAATGGCAGTCGGTCCCACCCGAGATGATGCGGTAGCCTCGCCGGCCCACGGTTTCGGCCAGCCTTCTCGCATTTCGAATCGTAGCGGCCTGGTCCTGGCGGAAGCCGTCGGTGAGTGCCTCCCGGAACGCCACCGCTTTCGCGGCGATCATGTGCACCAGAGGACCTCCCTGAATCCCTGGAAAGACAGCGCGATCGATTTCCTTAGCAAATCGTTCCTCGCACAGAATCATCCCGCCCCGGGGACCACGGAGTGTTTTATGCGTGGTGAGGGTCACAAATTCGGCGTGGGGGACAGGACTCGGGTATTCCCCCGCTGCAATGAGACCCGCATAATGTGCCACGTCCGCCAGCACCTTGGCGCCGCACTCATTGGCGATGCGCCGCACGCGGGGAAAATCGATGACCCGTGAATAGGCGCTCGCCCCCACCACTATGAGGCGGGGAGAGTGTTCGTGCGCCGTCCGCTCCATTTCGTCGTAGTCCAGAAGCTCGGTCCCCCGCGTGACACCGTAAGGAACCACCTTGAAATAGGCCCCTGAAAAATTGAGCGGATGGCCGTGGGTGAGATGGCCCCCGTGGGGAAGGCCCATGCCGAGGACCGTCTCGCCGGGCCTCAAGGCCGCGAAGTAGACCGCCATGTTGGCCTGCGCGCCGGAGTGGGGCTGGACATTCGCGTGCTCCGCTCCGAAAAGCAGCTTTGCTCTCTCCACCGCCAGCGATTCCACGACGTCCGCGAAGCCGCAGCCGCCGTAATATCTTTTCCCAGGATAGCCCTCGGCATACTTGTTCGTGAAGACCGATCCCATGGCCTGGAGGACTGCTTCGCTGACGTAATTCTCCGAGGCGATGAGATTGATATTCCCTTCCTGTCGGAGGATTTCATCGGTTACCGCACGGGCTATCTCGGGGTCGGCTTGACAAAGGTCGGGTTTCAATCAAATCCCCCGGAGGGCCAGGACGGTATGGAGCCATGAGCGACAGGTTTCATCCTGGCCGGCAGCTCTGCTACAGTGTGGGAGCGGCATCCTATTACATCATTCTGGTGAGCGCAAACGCCAAGAAACAGTCGTTCATATACGAACCCCTGAAAAACTTAGTTGACTATCTTAGACTAAACTTTTATACTATGGCCTGACTAAATGGAAGAAGACGAGGTAACCTATTGATAAATTTTGAGAAATTCACGAACAAGGCTCGCGAGGCTTTGTCCGAAAGTCAGCGATTGGCCGCTTCCATGGGCCACCAGGCCATCACGATCGAACATCTTGTCCTCGCCTTGATTTCTCAGCCTGATGGAGTTGTCCCTTCCCTCCTGGACCAGATGGGGACGGACAGGACCTCCCTTGAGGCAGGCGTCCGGCAGCTGCTCCTGAAGTACCCACAAGTCAGCGGGTCGGGCATCGAGCCGAGGCTCTCGGAGGAGCTCCAGCGAGTTCTTGAATCGGCGGTGGAAATCGCCTCTCGTTTTGCCGATGACTACGTCAGTTCCGAGCACCTTTTCATGGCAGCCGTCCAGTCGCCCGGGAGTCTGGCCTCTCTCTTCCGCAGCCTCCGCCTGGATCCCCAGGGCCTCCTTAGCTCTCTCAAGGTCGTGCGCGGCCACCAGCGTGTCACGGACCCCGAACCCGAAGGGAAGTACCAAGCCCTGGTCCGTTATGGAAGGGACCTCACCGCTCTGGCCAAACAGCGAAAGCTCGATCCAGTCATCGGCCGGGACGATGAGATCCGCCGTGTGATTCAAGTCCTCTCCCGACGCACCAAGAACAACCCGGTTCTCATCGGCGAGCCGGGAGTGGGCAAGACCGCCATCGTAGAAGGGTTGGCGCTGCGAATTGTCGATGGGGACATCCCCGAAACGCTGAAGAACAAGCGACTCGTGGCGCTGGATCTGGGTGCACTCATCGCAGGAGCCAAGTACCGGGGCGAATTCGAAGATCGCCTCAAAGCTGTGCTGAAGGAGATCTACGAATCCCAGGGTTCGGTAATCCTCTTCATCGACGAGCTCCATACTCTCGTCGGGGCTGGCTCCGCGGAAGGGGCCATCGACGCTTCCAATATGCTCAAGCCAGCCCTGGCGCGCGGCGAGCTGCGCTGCGTGGGGGCCACCACACTGGACGAATATCGGAAGCACATCGAGAAGGACGCCGCGTTGGAGAGGCGCTTTCAGCCCGTTTTGGTTAAGGAACCGACGGTAGGAGACACCATCGCCATTCTCCGCGGACTCAAGGAGCGTTATGAGCTGCATCACGGGGTGCGGATCCAGGATTCGGCGCTCATCGCTGCCGCCACCCTTTCCCACCGCTACATCTCCGAGCGGTTTTTGCCCGACAAGGCCATCGATCTGATTGACGAGGCCGCCTCCCGGCTGCGTATTGAGATTGACTCCCTCCCCACGGAGATCGACGAGATCCAGCGCCGTATCGTACAGCTGGAGATCGAGCGGGAAGCTCTCAAGAAGGAGAAGGATCCCGCCTCCCGGGAGCGTCTCGAGAAACTGGCGGCGGAGTTGGCTCAGCTCGGGGAGCAGCGGGATCGGATGCGCGCCCACTGGGAGGCGGAGAAGAAAGTCATTCAGGAAATCCGCACCCTCAAGGAAGAGTCGGAAAACGCCCGCATGGCGGCTGAAAAGGCCGAACGAGAGGGAAACCTGGGCAGAGCAGCCGAGCTCAAGTACGGTACCTTGCAGGCGCTGCAGAAAAGGCTTGGCGAGGCCAACCAGCGGCTGAACGATCTGCAGAGAGAACAGAAGATGCTCAAGGAAGAGGTGGACGAGGAGGACGTGGCCGAAATCGTGGCGAAGTGGACCGGGATCCCGGTCTCGCGGTTGCTCCGCGGAGAAGTGGAAAGGCTCCTGGGTCTCGAGGAGCGGCTCGCGCGCCGCGTGGTGGGCCAGCCAGGTGCCATTGCAGCGGTCTCCAATGCCGTGCGCCGCGCCCGCGCCGGAATTCAGGACCCGAACCGTCCCCTCGGATCCTTCATCTTCATCGGTCCCACCGGGGTCGGCAAGACCGAACTGGCCAAGGCTCTGGCCGAGAACCTGTTCGACGACGAGCGGGCCATGGTGCGCATAGACATGTCTGAGTACACGGAGCGGCACGCCGTGGCGCGGCTCATCGGCGCCCCCCCGGGATATGTGGGGTATGAAGAAGGGGGCCAGCTCACAGAAGCCGTGCGCCGGCGTCCTTACACGGTGGTGCTCTTCGACGAGATAGAGAAAGCCCATCCGGAAGTGTTCGGCGTATTTCTACAGCTTCTCGACGATGGTCGCCTGACCGATGGCCAGGGTCGGGTGGTAGATTTCAGAAACACGCTGGTGATTATGACATCCAACATCCCTCTCCCCGCCACCGGCGCTCGCCGGGACGGGGAGAGGGAGTTGATCGCTGAACTCCGGAAGCATTTTCGGCCGGAGTTTTTGAATCGCATCGACGAGATCGTGCGTTTCGATCCTCTGACCCGTGAGGACCTGAGCCGAATCGTCGATATTCAGCTCGCCCGGGTGGAGCACTCCCTGTCGGACCGGAAGCTCGCTCTCTCAGTGACGCCTCGAGCCAAGGAGTACCTGGCCCGGATCGGATACGACCCCGATTTTGGTGCCCGGCCGCTGAAGCGGGCCATTCAGCGGGCCATCCTGGATCCATTGTCCGTGGAATTGCTTTCCGGGAGGCTGAAATCCGGCGACCGTGTGAACGTGAACTTAAACGCAAAAGGTAGCGACCTCGTCTTCGAAAGGGCGGCATGACAGCGGAGCAGAGAGTTTGACCGCAATCTAGGGTACCGGTAGACTCCGGACACCCTGCAAGACGCGTCAAGAGCGACGGGAGCGGCCGCCGATGCTCCCAGGAGGGCGACATGAGCATCGTACGAGATCCCTTCCGGGACCTGTCGAAGCTTCAGGAGCGGATGAACCAGATGTTCGACCAGACTTTCTTGCGAAGTGATGGACGGGAGGAAGAGATCCAGGAAGGGAGTTGGTCCCCTGCCGTGGACATTCAGGAAACGCCAGATCGGATCGTGCTTCGGGCGGACCTGCCCGGCATTTCGATTGAGCAGATTGAGCTGAAAATCGAAAACGACCGGCTGACGCTCAAGGGAGAAAGGATTTTCGATCCCGCCGCTCGCCGGGAGGACTTCCACAGGATCGAGCGGCCAATCGGCAAGTTTTGTCGGAGCTTCACCCTTCCCCGCACCCTCAACCAGACGGCGATCCAGGCGGAGCTAAAAAACGGAGTCCTGGAGGTGATCTTGCCCAAAAAGGCGGAGACTCAATCCAGGCAAATCAGGGTGGATGTGCGCTGATGGCGTGCTTCTATGACCCCGGAGATTCCACTTCATGATTAATGCGATGAAAACAGCGTTTCTTCTGGGCCTCCTCACGATTTTGATCGTGGCCGTGGGAGGTTATTTCGGCGGACGAAGCGGCGCCGCCCTGGCCCTGGCTCTCGCCGCGGGCATGAATTTCTTCTCGTACTGGTTTTCGGACAAGATGGTGCTGGCTGCCACTGGAGCTCGACCGATCTCACGGGAAGAGGCCCCTAGGCTGTACTCTATCGTCGAGCGACTCTGTGCCAGGTCCTCTCTTCCCATGCCGCGCCTCTACATGGTGCCCGAGCGAGCCCCTAACGCCTTCGCCACCGGCCGGAACCCGGACCATGCGGCGGTGGCTGTCACCCAGGGCATCCTGGAACTGCTGAACGACGAGGAGATGGAAGGCGTACTGGCCCATGAGCTGAGTCACGTGAAAAACCGGGACATTCTCATCAGTTCTGTCGCCGCCACACTGGCGGGAGCCGTCATGTTCCTTGCAAACATGGCCAAGTGGACCGCGATTTTCGGGGGCATGGGAGATCGTCGCGACAGCAACCGCGACAACTCTTTCATGGGACTCCTGGTGGCTGCCATCGTCGCCCCGGTTGCCGCGATGCTGATCCAAATGGCCGTTTCGCGTTCGAGGGAGTACCAGGCCGACGCCACCGGAGCGGAATTGGCCGGACACCCCTATGGTCTGGCTCGGGCACTGGAGAAGCTGGACCAACAATCCAAGCGGGTCCCTATGCTGGCAGCCGGAGGTCCCACGACAAGCCACCTTTTCATTGTGAAGCCCTTCTCGGCGGTCACGCTCATGAATCTCTTCAGCACCCACCCTCCCATCCCTGAGAGGATTCGGCGGCTGCTGGGTCGCCCCTGAGGTTTTTCGCCATGGACAGAACCAAGACTCCCCCCGAGTCGACGAGTTCCATTCCCTTCCGCGTTACAGACCGACGCCCGAACTACGAGAACCCGTCCGGAAAGGAACCGCAGGACTCGATCCCCGAGCCGCGCCACCCCAGCCTCGTCGTGGAATTGGAGGAAAGGGCTCGGGCAGCGGAGGCAAAGCTCGCGGAGGGGCTAAATCTGCTGCGCCGACGGGAGGCCGAGGCGGACGATTTCCGTGCCCGTCTCAAGCGGGAATCAGAACGCCGATCACGAGCCGAGATGGAGAGCTGGTTGAATGCCATGCTGGAAGTGATGGACAGCCTCGACCGGGGGGCGGCTTCCGCCGCCACCCAGAGCGACCCGGCAGCCCTGCGCGAGGGGATTCTCAAGGTCCGGGACCAGTTTCTGTCGACCCTGGCCCGGCAGGGCGTGGAGCCCATGGTGCTCGTGGGAACCCCTTACGACCCCCACCTCGCCGAGGCCGTGGAGGTCACCGGCGCCGCCACGCCGAGTGAGGACAACACGATCGTAGAGGAGGTCCGGCGGGGATACCAGATGGGCGGGCAGGTGCTGAGACCGGCGCAAGTGCGGGTGGCGCGCATCGCCACGGACGCGGTCACCTCCGACCCCGGGTCGAAACCTTCCCCTCTTCCTGAGTCATGAGCAACCCAAGAGGAACCCTTCCCTGGGCCTGGGGTGAGGGTCGAATTCCCAGAACAGCGCAGGCCAGCGAATAGATCTCCGCCGCCTCGACGCTCGAAATCTTCGCGCCCCTCTGAAAGGCAGTCCCCCAGCCGTAGAAGATTCCCCCCATCTCCTCCGCGGTTCCACGGTAGCCGTGAACACCTCCCCTGCGTCTTCGATCCGGGCCCCGCTCCCTGCCTAGCTCCACACCCACCGGCGCCAACAGAATCAGGTCACCGGTTCTTCCGGGGAACGAATAGCGCAGATCCTGAGGCAGGGTATTGGCAAAGAAGATCTCCAGTCCCGGCAGTCCGGAAAGGGCTTTCACCGCTCGTTCCCGGTCTTCTCTCTGGCCCAGATAGACATTCGCCGTACCACCCGACGTGAACGTACGCTGGGTCACATGGGCGCCCGCAAGTGCAGCTTGAGGATCCAACCATCCCCTCCGTGTGGCCATCCCATGGTCCGACACCAGCATCACCTGGAAGGCCTCCGATTCCGGAATTCCTTCGATCCCGCGAAGCAGCCTGCTAAGCAGGCGATCCAGAGATTGGAGTTTTCGATTCACTGCCACGGAGTCCGGTCCCCCCTCGTGCCCCTCGTGGTCAGCCCCCGCCAGGTAGGCGGCCACGAGCCTGGGCCGGGCGGCCGGCGGCAGGCGTAGCCAATCGAGAACCTGGTCGATGGCCCCCTGATTATCGCGCGGCTGAAAGCCCACCTCGTGGTACGTGGCGGCCCTTCCACCCCACTGTCCGAACGAACCGCTCCAATTCAGCACTGCCGACTTCAACCCTTGCCTCTCTGCCGTGATCCAGATCGGCTCGCAGGCCAACCACCCCGGATCCTCCGACCGGTCGTACTCGCCCCTGCGGGTGTCGAGAAACCTGCTGTTTAGAATGCCGTGCCGCTCGGGATAGCAGCCCGTGGCCAGCGTCGCATGGGCGGGAAATGTGGAGGCCGGAAAGGGAGGAATGAGCCGATCGGCGCGAGATCCTTCCCGCGCCAGTTTTTCGAAGGCGCCACCTTTCACTCGTTCGGGATAATCATGCCGCACCCCGTCCAGGGACAACAAAACCAGCGTCGTCTCCCGCGATGCAGGGTCCCCCTGCGCGGGGGTGTCAAGAAGCGGCAGGACCAGCAGGCAGGCGAGTATTCGCCAGGTGAAGAGGAGGCCTACGGTCGTCGACGGGAAAGCCGCACGCTCAAAACAGGTACGCAACCGAGAACCCCACCTGCGCGAACATCATCATCAGGTACATGTGGGTCCACGAGGGATGGTTTTCGCTCGTGGCCAACTCCTCGGGTTGCCGGATCACCAGATAGGAGGTGTAGGTGCCCCAAACTACCAGAACGGTCCCGACGAGAGTCAGCATCACGGGATTGCCGGTCAGCAGACGCTGTGCGGGGTTTAGGGGATTCCGCAGGGCCGCACCGATGGGCATCAGAAGCCACGGGAGGACGAAGAAGGGCGTGATGAACCAGGCGGCTCTCCGCACCCCGTACCGGATGGGCAAGGTAATACATCCGTGGGCCTTGTCTCCCTCCATGTCCGAGAAATCCTTGGTCGTGCTTGCCCCCAGCAGGAACAATAGAAAAATCGTGCCGATGTACCAGGGCTCCAGATGGTGGACGCTGGCCACCATGGACCATCCTGCTACCTTGAGCAGACAGCCGCGGGGGATAGCGATGGTGACGTTGGCCCAAAATCCATTCCGCTTCGTCCTCCCAAAGGCGGGAACGGAGTAGACCAGGGTCAGAATCAGGCCTGCGAGATAGATGAAGAAGCACTCGTGCCGTGGCAACGGAGCCGCCGCTTTTTCTAGGAAGCCCCCATAAGGGTAAACCACCACGAGCCAGGTTGGCACTATGGCAAGAGCATAGAGAGCCACGGAGAACCACCACCCTTCCCCCAGGGAGATGGCCCCAGACACTAAGGGCCGGGTCGGCTTGTTCCTTCGATCGATCTCCAGGTCATAGACTTGGTTAATACCGTTGGACGCGGCGTTCAGAAACGCTGCGCAGAGGGACCCCAGGGTCACGGTGGCAAGAAGACTCAAGTTCACCCGATGTTGCGGGTCCGGATTGTGAGCGGAGCCGAAGGCGGTGAGTGCACCGGAGATCACTCCCAAGAGCGGCGGCAGCAGCGTGAACGGCCGGGAGAAGACCAGGAAAGTCTTCCAGCGAGAAAGCGGGCTCGCGAGCCCAAACGGGCTCGACGACGAGGGCTCCCCCAAAGCGTGCCAAGGCTTCACGAATAAAGTTGATGGTCTCGCTCTCCACGAGATTCCGTGCCTCGAGAGTCGCTCCCAGAAGGGATTCGAGGAAGGTCCCCAGAAGAGCAGCCACCCCAACGAAGCCGACCCACGCGGCAGGGATCACCCGCAGCAGGGCAGCCACGCTCCCAACCAGAAGCGCGCCCACACCACCTGCCGCCGTCCCCAGGAAGGAGACTGCCCCCGGAGTCCCGGCGGGGACCCGCCTGAGGTGTGTAAGCAGGAATGGATTTCCTCGAGCCAGCGGCCCGATCTCGGAGCCGAGTGTGTCACAGACGGCCGTGGCCAAGGAGGCCACGAAAGCGAGCCAGAGGGCCTCCTTAAGCGGCGAGGGAACGGAGCTGGCGAGAAATGCCAGGTAGGCGCCAACCGAGCAGTTCGCGAACGCGTGCACCGCCCCGCGGGCACCCCCCTTTTCCTGAGCAATTCCCCGTGCCGCCTTGCCGGCGTAGCCTAGCTTCGTGGCGGCGCTGGCAAGCAAGAATTGGAAGGTGAGAACACCGAAAGCCGGAATTCCTCCGAAGATTGCCGTGGTGAGCCCGACCGCAAGGCCTCCAGCCACGCCGGACCAGGAGACCGCCCCTGACGCGCGAGCCGCGAGTGCGACGATCAGGTTCACTAGAATCGCCAGCAAGAAGTCGCGCCACGGGGGCAGCGCCGATTCTCTCAAGAGAGTCGGGTCCACCTTGTCCAGAGATGCGACCAGTCCGGCGGCAAGGAAAGGAACGGAGAGGTTGTCATTGAGTTTCAGGGAAAGGCTCTCCACAGCGGCACAGGCCAGGGCCGCAGCCCCGGAGAGCACAAGCACACGCCCCCAGGTAGGCGGATGGCTCCCCCGCCCCGCCACCCAGTGCATGAAGACCGCGCCTCCCATAGTTCCCGACAAAACAAACGCTGTCGAGCCGACCCAACTTTTTTTTGGGTTCCAGGGCAGCCGCGGGCCTTCCAATCCTTTCCCTGCCAGGGTGGCAAAGCCGTCACCGAAAGCGAGGATTCCCCAGGCACAAGCGACAATTTCCAGATGCTGGCGAAAAATGAGAATCAGCACCAGGACCGAGAAGGAGTAGAGCCAGACTCCCGACTTGAGGAGGGACTCTCGTTCCTCCTGGCGCATGAGACGGCCTCCCCCGAGCTTCGGGATCCAGGTGGCGTTGGATGCAACCGCTACCGCCGCCAAGCATGCGGCGGCCCACCAGGGAAGGACACGCAGGAGAAGGGCGAATCCGCCCATGAGAACATGAATCGACTTCCTCAAGCCTTCGGATATCATCCAGTCGCTCGTGGTGCCTCCGCCTGCAAGGCTCGCACGGTCTGCTCAAGCCCCTGGGACAGGGGAGTGACCGTATAACCAAGATCCTCTTCCGCCCTCCTGCTCGTGTAGGCCCAATCGTGGCGGTAGATGCGCACCACTTCATCGGTGATCGGCGGTTCCTTGCCTGTGAGGTTTGCGCGCCAGCGGTGGCACCGTCCCGCGAGCTCCGCGAGGGAGTACGGAATTCGACGCGTGGGGGCAGGCACGCCGGTAAGCCGCCCCAGCTCACCGAAAAGTTCTCTCAGTGTCCGATTCTCTCCCCCCAGAATGTAGCGACTCCCTAACCGGGCCTCTCTCATCGCCAAGATGTGCCCATCGACCACATTGGCGACGTACGCATAACAGAATCTCCGGTCGCCGGCACCCAGGAGCCCCGGGAGGCGCCGAGCAAGAAAATCCGTCACCGTTTGTCCGACCAGATTACCGGGGGTAAGCGGACCTGGTCCGTAAACTACCCCCGGATAAAGAATCACCAGAGGAGCTCCCCTCGAAGCTTCTCCTCGGGCCAGCAGATCCCCGAGCGCTTTGGTTCGCTCGTATTCGTTGTGAAACGTGCGCCCTGGGGGATTCCAGTTCTCGTCTCCGGTGCTCCCATCGGTGGGCCCCAGGGCGATGAACGAGCTCGTGTAAACAATTCGCGAGACCTCTCGTTCCCGGGCGGCCTGGAGGAGGTTGCGCAATCCCCCAACGTTGACGGCCTCGAACCGGTGAGGGTCGCGGTCCCACACCTTGACATGGGCAGCGGCGTGGAACACTCGGTCGCATCCCTCCAGCCCCCGCCTCAACGATTCCAGATCCAACACATCTCCCCGGGAAACCCGAATAGACGGGAAGGGCATCCGGACCCGCGACGGGTCCCTGGCCAGGACGACCACCTCCTCTCCTTTCTCGGCTAGGCATGCCACCAGGTTCGCCCCGAGGTACCCCGTGCCCCCTGTCACAAAAATGGCCGCCACCTCACGACCCTCCTGGGCCTGCAAAGGTCGCTGCCATGGCCACTCGCCAGTCTCGGAGACGCCTGCCGCTCAGCTGGGTGAACTTCTGGCAGTCCAGCGCCGCGTTAGACCCCGTCGCTTCCCAGAAGGAGGCGGGGCCCGAACCACCCGTCAGCTCCGGGACGCTGGAAGCTTTCAGCAGGCCCGCCGCTTCCGCCGCCATCTGCGAGAGAAGGCAGGCCTCGCCGTTCCCGAGGTGCAGCACTCCCCTCCAGTCGGAACGAAGGACGGTCTGAAGCACCGAGACGAAGTCTTCCATCCAGAACAGGGAAACGGCACGATCTTCCCACGCGAGCGGTTCATTTCTTCTTACGGCCCGTTCCACGGCCAGGAGGGGATCTCCTCGTTCGCCGTCCCCGCACAGAAGAGACATCCTCAGGATTAGGTGATCGGGGACCTCCCGGGCACTCAATTCCCCGAGGTACCGCGTCCTTGCATACTGGGTGCGGGGATCGGGAATCTCCTCCTCTCGGTAGGGGGAGGACGCGGAGCCGCTGAACACGTCCACCGTGGAAAGGTGAATTAGACGGCAACCCAACTCACGGCAGGCCCGGGCGAGAGAAGCGACACCTCTGCAGTTCACTTCCAAGGATTCCTCGGGCGCCGATTCGGCTCGAAGGGGATCGGTGAGGGCGGAGCAGTTGATCGCCACCTCAGGGGGCGGATCCAGCCGCTCCATTTCCAAAGCCAGTCGCGCAGCATCGGTGAGATCCAGTTCCTCCCGGGTCGCTGCCACGACCCGGTCAGGAAATCGCTCCTGAAGAGCTGCCTCCAGCGCTCGGCCCACGCGCCCGCCCGCGCCTGTGATCAAGATCATGACGCCTGTTCCCTCGTGCCAGGATGACCCTGTGACCGCAGTCCCTCAAAAGCTGATGGGGACACCCGGAATGGACGTGGAGCCGCTGTTCAGGTCCAAGACGTTTCCGATTCCCTTCAGGTTGACCATCATTCTAAATTCCTGCTGGCTCACACCGACGTAGCTCCGATCCAACAGCTCGAAGGTGAAACCACAGCATTGCGTGTTGTAGCCCAAGGTATAGCGTTGGTCCTGGAGCTGGTTCTGGACCAGGTCATAGTGCCCCTGAAAGCCCAGCAAGAGCCGGTGATTGAGCAGGAGCGTCTGCGTCTGGAGCGTGAACTGGCTGCTGTCTTGGCTCAAGGCCTCCAGGGATTTCTGGAAAAACCAGGAAAAATCCACGGACCCCCACTCGGGGTTACGGTAATGGGCGCTCACGTTTCCGGAGCGTACCACGTTGCTCAGAATGTCATAGGTCGCCTTGGCATCCAGGCTCGTGAAAAGCGTTGGGTTATATCGCAAGGTGGCATCCACTCCTGATAGCCGGCTGGTTTCGCAGCCGAGTCCCTGAGCAATCCCGTTGACGAAAAAGCAGGTCCCCCGGGTGCTCAAGGGACCCAGGAAGGAATAGGTCTGGCCCACGGTGAAGGAGGCGATTTCCACCGTGCTCAGATCCGGCTTCTCCGGCGTGGGAATGGACGAGGGAGCGGATAGATCCTGGCCCTCCGGCGGAGACGGTTGCGCCGGGTGGGCAGGCGAGAAGAGGCCGCTTTCGGGGGAAGATGCCCCGGGGGTGGTCCCCGGCCGTTTAGCCAGGAGCCGCGTCGTTAGGGAAAAGCTTACCGCATTCAAATTGCCTGAGAAGGAGTCCTTCTCGTCGAACTGGATGATTTCTTGGGGATTGTCCACCTTCGACTGGTACTGGTAAAAAAGTCTAGGCTCAAAGGTGTGCTTAAAAGCCGGGGAAAAGTGGCTGTCGGGCGTGAGGTAGACCCGAGAGAGCTTGGGCCCGATGACCTCCAGCGAACCCGAAAAAATCTTCCGGATGAAGGCCTGATTCAGGACCTCTTCCCGTTGATCCAGGATGCCGTTTCCCTCGCCCAGGTCTCGCGTCCCCGGCAGGGCGTCCAGACCTGCATCTTCATCCCGGTCCAGGATTCCGTTACCGTTACGATCCTCGGTATCGATCCTTCCGTTGCCGTTGAGGTCCTCCCCTGGGTCAAGGACACCGTTCCCATTCGTATCCTCCGTATCGAGCACGCCATTCCCCGCCCCGAACACAACATTCCCATTAGCGTCTCTCAGTCCGACATCCTCGACTCGATCGATCTGTCCGTCGCCGTTGCGATCCTCAGAATCGAGCCTCCCGTTGCCGTTGAGATCCTCCCCCGGGTCAAGAATGCCGTTCCCGTTTGTATCCTCCGTGTCGAGTACCCCGTTCCCTTCCCCGATGTCGCCGGTTCCCGGAATGCCGTCCAAGCCCACATCCTCGTCCCGATCTGGCACACCATTCTGATTGATGTCCTCTGACAAAACCTTCCCGAGCCGCTTCGTATAGACGGTTCCACGGAATCCGACGGTGGGGTTGACGTCCAGCCAGGGAACG
Source organism: Acidobacteriota bacterium (assembly GCA_003222305.1). Classification (GTDB taxonomy): domain Bacteria; phylum Acidobacteriota; class Polarisedimenticolia; order Gp22-AA2; family AA152; genus AA152. The sequence goes on along the minus strand of QHVQ01000026.1, from coordinate 23,807 downwards.
AGGCGGAGAGGCGACGAGAACGTCGGAAAGAAATCGAGGCGCTGATAGGTTGCCGAGAAGAGGTTGGTCGACTTCCGGAAACCATCGAGGGAGGTTTCGAACGCGAAGTAAAGCGGCGAATTGCCCAGTCGTTGTTTGCTCCCACGCCATTCCAGCGAAGGCTCGATCAGGTTGGTAAAGGGTTCTTCCACCGTGACCAATTTCGCTGGACCGGGCGGCCCGAACTTCGGTGGGAAGAGCAATTCCGACACATTGTACAGCTGCTTGCGCTGCTCGCCGCGGACGTTGAAACTGTAACTGGCCCAGTTTCGGGTCAGATAGGTAAAGGAAAGAATGACCGGATTGCTGGAAACCCGGAGATCTCTCTGGAAGTCCAGGTAATAGTTGAAATCGCTGACGGAATTTAGGCTTGCCACCAGCCTGAAATCATTGGGAAGCTCCTGACGGTGGTTGAGGTTGAACGAATATCGATCCTGGTCCACGACTTGATCGTGAATGTAGGCCCCGGTGAACTGCCCCTTGCCGCCCACCGAGGGGACATAGCGATACTCGAGTCCTTCCCCGAGCCCCGCCTTCGCGTAGTAGTCCAGGAAGAAGGTGGCGTCCATATTACGGCGAATGGCCCAATACAAAGCGTTGGAGAATACGAAACCCCGCCTCTGGGAGTAGCCGAACTCCGGAAAAAGCAGTCCCGTGGCCCGGTCTTCCTTGATAGGCCAGACCAAGTAGGGCGAATAGAAAACGGGGACGTGCTCGGCTCTGAACGACACATGATGCAGGTACGCGTAGTTGTCCAGGTGGATGGTGCCGCGAGCCACCTTGAAGGACCAGTAGGGAACCGGCTGGGTGCAGGTGGTGAAGGTGGCATCCAGGATCACGTAGCGCTCTTTGTCCACCTTGTGCACCTCGACCGCCTCGAAATAGAAGGAGGGCTCGGCGTAGCCCCGCGCCCCATAAAAGGCGCCGGTCTCCGTCCCCAGGTTGTATTCCACGCGGTCGGCGGTGAGACGCGTGGAGCCGCTGTCCAGGATGACGTTTCCCTCGGCGAAACAGTCCTTCGTGGCGGGGACATAGCGGACCGTATCGGCCTGCAGCCGAAGATCACCATAGTGCAGGTCCACATATCCCTTGAGAAGCAGTTCGTGTTCTCCGAAATCGGATCCCGCCCCAGCGCTCAGTTCCAAGACCTTCTCCCCCTCCCCCCCAGGCTGGCTGTAAGTCTTGCGACCGGCCGAGGAGGACGGTGCGGTGGAGGTGGCCTGTGCGAGGAGAATCCCCGGCGTCATGAGGAACACGATAAGGATGCCCCGGGCGGCAACACCGACGCGAACAGGAGCAGCATCCGGACAGGGTCGATGGAGGGACGGAGGTTCAAACGAACTCACGAAAAGACCATCCCTGCGTAACCGACCACCGAGGTATTATCGCCGCTCACCACTCCCGAGTGCGCGTAACGGACTAGCCGCCCGCTTCGGGCACCCAGCTCCCGGGCGGCGGCGAGACCCGCGACCGCCGGCGCGAAGCCGCACATGGAGATTTCCTCACGTACCACCACCTGGTGAAGCCCCTCGGCGTCCATCGCTTCCATGGCCTCCACTGCGAGATGGTCCTTTCGAGCAGCCACTTCGGCCGGTTCGTAGTGGGTCATGTCGCTGCTGATCACCACAAGAGCTGCTTCTCCCGCCTGTCGCACCGCCTCGGCGATGGCGTGGCCCAACTGATGGAGCGTTTCAAGTCGAGAGGTCCCCAGGACGACCGGCGTCACCCGAAGGTGTTCTACTCGGGCCTCCAAAAAGGGAATCTGGACCTCGAGGCAATGTTCGTAGCGGTGCGCCAAGGGATCCGGAACCAACTCGGGGCAGGACTTTCTCAGCAGGTGCCCAAACTCTTCGTCCACCCGAACCTCCCCTCCCGGAAATTCCCATATTCCCCTGTCCCAGAGGGATAGCGGAGGCCCCAGGCCGGTGTGGTTCGGTCCCAGGAGGATGACACGGGCTGGAATTCTTACTGCCGAATAGACCGCGGCTGCCACCCCTCCGGAGTAAACGTATCCGGCGTGTGGGACAAGCACGGCGATGGCAGATTGGGGTTCTGCGGTAGCGTGAGTGACCAGGAGGTCGGCCACTAGCGTCTTGAGGATGTCCGGCTCACCTGGGTAGAAACGACCAGCAACGGCAGGGGCGCGGACCAAATCTGTCTCCGAGGGTGATCGGAATGGCGCTGAGACCGGGGTGGATTATACTCCAATCCTTCAGCTCCACCGAGCCGGGGGCCAGGCTAACCTGTGGTAAAATCTAGATTTTGAATCCTTACCTATGCGATTCTGACCATGGATCGCCGTATCCGAGGAACCGATAATGCGCGTAGCCTTGGCCCAGGTGGCTCCCCTTCTGGGGAATGTGGCAGGCAATCTCCAGATGCACCGGAAGGCGATTCAAGCGGCGATCCGGGCGAGGGTCGATCTGGTGGTTTTTCCGGAGCTAAGCCTGACCGGCTATCTGCTCCAGGATCTCGTCCCGGAGGTGGCGCTGCGTCACGAGAGCGCTCCTGAAATCCGGGAACTGCTGAAGCTCTCTCGACGCATCGCTATCGCACTGGGCCTGGTGGAGGAATCGGAGGACCACCGCTACTACAACACGGCGCTGTTCCTGGCAAATGGAAGGATCCTCCACCGCCACCGCAAGGTCTATCTCCCCACTTACGGCATGTTCGATGAAGCGCGCGAATTCGCGGCGGGGGACGGTTTCGCAGCCTTCTCGACGCCGTTCGGTCGCTTTGGAATCCTCATCTGCGAAGACGCCTGGCACCCTTCTTCAGCCTACCTCCTTGCACGAGACGGGGCCGACTACCTTGTGGTTCTCTCCAGCGGCCCCAGCCGCGGCGTGGAATCCGGTAAGGAGCTGTCCAGCATCGTGTCCTGGCTGGATCTCTGCCGCGTCACCGCGAAATTTCAGACCGTCTATGTGATTTACGTGAACCGTGTGGGAGTGGAAGACGGGATGCACTTCAGCGGTGGATCCTTCGTAGTGGACCCCCTGGGAGAAGTAAGGGGACGAGCGCCGGCACTTGCCGAAACAATGCTCCTGGCAACCCTTCCTCGGGCACCGCTGCGCCGCGCCAGAACCCTTTATCCACTGATGCGAGACGAGCGGCCCGAGGTGGTCCTGAAAGAACTCTGCCGGATTACGGGATGGGGTCAGGCCGTGGAGGCACGGAGCGGAGATGCCCGGCCGGTCAGCCCCAGGCGCCCGTTCCTGGCTCGGGGACGGCTCGGATGAAGATCCTGCTCGCTTACCGCTGCCAGTACGGTGGCCGCAACGATTTCTACACACGTCAAATGCCCGTGGGACTGGGGACCATCAACGCGGTTCTGCGGGATGCGGGCTTTGACTCCCGCCTGGCAAACTTCAGCCGGTTTACTTGGAGCCAGGTCGAGAGTGCTCTTCGGGAGATTCGCCCGAGGATCCTAGGGATCTCACTGTTCACCTTCAACCGTGGCGCGGCTCTGAAGATCGCGCAGGTGGCCCGAAAGATGGACCCCAGCGTGTTCGTGGTGGTTGGAGGACCCCACGCCACGCATCTCGCCGAAAGGGTGTTGGCCCATCATCCGGCGGTGGACGCTGTAGCCATCGGCGAAGGGGAGGAAACCCTTCTGGAGCTGGCCCGCGCCCTCTCCTTGGGACGGGATCGAGGGTCCATCCCTGGGCTCGCCCTGCGAAGGCCAGGGGGATCATTTCGTACGCCGCCTCGGGCTCCCCTGGCCGACCTGGACCGGATCCCCCACCCCAGTGCTCACTACGAAAGCATCGGCGTGGACCGGTTTGCTCAGTTCGAGTTTCTAATCACCTCCAGGGGATGCCCGGCCCGGTGCACTTTCTGCTCCACCCCCAAGTTCTGGGGCACGCGCCTGAGATATCGAAGCGCGGATCACGTTCTTGACGAACTGCGATTTTTGCAAGAGCGGTTCGGGCTTGTGAGCGTCTCCTTCCGTGACGACACCTTTACGGTGGACAAGAAGCGCACACTTTTCCTCTGCCGAAAGATCGTCGACTCGGGGCTCCATCTGCTCTGGGACTGCCAGTCCCGAGTCAATGCCGTCGACGAGGAGCGCTTGATTTGGATGCGCCGAGCCGGCTGCCAGCACATCCAGTACGGAGTGGAGTCGGGCTCCAAAGCCGTGCTGCACCAGCTAAACAAGGGCATCCACCTGGAGCAGGTGATTCAGGCCTGCGAGCTGACGCGCAAGGTGGGAATGGACCTCTCCGTCTACCTCATCACCGGTGTCCAGGGCGAGACCGCTGAAGATGTGCAGGCCACGCTCCGGCTCATCCGGCGTGTGCGTCCCCACGATGGCATCGTCTCCCCCCTGGTGGTCTATCCTGGCACGGCACTTTATGAGGACGTCAAACGGCTCAAGGGAGTGGATGACTCTTTCTGGGATAGCTCGCGATCCGAGGGCTTGCTGGTGCGGGACGATCCCGACAGCATTCTCGCTTACAGGCAAGTGGACGCGGCCTTGAAGGAAGCCGCCGCTACCGGCCTCTACTCTCTGGACGAGCGGCGGGAGCACAAGAGGGTGGTGGGCAGGTTCGTCGCCCCGACGCTGTCGAGTGGCGAGGCGTTGGAAGAATGGGGGAAGCCCGGCGAGGCCGAAGCAGAATATCGCGAGATTCTGGAGATCCACCCCGGGAGCCTGTGGGGACACCTGAGACTGGGGAATCTGGCGGAGATGGGAGGAGACGCCGTCAGAGCGGCAGAGCACTACCGCCAGGCCATCGGGGCGGTGCCTCGCTATCATCTTGCGCATTCGCTGCTGGGTTCCGCGCTGCGGCGCCTGGAGAAGCATGAGGAGGCCGGCGACGAATTCCGGATCGCCCTGCGGCTTTATCCTGGGGACCGCATCGCCTGTCGAGGATTGTCCCTGCTGCGGCGCGACCGCCGCCCGAAGACGTCGCGCGTTCCTTCTTTGCGTAGAAAGCCCAGCACTGGGCTCACCGCCAGCTTGGCTTGGCCCTCTTTCCTCCAGCACCCCATTCCCGACGGCCAACCCCGCCCGCCCGGCGCCGAATCTGCAGGGCAATGAAGCGATCCGACCGCTCGATCCTGCTCGCGGCCACAACGCGAGACGAAGGGATGCGGCTCGACCGGTTTCTTCGGGAGCGGAGCGGCGTCCTCTCACGGACCCGCGCCCGCGACCTCCTGGCAGCGGGGGGAGTGGCTATCAACGGGCGGAGAGTCAAGATCGCCTCACGGCCCCTCCGCGTAGGGGACCGGGTGGAAGTTCATCCCCTCGCGCGCGAGAGGCGCTCGACCGCACCACCCGGTGTGGCCCCTTTCCGAGTGGTCCACGAGGACACCGCCGTGCTGGTGGTGGACAAGGCGGCGGGCGTGCTCGTGCAGCCCACTCCCCAGGGAGACCGCGGAACCCTTCTGGATCTCCTGACGCGACACCTGAAACTGCGATTTCCTGACGTAAAGGCTCCCTACCTGGGTCTCCTGCACCGGATCGATCGGGAGACTTCCGGCCTGCTCCTCTTTTCTCGGCGCGGCTCCGCCAATCGGATTCTGGCCGAGCAGTTCAGGACGCACTCCATTGCTCGCGCATATTGGGCCTTGGTGCGGGGCAGGGTCGCTCTCGATTCCGGCACGATTTCCGATCGTCTTGTCCGTCCCAAAGCGGGCGCCCGGAGGGATTCTGTCGACCTCCCGGGGAGAGGAGGCAAGGAGGCGGTGACCCATTTTCGCGTCCTCGAGCGATTTCCCGGAGCAACGCTCCTTGCCCTGACCCTGGAGACGGGAAGAACCCACCAGATCCGGATCCACTTGGCCGGGCGGGGTCATCCCGTAGTGGGAGACAAGGTGTACGGCCCTGGAGTACCTTTCGCCTTCTCCCCTTTGTTGGATAGCTTCCCGCGTCAGGCACTTCACGCAGGCAAGTTGGGATTCACCCATCCGGTGAGCGGGGAATGGCTGGAATTTGAGGCTCCTCTCCCGCAGGATTTTGCGCGGTTGCTGGCCTTCCTAAACCCCGGTCATCGTGCGCAGGCTCACGCTCCTTCCAGCCCCTCGGAGGGATTGAACGACACTTGACCGGATACCAGCACATCATTCTCACGCATCCGGGTCGCACCGCCGAGCGGATTCGGTTTTCTGTCTGGGTTAGGCCCGGCTCCGTCATCCCCGGCAACGATCACTTCGATGCCACGCGAGGCAACATCGAGAATGGAGGGGGCGAAGCCCGGGATCTGGCGGCAAGCGGGTGCGCCTGGCCATTCCGCAGCGCTCCTACACCCATGGCCACGTGGATTCATCGAGAATTGCCGCGAGGTCTTCGAGCGGTGATCTCCAGCCCTTCCCTCCTGAAACACTCCACAGATGAGTCTTCCGTTGGATGAAACGTCACGTGGAGCGGGCGTATACTGAAGGGGTTCCGCTGGAGACCCTGCAGACGCGGCAGAATCATACAAGCGAGAACTTCGGAATCACGGAGGTACGGCGATGAAAGGACCCCATCAGCGCATTACTCGGCCCATGGTCCGGGAGAATGGAAGGCTGCGGCACGCCTCTTGGGAGGAGGCGCTCGACCGTGCGGCCGAAGGGTTCAAGACCACGGTCGAGAGGTACGGGGGCAGCGGGTTCGGTCTCTTCAGCTGCTCCAAAGCCACCAATGAGGTAAATTTTCTTGCCCAGAAGTTCGCGCGGACGGTGCTGGGGAGCAATAACATCGACAGCTGCAACCGCACGTGACACGCCCCCAGCGTCGTCGGTCTGGCGACGGTCTTCGGGGCGGGAGGCGGCACCAGCTCTTATGGCGAGGCGGAAGACGCCGACCTGATCATCCTCTGGGGCTCCAACGCCCGCGATACCCACCCCATCTTTTTCCACCACGTTCTCAAGGGGGTGCATCGCGGCGCGAAGCTTTACGTAGTAGATCCCCGGCGCACCAGTTCCGCCCGTTGGGCTCATGCCTGGCTGGGGCTGGATGTGGGTTCCGATATCGCCCTGGCCAACGCCATGGCGCGGGAGATTCTGGATGCGGGCCTCCAGCACGATGCGTTCATTGCCCGCGCCACCATGGGGTTTGACAAGTACCAGGACTGCGTGGCGCCGTACACGCTGGAGGAGGGGGAGCGCCTCACGGGCGTCCCCGCATCGCTGATCCGCCAGCTGGCTCATGATTACGCCCGCGCCTCACGGGCACAGCTCTGCTGGACGCTCGGCATCACCGAACACCACAACGCCGTAGATAACGTGTTGGCCCTCATCAACCTGGCTCTCCTCACGGGCCATGTGGGACGGTACGGCTCAGGTGTGAACCCCCTGAGAGGGCAGAACAATGTGCAGGGGGGTGGCGACATGGGTGCACTCCCCAACAAGCTGCCGGGATTCCAGGACGTCGAAGACGGAGCACTTCGCTCGAAATTCGAGCGCGCCTGGAAGGCCAGCATCCCGCCGAAGAAGGGATGGCATTTGACGGGCATGTTTGAAGCCATGGAACGCGGCGAGCTGCGAAACGTCTATATCATCGGCGAGAATCCGGCCCAGTCCGAGGCCGACGTGCAGCGGGCCATGCACCTGCTGGAGGGACTGGACCAACTGGTGGTACAGGATCTGATCATGACCCGCACCGCGGAGATGGCCCATGTGGTTCTTCCGGCCGCAGCCTCCTGGTGTGAGACGGAAGGAACGGTCACCAACAGCGAACGCCGGGTGCAGCGGGTGCGGAAGGCGATGGAACCGCCGGCTGAAGCCCGTGATGACCTGGCCATTCTTGTTGAGCTGGCGCGTCGCCTGGGACACGACTGGGGTCACCCCACAGCGGAGGAGGTCTGGGACGAGCTGAGGTCCCTCTCTCCCATGCATGCCGGGATGTCGTACCGGCGCCTGGATACGATGGGAGGAATCCAGTGGCCCTGCCCGGACGAGAACCATGCCGGGACACAGTTCCTTCATGCGCGACTCTGGGAAGAACCTGTGAAAGGACCCCGGGCGCTATTCAGCGTTGTCGAGTTCGAGCCGCCCGTGGACACGCTGACCGAAGAGTTTCCCATTCGCCTCACCACGGGTCGACGGTTGGACTCTTTCAACACCGGCGTGCAGACACGAGCCTTCGCTTCCCCGCTGCGGCGCGGGGAGACCCTGGACATCTCCCCCGAGGATGGGGCCCGCTACGGTGTGGCGGAGGATGAAGTCGTACGGGTCACTTCGCGTCGAGGCTCGGTCGTCGTCCCGGTCCGGTACGATGCTGGCCTGAGGCCCGGGCTTGCTTTCATGACTCTCCACTTCCCCGATGAGGTGGAAACCAATCGGCTCACGATCGAGGCCAACGATCCCAAGTCAGGCACGGCGGAGTTCAAGGCGAGCGCCATTCGTATCGACCGGCTCGACTCGGGCAGCGCCGGCAGGAGAGACAAGGAATGGATCTCCGCTTAAGCACCGCCCGGGAATCCGCCGCGGAACGAGAGGCGGTGGATGCCCTGCTGGGAGCCGAGGACCGCGAGGCAAGCAACAATCCCGGGCGCGACTTGCTTCTCCCCGCGCTGCTGGCGGTGCAGTCCCGTGCAGGATGGGTGAGCGAAGGAGCCCTGAACTACATCTGCCGACGCCTGGATGTGGCTCCGGCGGATGCCTACGGTGTTGCCGGCTTCTATCGAATGCTTTCCCTCACTCCGCGCCCCCCCGCCATGGCTTACGTCTGTGAGGATCTGGTCTGCCGGCTGAAGGGATCGGAGGATCTCTGTCTGGAGCTGGAGCGGAGGCTGGGCCCGCCCACGCAGCCCCACCGGCCGGGGAACTCGCCGTGGCAGCGCAGCGCGTGCCTTGGGCAATGCGATCGGGCTCCAGCGGTCCTGGTAACGCGCGCCGGCGTCGACCCGGAGCAGTTGTCGATGCTGGAGACAAATCCTTCGCAGGTCCTTACTGCTGTGGAGGGAAGGTCCCTTTCACCCCCCCCGGGCACCGACAGGAAGATTCCGCAGCTCGATCAGAAAGCCCTGAGGCTGCTCCGGCGGGTGGGTCGCGTAGACCCCAGCAGCCTGTCCGATTACTGCAAGCACGGCGGGTACCGGGCTCTGCCCCACGCCCTGCACCTCGGGCCCGAGGGGGTGCTTCGCGAGGTGGCTACTTCGGGGCTTCTCGGGCGCGGAGGCGCTGCCTTTCCCACGGCCCGCAAATGGGAGGCGGTGGCCAACGCCAAGGCAAAAACGCATTACCTGGTCTGCAACGCCGACGAATCGGAGCCTGGGACATTCAAGGATCGAGTTCTCCTGGAAGAAGACCCCTTTGCCCTGGTGGAAGCCATGGCGGTGTCGGCCTTCGCCACGGGATGTGAACACGGGTACGTGTACATACGTGGAGAGTATCCTCTGGCTGCGGAGCGCCTGGCGATCGCCGTGGCACAGGCTCGGGCCAACGGATTTCTAGGAGCACGGATTCTGGGGAGCGAGTTTGCTTTCGATCTGGAGATCCGCCAGGGCGCGGGTGCCTACATCTGCAATTCCTTGGAAGGATATCGCGGTGAGCCACGCACCAAGCCTCCCTTTCCCGTAATCTCCGGGCTTTTCCGGAAGCCCACGGTGATCAACAATGTCGAAACCCTTGCCAACATCCCCGATATCGTCCTCGAAGGAGGAAAGGCCTTCGCCTCGCTCGGGACCAAGGACTCCACAGGGACGCGTCTTTTCTGTCTCTCCGGATGTGTCCGGCGTCCGGGGCTCTACGAGGTCCCCTTGGGAACGACTCTGGGTGCGCTCCTGGACATGGCCGGCTCGGTACCAGAGGGACGCACGCTACTCGCCGTTCTCTTGGGAGGTGCCGCGGGCAGCTTTGTAGGTCCCGAGGACCTGGCTCTGCCGCTCTCCTTCGAAGGCACCCGGGCCGCCGGGACAAGCCTGGGCTCAGGGGCCGTCATGGTTTTTGACGATACGGTGAATCCGAAGGAGTTGATGCTTCGCCTGGCCGCATTTTTCCGAGAAGAATCATGCGGACAATGCGTTCCCTGTCGCGTCGGAACTGTGAGGCAGGAGGAGGTACTCCAACGGATCCTTCGGGGCGAGAAGGGCTCACGGAAGCAGGAGGACCTGGCGCTCCTCTCCGAGATATCCCAGGCGATGCGAGATGCCTCCATCTGCGGATTGGGCCAGACGGCGGCCAGCGCCATTCAATCAGGTCTCGCCCGGTTCGGCGATCTGCCTGCGGAGGGGAAGAGGTGAAGCCCGCGACGCCCAGCTCCATGATCGAGATCACACTGGACACCATCCGCCGGGAAGTGCCTCATCAGTTCACCCTACTTCAGGCATGCCGTAGCGCCGGAATCGAGGTCCCGACGCTCTGCTTTCTGGACGGGATGACACCCGCTAGCGCCTGTCGCATCTGCATGGTGGAGGTGGAGGGCTCCCGGGTGCTGGTCCCTGCTTGCTCACGCCAGGTCGAGCGCGGGATGGTGGTGCGGACCGATTCGGAGCGGGTACGCCTGGCCCGGCGCATGGTGATGGAGTTCCTTGCCTCCTCGGTGGACCTTTCTCTCGCGCCCGGAGCCCAGGAGTATGTGAATCGCTACGGCGCTCGCCCCGAACGATACGGAAGCAAGGACTTGCCAGCTCCCGCCACCGTCGCGCAGCCGGTAAAGGTAGACAACGATCTCTATGTCCGCGACCTGTCCCGCTGCATTCTTTGCTACCGGTGCGTGGACGCCTGCGGCGAGGAGGCCCAGAACACCTTTGCCATCTCCGTGGCGGGGCGGGGATTCGACGCCCGCATTGCCACCGAGTTCGATCGTCCCCTCCCCGATTCCGCTTGCGTCTTCTGCGGCAACTGCATCGGCGTCTGTCCCACGGGTGCCCTCATCTTTAAGAGCGAGCACGAGATGCGCCGGGACGGCTCCTGGGATGAGTCGCGGCAGACCCAGACCGACACCATATGCCCTTACTGCGGCGTCGGATGCGCCCTTACCCTCCACGTCCAGGACAATCGGATCGTGAAGGCCACCTCCCCGCAGGACCACACCGTCACCGGGGGACACCTCTGCATTAAGGGACGCTTCGGCTGGCAGTTCGTGCAAGCGCCGGAAAAATAGGCTCCTTCCCTCGGTGTCTGACGGAACGCACGGGGTTGGTGAGAGTGCCGATTCCCTCGATGGCGATCTCCACCGTGTCGCCGTCCACGAGGGGGCCGATGCCGGCGGGCGTACCCGTGGCGATGACGTTTCCGGGGAAGAGGGTCATGATTCGGGAGACGAATGCAACTAGGAAAGCCGGCGGGAAGACCAGTTGCCGGGTGCGGGAGCTCTGGCGGACTACGCCATTTACCTTCCCCTCGACGGCGAGATCCGACGGGTCCAGTTCCGTTTCGACCCATGGTCCCATGGGAGCGAAAGTATCGAAGCCTTTGGCGCGCGTGTATTGAATCTCCCGGTCCTGCACTTCCCTGGCCGTCACATCATTGAAGCAGGTGTATCCGAGAATTGCCTCTCCAGCGCTGGCCACCGCCAGGTTTCTTGCCGTCCGCCCGATGACGATCGCCAGCTCCGCTTCGTGGTCGACCCGCCCCACACCCGCGGGGAGAAGAATCGGCTCACCGGAGGCCGCCACCGCTGAAGGAGGCTTCAGAAAAATGAGAGGCTCGGAGGGAAGGGGCTTGCCGCGTTCCTTCGCGTGGTCACGGTAGTTCAGCACCGATTCCGATGACTTTGCCAGGCCGACAGGGAGGCAACGGCTTCTCCCCCGCCACGCTCAGCGGCGCTGCCTGCGGCTCGATCTCCTCCAAAGAATCGTCCAAGAAGGGATGCAACCAGTCTCCGTTGAGCTGTCCGGTGACCGCTTTTCCCTGGATGAAGTATCGAGCGATGCGCATGAACTCCCCTCCCCGTGCGCTCTCTATACCAGAGGCCGCGGTGCGCTGCAAGATTACGAAGCCTCAGGAAGGGTTGTCGCGAGTGAAGATGAAGAAGAACGGACCGGTGGAACCGAAGAATCCGGAGGCCCTGCCGCCTACGACGCCGGCGAACTGATATCCCTTGGAGGTCCACTGTCGGAGCAGCTCTTCGATGGATTGGGCACCATTATCCTCCAGCTTCTCGGCTTCCATCCGGATCACGCGATACTCCATCCTGTTTTTTCTTTTCGCTCCCGAGGTGATCGAAGAGCTCTCTTGCCGGGAAGGATCGGCAGGCCCTGGGGCACTCCCCGGTCTGGAGGAGGCATCTTCACTCCGAGTCGAAGGGCGACGAGCCGGCGTCGGAGGGGTCCTGACACTCGCCTCAGGAGGATCACCGTCCCGCAGGACCTGCAGCGCGCCGGGCGCGGCTTCAACCGACTCCGGCGTCGGAGACTGGGCGAGGTTCCCCGCGGGCGCTGCGGGGGGGATGAGCGGCATGCGCAGCATGACCGTCTGCGCGCCCACGTCAGGCATGGCGGCAGGCGGTGCGGAGGTTTGGGCCTCTTCGACTGCAGAGCTTCGAAGACCGCCGGTGGTGAGAGCCCCACTCATCGTCGCCAGCGCAGGCCGAGGGGACGGAAGCAAGTGGGTGGGAACGGCGATTTGCAGCGTGGCCCCTTGGTCGAGTTGCGGAGCCTCCGCTTCCTGCGCCCTGGGTACCGAAACCACTACCTCGGCGGGCACGATAATGCCCAGCGCACGGAACGCATAAAACAGCTGATAGACCCTCAGAGTGGAAAGGCCCGACTCCAGTGCCGCCTGCTCCATGGTGAGGGGCTTTGATTCCAGGAGTGCGAGAAGCCTCTTCTCCTCCTTCTCGGGAACGACCTCACCGAGTGTTTCACGATAATCGGGAGAGAGCCGGTAAGGGATCCTGATTTCACCCGTCCCCCTTCGGAGTACGGACCACTTCTGCACTCGCCTAAGCCCTGAGAGAAAGATCTCCGCCGTTGAAATCCTCAGGGTGATCGCTTCGCTGGAGGGAAAGGGACCCGGCTCGAACCGATACTCGCCCTCCGTCCAGGAGAAGAGAGAAAAGATGATTTCCTTGACTTGCTCCCGAACCCACCGCGGAAGCTCGGCGGCAGGAAGAAACCCCCTCTCCACCAGAACGGTCCCCAAGCGCTTGCCTGGACCGACCTGCCCCGCCGCTTGCTCCCACTGTTCGCGGGAGATGACTCCGCGGGTCAGGAGCATTTCACCCAGTCGATCGTCGGGATCTTGGGACGAGGCGAAAACGACGCTGCCCTGTTGCAGGTACACTGACTTTCCCGCGGCAGGTCCCGAGAGGTGAAGCACCCCGGTCTCCCGCCCACGGCTTAACCGGGCCAGGATTTCGCAAACCCCTGCTTCAGCAAGGTTTCCCGTTCCCGGATGAGGAGTCACCGCGTGGTCCTCCATAGATAAGGGAAATCCCCTCCTCGAGGATCCGCCCGGGGGAATATAGGTCTGAAGGGGGGGATGTCAATACGCGAAACCTTCCTAAGGCTCGGTATTTCAAGGAATAGGATCGTCAGCCCCGCTGTTGGACCGGATACCCGAAGCGGCGGTGTCAGGCTTGACGCGGATCTTTTCGGCCGCTAGAGTTCTCTAGAAAGCACCCTTCGAAAGCGCCTTCCAGGCCAGCGAAGGCTCCATCCCGGGAGAAATCTCATGGATTATGGTCACTCTTCCTCGCCCATCGCCCCACGTTATGCTCGCTCTCTGGATCTGGAGGGGGTGGTCCTTGAACGGTATAGCAACGGGGCACGTGCTAGAGAGGGGACCCTGTGCTCACCGGTCTCGTATGATGCAAAGTACTTGGAGGCTCTCCCCGAAGCGATCCGAGAGCGAGACTACGGGTGCGGCGATCCATCTCGCTTCGTCCATCCCGGGGAGACAGTGCTGGACCTGGGCAGCGGGAGCGGAAAGATCTGCTACATTCTCTCCCAAATTGTCGGAGCCACAGGGAGGGTCATTGGGGTGGACTTCAACGACGAAATGTTGGCGCTGGCCCGGAAGCACCAAGAGGATTTGGGTCGCCGGTTGGGGTACCTGAATATGGAGTTCCGCAAGGGGAAGATCCAAGATCTGGCTCTGGATTGCGAGCGGCTGGACGCATACCTGGAGAAGCATCCGGCGAGAAGCAGCGAGGATCTTCTGAGTATCCATAACGTCGAGGAAGAACTGCGCCGCACCGCTCCCTTGATCGCCAACGGCTCGGTGGACCTGATCGTTTCGAATTGCGTGCTGAACTTGGTGCGTCCGGACGATCGAGGGCAGCTGTTCCGTGAGATGCACCGGGTGCTGCGGCCCGAAGGGCGCGTCGCCATCTCCGACATCGTAGCCGACGAGCCGGTGCCGGAACATCTCCAGCGGGACCCGGATCTTTGGAGTGGATGCGTCTCGGGCGCTTTTCTGGAGGAGGAATTCCTGAAGGCATTCGAGCAGGCCGGGTTCCATGGCCTCACCCTGGAGTCCTGGAACCGGGAGCCCTACAGGACCGTGGAAGGGATCGAGTTCCGCTCCGTCACCCTGACTGCTTACAAAGGGGAGGAAGGGCAATGCCTGGAGCGCAATCAGGCGGTTGTCTACCGAGGACCCTTCAAGTCCGTGACCGACGATGGTCACCATGTATATCCCCGCGGCGTTCGGGTGGCGGTGTGCGAGAAGACCTTTCGCCTTCTCGCGCTAGGCCCCTACAAGGACGACATGATCTTCATCGAGCCAAAAGCGGAAATCCCCATCGAACAGGCGGCTCTCTTTGATTGCAGCCGGACGGCATCGAGGCATCCCCGAGAGAGCAAGGGGATGGATTACAAGATCACCACCGCAGCACCTGCAAGCTGCTGCGAGCCTCCCTCCGGCTGCTGTTGAGTCCAGGCAAGGCCTTCATGAGCCGCCTACGGATCGCAATCCTCGGCGCCGGCCCCATCGGCCTCGAGGCGGCGCTGTACGCAGTCACCCTCGGACATGACGTTACGGTCCTGGAACAGGGGCGCGTCGGCGAGAACCTTGCCCGCTGGGGACACGTGACACTCTTTTCCCCCTGGAAATTGAACCACACGCTCTTAGGAGGCCGTATCCTGGAGCACTCAGGCGTGATGGCGTTGCCCGGAGCCGAGGACCTCATTTCAGGAGCCGAACACCGCCGCCGCTATCTGCTGCCGCTCGCCCACTCTCCTCTTCTCCGTGGCCGAATCCTCGAAGGCCACCGAGTGATCGCCGTGGGGCGCGAGGCCTTTCTCAAGGGGGATAGAATCGCCAGCGCTCAGAGGCTTGAATCCCCGTTCCGCATCCTCTTAGAGACGGCAGCGGGTGAAAAAACTATTCTCGCCGACCGAGTGCTGGACGCCACCGGGACTTACGATAACCCCAACTGGATGGGAATGGGAGGAGTTCCAGCGCCCGGGGAGCGAGCCGCCCGCGAATCGGTATCTTATACTTTGGACGATCCGCTGGGCCGTGACCGGAAGCGATATGAGGGGAAACGAACGCTTCTGGTAGGGTGCGGCTATTCAGCTGCCACCTCGGCTCTGGCCTTTCAGGACCTTGTGGAAGAGGCCCCCTCCACTTCTTTGCTCTGGATCACGAGGAGCACTCGCGAGCAACCCTTCGAGAGTCACCCCGATGACCCCTTGGCGGGCCGTGCGGCCATGGTGGAAGCAGCCAACCGGTTGGCCTCCCGGGGGGACCGACGCATCCGCCGCCTCGCGGGCCGGCAAGTGGATTCCATTCACCCGGGAAATGGGGGTGCGCTCCGAGTCGCGCTGCGCTCTTCCGAGGGCTCGGAGCTCTACACGGTGGACCGGGTGCTCGCCAACGTGGGATACCAGCCGAATCGTTCCATCTATGCCGAGCTTCAGGTTCATGAATGCTATGCCTCGTTCGGATCCATGAAGCTCGCGGCGGCCTTGCTGTCCCAAAACTCCGTGGACTGCCTCTCCCAAATCGGACACGGTTCAGAGACGCTCACCCATCCCGAGCCCGGATTCTTCATACTCGGATCCAAGAGTTACGGGAGGAGCTCATCTTTCCTACTTCGAATCGGGTTTGAGCAGATACGGGACGCCTTCCGCCTCATCCAGGGGGAGCCAGAGCTAGACCTCTATCAGCCATCCGAGAGAATCCCCGCATGATGGAGCGTCAGGTCCGCGCCTGTCCCACGGTTCCCTTGATCTCCCTGGACACCGTGTGGTTTCAGGTGGCGGGGACCCTCTGCAATCTGCGCTGCACTCACTGCTTCATCGCCTGCTCCCCCCGCAACCACACCCACGCCATGCTCAGCCTGGAGGAGGTGCGTCGCACCCTGAAGGAAGCGGCTGCCTTGGGTGTGAAGGAGTACTACTTCACGGGAGGAGAACCCTTCATGAACCGGGAGATTTTCCCAATCCTGGAGGCGACTCTGAGGCTGGGACCGGCGACAGTGCTCACCAATGGCCTCCTCCTCGATCCGAAACGCTGCGCGAAGCTCAGGGCGCTCGATTCGGGATCGGATTATTCGCTGGACCTCCGCGTCAGCTTGGATGGATGGGGCCCCGAAGACCATGATCGGATCCGTGGGGCGGGGACGTTTCAGAGGGCCGTGAAGGGAATCCAGAATCTCTGGGAAGCGGGTCTGAATCCGGTGATGACGGTAACGGAGCTCGCGGTGGGGATCGCCTCTCCGGAAGGCCGCAAACGCTTCCTGAGAACGTTGCGCTCGTTCGGGCTCGACAAACCTCGGCTCAAGGTGCTCTCCCTTTTCCGCATGGGTGCCGAGGAGAATCGGGATCGCGGCTATTACTCCTGGGAACGCCTGACGGAGAGCGATGTGATCGATCCCGAGAAGCTCCAGTGCGGAAGCGGCCGCATGGTCACCAGCCAGGGAGTGTTCGTCTGCCCCCTCTTGATCGACCATCCGGAAGCTCGGCTGGGAAGTACCCTCAGCGAGTCGCTACGGCCCTTCGAGCTGGCCTTTCCATCCTGTTACACCTGTCATGTGCAGGGCGTCACCTGCCGGACCTGAAGGGAGAACTTCGATGCCCGAGTCGATTGCAGTCTTCGGCGGGGTATACAGCAACTACCTGGCTTTGGAGGCCGTATGCCGGGACGCGAAGGGGCGGGGGGCTGAGGCACTCTTTTGCCTGGGCGATCTGGGGGCCTTCGGGCCCCATCCCGATCGGGTTCTTCCCGTGCTGGAGCGGTTCCAGGTGGCCAGCATCCAGGGCAATTATGAGGAGTCTCTCTCTCAGCGGCATGGCGACTGCAACTGCGGCTACACCGATCCCAGGGACAACCATTACGCCCGGATCTCGTACGAATACACTTCCCTAAAAACCTCCGAGACCACCAAGGACTGGATGGGAACGCTGCCCACGCAGCGACGATTGGATTTTGGCGGGCGCCGCGTCCTCATGGCTCACGGCTCGCCCCGGCGCATCAATGAATTCCTTTGGTACTCCACCTCCTCGGCCTCATTCCTCTCGCGGATGCTGGGTACGCATCAGTCCGACTTGCTCCTGGTTACTCACACGGGTCTCCACTGGCATCGGAAGCTGGGTGAGGACCGAGACGTAGTGAACGTCGGGGTCATCGGGAGACCCCCCAACAACGGGCGACCCGAGGTCACCTACACGCTTCTGACGTCGGGGAGAGATCTGCGGGTGGAGTTCGTTCCGGTAGCCTATGATCACACGCGCCTAGCACGGGAGATGGCGGAGGAGAAGCTCCCGGAGGAGTTCATTCAGACCATTCTGACGGGCTGGTGGACCACCTGCCTGGAGATCCTGCCGGCCAAGGAGAGGGCTCTTAGCCGCTACTGAACGCGAGCCCGGCTACTTGGCCCTCTCAAGGTACTTTCCGTCGGCGGTGTCCACCCGGATTACTTCCCCCTCCGAGATGAACTGCGGGACCTGGACCACCAGGCCTGTCTCCAGGGTCGCGGGCTTGCCCGAGTTGGTGGCCGTGGCTCCCTTCAGACCGGGATCGGTGGCCACCACCTTGAGGTCCACAGTGATGGGCATCTCAATCCCCACGGGATTCCCGTCGTTGAACTCCATCTGAATCTTGATATTGGGGGTTAGATAGTAGACATTGTCGCCCAGGAGGTCGTTCTGAAGGGAGAACTGCTCGTAAGTCTCGGAGTTCATGAAGTGATAGCCGTTGGCGTCCTTGTACAGGAATTCTACCTCGTGCTGCTCGAGGCTCGCGCGCTCCACCCGATCTTCCGAGCGGAAGCGATACTCCAGGCTGTTTCCTGTCTTTAGATTGCGCAGTTTGACCTGCACCATGCCGCGCCAGTTTCCGGGAGTGATGTGCTGCACTTTCATGACTCGGCAGAGGTTGCCTTCGTGGACGATGGCCATTCCGGTACGCAGCTGGGTTGCCGGGATCATTCGGTCCCACCTCCCGAGTTCGAATCCTGGGCGTCGAAGTCATTCATTATAGCGGCCTCACATGGAACACGCAATCCCTTCGTTGACAGGGCTCTGGCGCAAGTCCTAGACTCTTGATCCCGTGAAGGACCCTTCCGACTCCGGCAGCACTTTCCCGATTCGGCTTTGCATCGACCGGGATCTCACCGAGGCCCTTCTGGTGGACTTCATCCGCCGTGAGACCCTGCGAACCGGCCTGCGTCGCGTAGTGGTGGGGGTCTCAGGCGGTATCGACTCGGCCGTGGTTCTAGCGCTGGCCGTAAGGGCGCTGGGCGGAGAATCGGTGCTGGGGGCAATGCTGCCTTACAAGACCAGCACACCCTCCAGCCGCCGCGATGCCCAGTCGATATGCCGAAGTTTCAAGACGCGCCACGTCGTCATCGACATTTCGCCGATGGTGGACTCCTACTTCTCCCTGTTTCCCCGGGCGGGCCGACGGCGACGCGGAAACAAGATGGCGAGAGAGCGCATGTCCGTCCTCTATGACCTCTCCGCAGCCGAGCACGCCCTGGTGCTAGGTACCAGCAATAAGACCGAGTTGCTCCTGGGCTACGGAACCATCCACGGCGACCTGGCCTGCGCGCTCCATCCCTTGGGCGACCTCTACAAGACTCAGGTACGGGACCTGGCACGTCATCTGGGAGTCCCCGGGCGGGTCCTCCGCAAGACTCCCAGCGCCGATCTGTATCCCGGCCAGACCGACGAGAAGGAGATCGGCTTTCCCTACGCCCGAGTGGACCGACTGCTCTACTTTCTTGTGGATCTTCGGGGTCACCCCGCCGAGGCGATGCGCGCCGGATACCCCCGCGAGATGGTCGACCGGATGCTGTCCATGATTCAACGCTCGCAGTTCAAGCGGCGCACCCCCCTTATCGCCAAGGTGTCCCAGCGCACCATTGGTGTCGATTTCCGCTATCCTCGCGACTGGGGAATCTAGGTGGCGACATCGCTATGAGATCCGGCTCGCTGTATCTGGTGGCCACACCGATTGGCAATCTCGAAGACATCTCGCTGCGGTCTCTCCGCGTCCTGAAACAGGTTGCCCAGAAGGAAGCTTCTTGGCCATTATGGGATCGCCACTCCCACCCTCCCGTTTCACCGGTTCAACGAGCACCGGATTCTCCCAGGGCTCCTGAAAAAGCTCCTCTCCGGGGAAGACCTGGCTTTGGTGACGGACGGCGGGACTCCCTCCATCTCCGATCCCGGCTTCAGCCTGGTCCGGGCGGCTGTGGAGAAGGGAGCCCCGGTAGTGCCAGTTCCCGGACCCTCGGCTCCCCTGGCCGCTTTGATCGCTTCGGGCCTGCCGGCCGACCGCTTCGTCTTCCTCGGGTTTCTTCCCCACAGGAGCGGGGAGCGGAAGCGGTTTCTGTTGGCCCTCGGGGACCGGACGGAGACGATGGTCTTCTTCGATTCCCCGCGGCGTGTCGGCCGAAGCCTCCAGGAAATGGCGGCCATTTTCGGAGACCGGCGGGCAGCAATCTGTCGCGAGATGACCAAAATCCACGAAGAATTCCTGCGCGGGAGCCTCGAGATTCTGGCTAAGGAAGCGGGCGAACGGACGATGAAGGGGGAAATCACGCTCGTGGTGGAGGGGACGGCAGAAGGCCAGGTGCGACCCCAGGGAGAAGTGGACCTCTGTAGAGCCGTGAGCGAAGCGATGGTGCGGTACGGATTATCGCGGAGAGATGCCGTGCGGGACGTGGCCCGGCGCTGCGGGATCCCGCGAAGGGAGGTCTACCGCGTGGCACGCGCTGTGAAACAGAAGGCCTCCGGAGATGCTTCGAGCTCAGAGGAGTGATCCGGCTCTTCCACCGGCCTCAAGCTGAGACTGGCTCCGAAGTCGCGGGGGCCTCCTTCCCGCTATGCTCATAGCGTAGGCAGCACATGAGTCGACCGCACATTCCCGAAATCTTGGAGGGATTCAAGCTCAAGTTCTGTTCCTTGGCCATTCGGATGGAGACGGGAGCGAATTCCTTCAGAAAACTTGAGCAGCAGAGGTTCCTCCCGCAGGGGCCGTAGCCCCCCTTCACTCCCGATTCGTCCCTCACCCCGATCTGTCGCATCTCGATTCTCGTATGGAACCTCTGGGCCAGATCCCGGACGAGTTCGCGAAAGTCCACTCTCCCTTCCGAGGTGAAATAGAAGGTGACCTTCCGCCCATCCAAAGCCTGGTCGGCAGTCACCAACCTCATCGGGAGTCCACGCTGCTGCACCCTCTCTTTGCAATAGGCTAGCGCTTCCTTCTCCTTCACCCCATTCCTCTGAAACGATTCACTGTCCAGAGGAGTGGCGCGTCGGCGCACCCGCTTCATGCACCCTACTCCGCACCCGCCGCGGATCCGGCTGGTGGCCTCCGAGACGACGCCGAAGCGTTCGCCATCTTCGCTCTCCACCACCACCTGGTCCCCCAACTCCAGCTCGAACCCTTCCGAATTGAAATGTTCCAGCTTGGCCAGATTGTGGAACTTGACTCCCACCACCGCCACTTGCCGGCTGCTGCCCACGGAACATCCCCCGCAACTCATCTCGGGGCCCGAATCCTGCCCTTCCATCATCGAACCTCCTCCCGTGCTTGCTCGGGCTCGCGGGCCCGTTACCCGCCCTGGCCTGAGCCTTAGGTCATTCTTGTCCACCGGCATTGGGGTGTCAAGGCTCCCGTGGCGGCGGCTCGACCTTTTCGGATACGCTAAGCTCCGCTTCCACCTGCCGAATCTTCGGCAAACGTCACGGTGCCGGGTGCTTCCATGACCGACAAGCAAGGGACGAGAATCCTCGCCACCTACCGGCAAGCGACGCACAACTATTTCATCGAAGAGCGGATGGAAGCCGGAATTTCCCTGACCGGTACCGAGGTCAAATCGTTGCGTCAGGGTCGCGCCAACCTCAAGGACAGCTATGCGGTGCTCCGCGGCGGCGAGGTGTGGCTCCTCAACTGCCACATCTCCCCCTACACGCACGGGAACATCAACAACCACGAGCCGTTGCGAGAACGTAAGCTGCTGCTGCACAGGGAAGAGATACGCCGCCTGGACCGCAAGCGCAAGTCGGCGGCGCTGACACTGGTGCCGCTCAAGCTCTATCTGAAAGGCGGACGGGTGAAAGTGGAGTTGGCGGTGGCCCGAGGCAAGAGGCTGTACGACAAGCGCGAGTCTATCAAGAAACGCGATCTCGATCGCGAGAGCCGCCGGGAAGGATGACCGGAAGGTCCGGACGGCTGCCTCGGCGGGACGATAGGATAGTCTGCACCAGCCGCCGGACCTCGTTCAGGTCGAAGGGCTTCTGGAGGTAAGGGCTTCCTGACTCCTGCAGAAAGCTCTGCGTGTCCTGGCTGGCCACGTCCCCGGTGGTGAAGATGATCCGACTCACCAGCCCCGAGTCGATCTCTCGCAGGCGTCGGAACAGCTCCTGACCGCTCATCCCTGGCATTCTTAAGTCGGAAATCACCACATCAAAGGGCTGGGACTGAAGCTTGTGGAGAGCCAGTCGGCCGTTGATCGCCGTCTCGATCTGGTGGCCGTCCATACGGAGGACATCGCAGAGAATGTCGACGATCGAGGTCTCGTCATCCACCACCAGGATGCGCCCGGAGTCTGCGCCGGGCGAGGGGAACGCTCCCTCCTCCCTGCCCCGCGGAGCTGTCACCGGTGCTGACAAGGTTCCCGGGATGATCTTTTCTTCGGGATGGACAGGGATTTCCAGACAGAAGGTGCTTCCCTTTCCCAAGAGACTTTCGGCCCAGATCCTTCCTCGGTGTTCCTGGATGATGCCGTAGCAGATGGAAAGGCCGAGTCCGGTGCCCTGTCCTACCTCCTTGGTGGTAAAGAAAGGGTCGAAAATCCGAGTGAGATTCTCGGGCGCGATTCCTGGTCCCGCGTCGGTGATAGAGACCGTGATGAGCCCCGCTCGGTAACGGGTCCGGAGGGTGATCACTCCCGGGCTCCCCCGCCCTTGCATGGCCTGCTGCGCGTTGTGGATGATGTTCATGAACACCTGCTGGAGTTGCGAAGCGTCGGCCATGACGCATGGGAGGTCGTTCTCCAGGTCCCGCTCAATCCGGACGTTGTCCACCTTGAACTGGTAGGCCTTTAGCTCCAGGACGCTCTCCAGGACCGTGTTCAAGTCTACCGGACGCTTCTGGGGCTTGTTCCTGCGGGCGAAGATCAGTAGGTTCTGGACGATGCGGCGGCAGCGCTCGGCTTCGGATTCGATCTTGTCGAGGCCTCGACGCACTTCCTCCGGAAGGTCCATGCGCAACAGGAGCTGCGAGTAGCCGAGAACTCCTGCGAGCGGATTGTTGAGCTCGTGGGCGACTCCGGAAACGAGCTGGCCCACCACCGACATTTTCTCGACCTGTACCAGCTGGTTCTGAGCCTCCTCCAGCTCCTGGGTCCGCTCCTGTACCTTCTGCTCCAGCTGCAGGTTGGTTCGCTCCAGGTCTTCCCGGGACTTCCGCAGCTTCAGGGTCATTTGGTTAAAGCTCTTGGCAAGCTCACCGATCTCGTCCTGGGAATCCAGGTGGAGGAGCACGTCGAGGTCCCCCCCAGCGATGCGCCGCGTTGCCTCCACTAACTGGTGGATCGGTCCAGCAATGATTCGCACCAGCAGCACCGTGAGAAGGATGCCGATGGCGATCACCACCAGGGTGGCGAATCCCAGAGCTCTCTCCAGGCGGCGTATCCCGCCCCGCATGCCCCGAGTGCTGAGGCCCACATAGACGGAACCGATCTCCTCCCTCTCTCCCTGCGCCGAGGAGACCGCCTCAGGGAGGAACCCAATCTCCTCGCCGACGTTGCGCTTTTTCTGGGTCAGGACAGGAAAGCGCGAGAGGTAATACTCCTCGTGCCTCAGAGGATCCCGATAGAGGCGCACCTCGCCTCCCTCCACCCGGCCCGCAGGAATCTCACCCCGGGCGCTTTCTCGAAGACTCGAGAGCGGAGGCATGGCAAATTCTGACTGGGACTGGGTAAGAAGGGGGCTCCCCCGTTCGTCCAAAACAGCCACGAAGGCGGTGTCCTCTTCCTTGAGTACTTTCTGCGCCAAGGAAGCCAAGGTCTCTCGGTTCGCGGCGAAGATCCCGAGCTCCGCGTCGTTGGCCAGGTTACGCGCCAGAAGCGTTCCCTTCTGACTCAACTTATTCCCTTCGTCCCGCACCTCTCTCACCAGGAAGACCCAGCCTAAGGCCATGGACGTAGTGATGAGCAGGGCCGAGATCAGGAGAATGAACTTTCCCCGGAGTCCCCGGCTGAACATCGCGAGTCTCTGCACGACGCGACCAGGCACCTTAGCTTCGTTCATCGCCTGAACTCCACCCGGGACTCCGACTGCATCTTTCGGGAAATCTCCAAGTGAATCGCGCGGGCCGTGCTCAGATTAAGGAATAGCGACACACGTCGAGGAAATGCCACATTGAGTTCCGCAGGAGACTTGCCTCCCAGAATCTCGAGAACTCGCTCTGCCGACTGTGCCCCCACGTCCTCG
>QHVQ01000078.1 GCA_003222305.1 Acidobacteriota bacterium | reverse complement strand
GTTCATCCGAACCGCCTCGCAGAAGTACGGCATCGGATTCTGGAAGCCCGGCGCCGGGATCATCCATCAGGTCCTTCTGGAAAACTATGCCTTCCCAGGCGGCTTGCTCATCGGCACCGACTCCCACACCCCGAATGCCGGAGGCTTGGGGATGCTGTCGTGCGGTGTGGGAGGAGCGGACGCCGTGGACGTGATGGCGGGCTTCCCCTGGGAGGTCCTCTATCCGAACCTCGTTGGCGTCCGGCTCACCGGAAAGCCCTCCGGCTGGACCGCACCCAAGGACGTGATCCTCTACCTTTGCGGGCTGCTCACCACCGAAGGCGGAACCAACAAGATCCTCGAGTACTTCGGTCCCGGCACTCGGGCCATCAGCTGTACCGGCAAGGCCACCATCACCAATATGGGAGCCGAGCTGGGCGCCACCGGCTCCTTGTTTCCCTTCGACGACCGGATGGAGGCCTATCTGCGCGCCACCCGGCGCGCCGCGCTGGCAGATCTGGGGTTGCAGCATGCGGAGCTCCTGACCGCGGACCGGGAAGTGGAGGAGCACCCGGAGCGCTTTTTCTCACGGGTGGTAGAGATCGATCTTGCGAAGCTGGAGCCTCACCTGGTGGGTCCGCACCGCCCCGATCTGGCGCGACCCGTCTCGAAGATGAAAGAGGCCGTGAAGCAGGAGAACTACCCGGAAAAGCTGTCCGTGGCCCTCATCGGGAGCTGCACCAATTCGTCCTACGAGGACATCGAGCGGGCCGCCGACGTGGCGCATCAGGCCCTGGACCATGGAACGAAGGTTCCCATACCCTTATTGGTCACCCCCGGCTCCGAGCAGATCCGGGCGACCATCGAACGGGACGGGCAGATGGCGGTGCTCCAGTCCATCGGCGGCAAGGTCCTGGCCAACGCCTGCGGCCCCTGCATCGGCCAGTGGCAACGGGATGATCTGGCCCGCAAGCCTGCGGGCGAGGCGCGCAAGAACGCCATCATCACTTCCTTCAACCGCAACTTCCCCCGGCGCAATGACGGCATGGCGGAAACCCTGGCCTTCATGGGAAGCCCGGAAATCGTCATCGCCTATTCACTCGCCGGCCGTCTGGACTTCGACCCGCTCACCGACGCCCTGCCCGGCGGAGACGGAAAGCCTTGGAAGCTGCAGCCCCCGAAGCCGGCACCTGATCTCCCCGCCAACGGCTTCGTGAGGGACGAAGCGGGGTACGTCTCTCCCCCGGAATCGGGTGACGCGCTGGAAGTCACCATTGCGGAGAACAGCGAGCGGCTCCAACGGCTGACCCCCTTCCCCGCCTGGGACGGCAAAGACTTCACGGATCTTCCGGTGATCCTCAAAGCGCGGGGGGCCTGCACCACCGACCACATCTCTCCGGCGGGGCCATGGCTGAAGTACCGGGGCCATCTGGACAAGATCAGCGACAATCTCTTCGCCGCGGCCGTCAACGCCTTCACCGGCGAGACGGGAAACGGCCTCAATCCCCTGACGGGGAAGAAGGAAGGGCTCGCGGCCATTGCCCGCGCCCTGAAGGACCGGGGGATTCGGTGGGTGGCGGTGGGCGACGCCAACTACGGAGAAGGCAGCAGTCGGGAGCACGCCGCCATGTCGCCACGCCACTTGGGGGCCGTGGCCATCCTGACCCGATCCTTCGCCCGGATCCACGAGTCCAACCTGAAGAAGCAAGGCGTGCTCCCTCTGACCTTCGCCGATGCCTCGGCCTACGAACGGATCCGGGAGGGCGACCGAATCAGCCTGGTGGGCCTGAAGGACCTGGCCCCCGGCAGGCCGGTCACCTGCCAGCTCACTCATTCCGACGGTTCGATGGAAACACTCCAGCTCCGGCATACTCTGAATCCGGAGCAGATCGAATGGTTCAAGGCCGGCTCCGCGCTGAACCTTCTCAGGCGGCGCGAGGGGAAGTAGTCGCTTTCATGCCTGCACCGTTCCATCTTTCTTTCATCGTTTCCGATCTGGCTTCCACCCGGCGCTTTTACGGCGAGATTCTGGGGTGTCGGGAAGGACGCAGCACCGATACCTGGGTGGATTTCGATTTCTTCGGGAACCAGATCTCAGCCCACACCACCGGCGAGGTGATGGCGACCCGGAACACCGGTGAGGTGGATGGGGTCGCCGTTCCCATGCCCCACTTCGGCGCCATCCTTCCCTGGGAGCAGTTCCACACCCTGGCTGAACGGATTCGCGCCGCCGGCCTGCAGTTCATCCTGGCTCCCCGCATCCGCTTTGCCGGACAGTCTGCCGAGCAGGCCACTCTGTTCCTCCTGGACCCGAGCGGCAACGCTCTGGAGTTCAAGAGCTTCAGAAACCCCGACGGCCTCTTCACCCCCTGACCTCAAGGGCGGGCCCTGTCGTCTTCAAGTCTCGAGAGGCACTCGACTCCTCTCCCGGACTTCTCGGACCTGCGCTGCACCATTCGCCCGAATGCTGGCCTGCCTGGCCGCTTTCTGGCGGTCTGTCTTGTCGTGGGGATTCGCGGCCTTCGGTCAGGCGGTCCTGGAAAGCAGTGGAGCGAGGGGATCGCGAAGGCCCCGTTCCAGATATCGACGCGCCAGGCGCTGCGTGTCGTACTCAAAGAGCCGGAAGTTTACGTCCACCCCTTTCCCGATGTTCCCCGTGTAGATGACGGTGTAGCCGGTCCGCGGGTCATTCCGGGGGGGCACGCCGACGCTTCCCACGCAAATAAAATGATGGGTCTTCACCTGCCGGTGGTAGTGCTGGTGCGTGTGGCCGAAGATTAGTACGTCCACCCCGGAGGCCTTGGCGTATTCACGGAAAGTGAGCTCGTCGGCATCCTCCAGAAGATAGGTGGTGGTGTCCACTGGATTGGCGTGGACCAGCAAGAAGCTGATGCCGCCCTCCCAGAAGCGGATTTCGAAGGGGAGGTTACCCAGAATGTTCTTGCCAATCCGGGTGGTGCCCTCACAGGTAGCGGCAAAGGAGATTTGGGCCGCCTCGGCCAGGCGCGGGTCGGGGTGGGTGGAGCCTGGCGTCTCCGCATCCCAGGCCACGGCTTCGTCCCAATTGCCCCGCACGCCGTCGATGCCCGTCCGCTTCAGACGCTGCAGAATCTCATCGGTGTCGGGTCCGTAACCGACGAGGTCCCCGGCGTGGAGGATTCGGTCGGATCCTTCCTTGCTGGCCTCGGCCACACACTTCTCCACAGCGGGCAGGTTGCCGTGGATGTCTCCCAGAACGATTAGCTTCATGGCGGTCGAACAATAACAAAGAAGGTCTGAGACGTTCAACCGGCGGAAGGCTGAATGGAACGAGCCGGTCAGCGGGCGATCGGGAGGGTGAAGAAGAATGAGCTGCCGGGACCGGGGCCGCTCTCCGCCCAGATCTGACCTCCGTGGGCCTCCACGAGAAACTTTGCCAAGGAAAGACCCAGACCATCCGCCCCGCCCGCTCTGGGAGAACCGTAGGGGTCGGTGCGCGGGGCAGCGAAGAGACGCTGCAGGTCCTGACGGGGAATTCCCTCCCCCGTGTCGATGACTCCAATGAGGAGCTCCTGGAGCGCCGGGGGATCCGAACAGGACCTTTCCCGTCGGAGCTTCACTTCCACCCGCCCGCCCGCCGGCGTGAACTTCAGGGCGTTCGAGAGCAGATGATCGAAGACCTGGCGAAGCCTCGCGGCGTCCGCCCGGACCGCCGGGCAGAGAGCGGGCAGCGAGTCGAGAAGCTCCACTCCCTTCTGCCGGAATCGGGGACGCTGGCAATCCAGCGCGGCCCGGGCCACCTCCGTCAAGGAGCAGCCCCGAAACTTCAGCGCCAGCTTCCCTGATTCGATCTCGGCCATGTCCAGGAGGTCTTCGATAAGGCAGACGAGGGCGGCGCTCTCCTCGGTGATGATTCGGAGCATCCTCTCCTGTTTGCGGGAAAGGGCTCCAGTCCGGGCCCTGGCCACTGCCTGGGAGGCGGATCGGATGGAGGTCAGGGGGGCCTTCAATTCTCGGGAGATCCGGGGAAGGAGACCGCCTCGGCGACGGCCTTTTCGAGACCGGTTGCGCGGAGATTTCCCGGGCGATGCAGGGTCGTCAGCCTCGCAAGTCCGCCTCGACCCGCGGGGGACACTCTGGGTCCTGGCCATTCAATGACTCTGTGGTCGTCGGTGCGTCAGCGGCCGAACGGATTCACTTCGGCGGTAAAGGAGAGCAGCGGCACACTCTGAGTCTCCCCGGTCTTGAAATCGCGAATGGGAATCATTTTCCGCTCCCGGTCGGAAGCGTCGTAAAAAGCCCGGACGAGGCGCGTCAGGCGCTTGCAGAGCTCTTCAGCGAGCTCCTCCACCTCCTCCGGGTCCCCTGAGAGGAGGAGGCGGAACCCCTGCCCGTCCACGAATTCGATCCGACCGCCTTCCGTCTCGGACTGCACGAAGCTCCCCCCTTCCATCTTGAGCCGCTCCAGGGCCTCCGCGTAGCGGACCTCGCCATATTTCTTGCGGAATACGTCCATCGCCCGGGAGTCCCAATGCAGGAGGCTCAGCGCCCCTTCCTCGCCGGCGGCGCGCCGCCGCTCCAGGTCATCCTCGAAGTTGAGCAGCGCATGGCTGCGCGCCGCCGCACGTCGAATCAGGAGGCGCTCGATGGTATCTTCCAGCTCTTTGGCGCTGAAGGGTTTGGTCATGTACTCGTCGGCGCCGCAGTCCTTGCCCCAGTAGACATCCTCCCGCTGGCTCTTGGCGGTGAGCAGAATGACCGGCGTGCCCGCCCGCTCCGGGTCCGCCTTCACCTTGCGGCAGATCTGGAAGCCGTTCTGCTTCGGCATCATGACGTCGAGGACCAGGAGATCCGGCGAGTCCCGGTAAATCGTCTGGAGCGCCTGGTCTCCGTCCTCCGCCACCAGGACTTCATATCCCAGAGTCTCCAGGTTCATCTGGAGGACTTCCCGGACGTTGGCGCTGTCATCGGCGATCAGAATTCTTCCGGACATGTCCCACTCCGAGAGGTCTCGCTCGCCGGCGCATCGGACGGATCCGCCGCAGTCTCTGACACCAGGTCGGCCATCTGGTGCGCCGCCTTGTCCATGAGATCGATAAGCTTCTTCTGGCGCGGGTCAAGACGGCCGAGCCGCTCCGTGAGCAGCAAATCCACCGCTCCTCGCATGGAAGTGAGGGGTCCCCTCAGGTCGTGTCGGACCTGGCGCACGAAATCTCCCGCCATGTCGCCCTGCCCCATGACCTCGGTGAGATTCATGACCAGGGCGACCATCTGCCCCTTCCCTGACCCCTTTCCGGCCATGGCCGTCTCGACGAGCACGTAGATCCTGTGCTGCCGATCCAGAGTCACCAGACGACTTAAGGGAGTCCACACCTGGCGAGCCTGTCTCAAGACCTCCAGGACCTTCCCGCCGGGGAAATCCTCAGAGTCTTCTACCGATTCGCTCAGATTCTCCAGGGGTCGTCCGAAGAGCCTGAGCATCTCCGGCGAACTGAAAAGGATTTCGCCCTGGGAATCGAATTTCAAGACCCCCGCCGGAAGGACTTCCAGGACGGGGTCCTCTGATCCGGCCGTGCCGGGAAGGGCGGCAATTCTGCTGGGCCGAGCCACTGGCATCCTCCTGCAGCGAGGACCTCTTAACTGAGAACAAAAAGCCACTTATGGGCAACAGCAAGGCATGTGCCATCGGAATCGCGCCACCACCGTCGCGCTAAGCTTTTTAAAATAAACGAGTTGCCCCGCTGAGGACCGAACGCCCCCAAGGGAGACTGACAATCTAGCGCCGCCCCACTGCCAATCTACGTCGAAGCCTTGACGGGCTCACCCTATCCTGTCTTCGAGATCGCGGAGAACCGTCATTCACGGTCACTGTTCGGTGCCTTTGACAGCTGCCGGTTCCCGAAAAGAGCAGATTTCGAACTCCAGCCTTGTGCAGTTCGACGACCCGGATCGTTTTACATAGATTAGACCTGCCTTAGAGTCAGGCGCGAGCTTCCGGAGCAAGTGATTGGCTTGTGCGGACGATTCGGGACTGAAGAGACCGACGCACCCGGCAGCGACTCGCGTGCGGCCCCCAAGGTGCCGCAGTGGGCTGGAGGCCCGGAGGCCATGACAGCTCTCGTTGTTCGAGCGGGGACCTTGAACCCCCAGGTCCCGCGCGGGAGCCGACACCCCGCCTGACCCTGGGGACGGTGCTGCGGGAGCGGAGAAAGCAGTAGGTTACATGGCGCGGGGAGGACCCCTCTCCCTCCCCCGACTCCGCTCCCGCCCCTTCCCCGCCCAAATTTTCCAGCTTTTCGAGTGTGCGACCGCGCTGCCGCGGACGTTACCATCTAATAACAGAGCAGGGGTCAGGCGGCGCCGCAGAGCCTCGTGATAAAGGATGATGGTCGCAAGAACCAAGGAGACGGCCCACTCTAACCCCTTGACACAACAGACTTATGAAGGTATGAATTTGTGAGACGAGCAGTGGAATTCTCGATTTTCCCAGTCTCTCGCTCCAGGCGCCCATCCGTGGAGAGGTGGCGTGGCTCCCAACGGGTCCGGACGCAATCCCCCGGGGTTCCCGAGTCTGAGCGTGGAATCAACCTCCGCGCTCCTGAAACGCGTCCAAGGCGGCGACTCCGACGCCCGGGACCTGCTTCTGTGCCGTTACCTCGTCCCGCTTCGCAAATGGGCCCACGGGCGGCTCCCCAGCCGGGCTCGGGACTTCCTCGACACCGACGATCTCGTACAGGACACGCTCCTCCGAACGTTGAACCATTTGGAAACCTTCGTGCCCGAGGGGGACGGAGCGTTCCTGGCCTACATGCGCCGGATCCTCTTGAACCGAATCAAGGACCAGCTACGGCGCGCGGGCAGGCGCCCCGGCCAGGAGCCACTCCAGGAGTTCCTCCCGGACGGGCAACCATCGCCCCTGGAGGAGGCCATCGGCACGGAGACGCTGGAGAATTACGACGCAGCCATGCTGAGTCTCCCTCCGGCGCAGCAGGAGGCCGTCATGCTGCGAATCGAGATGGGATTCCGCTATGAGGAAATCGCCCGGATTCTCGGTTGTCCCACTGCCAATGCCGGACGTATGGTGGTGGCTCGCGCCCTCCTCCAGCTCGCCCGAGCCATGAAGGTGGGCGATGGCGAACCCCGAGGATGACAGCCCCCTATTGAAGGTCGCGGAAGCCGTCAGCGACGGCCATTCCGTGGACTGGGACGCGGAGCAGGCGGCCCAGAGGGAAGCCGGGAAGGAGCTGGGGCGTCTCCGCCTCGTTGCGGCGGTGGCAGAGGCTCACCGGAAATCTCGATCTAGCCGCGCCGCCCCTTTCCAGGCCGCGCCGTCAAATCCCCAGGAAGACAACCAAGCCGTGGAGCGGGCGCTCGCAACGTCTAAGGGCACAGCGAACCTCTCCCCCGCGCCCCGGGCGCGATGGCGCCGTTGGCTTGGCGTCTCCGTTGTGGCGGTGGTGGTGGTCGCGGTAGCGGCTGGGTGGTTCGGGTACCCTCGCCTCAACCCGGGCCCATTCAAGGCCGAGGCGATCCTCTTCCGTCAGGGCCCGAACGGCACGGAGGAGCGGCTGCTCCCCGGCGCGCGCGTGCACGTAGGCGACGGCCTGTTCCTGGAGATTCGGGGGCAGGAATCGATGTATGTCTACGTCGTCCAGCAGGAACGCCGGGGGCTCGCTTACCTCCTCTTCCCCGCGGACCTGGATCTCAAGAATCCACTCCTTCCACGGCTGCTTCACCGCTTGCCGGGGAGGCGCCAGGACGGGATGCCCATGACCTGGCAGATCGACACGGCGGACGGGTCGGAAGACTTTCTGGTCGTAGCTTCTCGGAAGCCGCTTCCGGA
>QHVQ01000077.1 GCA_003222305.1 Acidobacteriota bacterium | reverse complement strand
ATGGCGAAGCACAAGGGACACGCGGTGTTGGTGGACGCGGCCAGAATCCTGGCGACACACCGGCCGTCCCTCCGGTTTCTACTCGCCGGCTCAGGTGAGCTTGAAGAAGCCCTCCGCCATCGGATCGCGGAATGGCAGCTGGAAGGGATGTTTCGGCTGCTGGGATTCAACGAAGACGTGTCGCGGCTCTTGCCTGCGTTGGACTTGCTGGCATTTCCTTCCCTCTCGGGCGAAGGCTCTCCCGCCGTCCTCAAAGAGGCCATGGCATGCGGAGTACCCATCGTCGCGTCGCACATCTCCGGCGTGGAAGAAGTCATTCGCGACGGTAGGGAAGGATTGCTGGTGCCGCCGGGCGACCCCGATGCCCTCGCCGAGGCCATTCTCCGATTTGCCACCAACCGATCCCTGGGAATAGAATTTGGCCGCCGCGGACGTGAGCATGCCTGTGATTTCGGCGTGGATAGGATGGTGCAAAGCACCGAAGAGCTCTATCGGAACCTCCTGGGAGACCATTTTTCATGAAGCACCGGAACCCGAAAATCAACAAGTACTACATGATCTTCCCGGGGGACGGTTTCCTCACCCGTTGGAAGAAACGCTTCACGCGCCGTCCCATCCCCAAATTCCCCCGCAACATCCAGATTCAGACCCAGACAGGCTGCAATGCCGACTGCGTTTTTTGCCCGTACGGCGCCACTGCCGACACCCAACCCAGTGGAAAAATGGATTGGGACCTGTTCCGCAAGATCGTGGACGAGAGCGCGCACCACCGAGTGCGGCGGATCAGCCCCTACCTGATGAACGAGCCTTTCGTGGATCGCGAGATCTTCGAGAGGATTCTTTACATCAACCGGGTGAACCCACAGGCTAAAGTGATCCTCACCAGCAATGGATCCCTCCTCACCCCCCCGGTCGTGGAGCGGCTCCTGGATCTGGGAGACGGGCTGCATGAGCTGGCCATCTCGGTCCAGGGAATCGATCCAGAGGCCTACGAAAGCACTATGCGGGGCGGGCTCAAATTCGATCGGACGATGGCCAACGTTACCCACCTCATCGAAGCGATGCGCAGGCGACAGGCCACCCGCCCCGCCCTGTGGATTACCATGGTGGACACTGAAATCATCGATGCCCGGAAGGCGGTGGAATACTGGCGGTCGCGAGGGGTGAATGCCCGCTACACCATGCTGGAGAATCGAGGCGGCAACATCGCCGATGCGGAATCCATGGCTCACCATCAGGGAATGGACTACTTCAGCGATTGCACGCGGTTGTTCAAGCAGGCCTACATCAAATTCAACGGGGACCTGGTGCTCTGCTGCACCGATTACGAGGCCAAGATCATTCTGGGCAATGTAAGGGACAAAAGTCTTTACGAAGTTTGGAATGGAGAGGTCGCCACGGAGATCCGCCGAAAGTTTCTCTCCAACCGAATTGGAGAGATCTCCCTGTGCAGCGTTTGCAAGGTGGACCGGGAAAGAGAAGTGCAGGTGAAGTCTTCCCGGCCGCTTCCCATTGTGATCCCGCGGCCCCCCTCGGCCCGACCGCCTGCCCCGACCACCGCCTAGTCCTTGATCCGCAGTTCTCGAATTCTTCGGAACAGGGTCGCGCGGGAGATGCCCAGGAGGGCCGCGGCCTGGGACCGATTTCCCGCCGAAGCCTTTAAGGCGCGGCGCAGTTCGCTGCGGCTGAGGTGCGGCTCTGGCACCTTGCGACCTCCGGGGAGATCGGCGATCCGATCCAGAAGCTCCGGGTCTTTGGCAAGATCCGAGAGGGTCAGCATTGGGCCCTCTGCAAACAGGGCGAGGCGAGAAAGGGTGTTCTCCAGCTCCCGTACATTTCCCGGCCAGTTGTGGCGGGAGAGGATGGCCAGGACGTGGGGCATGCCCTTCTCGCGGGCGTTCTTTTCCATGAAGTGATCGATGAGGAGAGGTAGGTCCTCCTTTCGCTGGCGAAGGGGAGGAAGCGTCAGAGTGACCACGTTCAGCCGGTAATAGAGATCCTCGCGGAACCGCTTCTCGGCCACCATCGCCTTCAGGTCGCCGTTGGTGGCCGCCACAATGCGGACGTCTACTTTGTGGGTCTTCCCGCTTCCCACCGGCCGGATCTCCCCCTCTTGGAGCACACGCAGGAGCTTGCTTTGCAGAGCGAGGCTCATCTCCCCAACCTCGTCCAGAAAGAGTGTCCCGCCGTCGGCCAGTTCGAAGAGTCCCGCCTTGTCCTGATCTGCCCCGGTGAAAGCCCCCCGGACGTGACCGAACAGCTCGCTCTCCAGGAGACTCTCCGGTAGGGCCGCCACGTTCTCGGTGAAAAATCGCTTAGTGCGGCGCGGCGAGTTGAAGTGGATGGCCCGTGCCACCAGCTCCTTGCCGGTCCCGCTCTCTCCTTGAATGACGACCGGTAGGGCGCTGTCAGCGATCTTCTCCAGCCGGTCGAGGGCCGTCCTGAGAGCGGTGCTGTTGCCGATGATGTTTTGAAAGCCGTACCTCGAATCCACGGTTTTCTTCAGGTACAGGTTTTCTTGTCGGAGGGCTTCGTAGAGCTGCGCATTCTCGATGGCGATCGCCGCCTGATTCGCAAATGCCTCCAAGAATTCCAGATCCTCCTCACCGAACAGCGCCGCGGGACTTCGACTGTCCAGGTAAACGGTCCCCAGAATCCGGTCGCGGATCCTCAGGGGTGCGCAGACCAGGGAGCGGATGTTGTAGAGGCTCACACTTTCAAAGCTCTCGAAACGCCGGTCCGTGCCGGCGTCGAGCGTCACGATAGCCCTCCCCTCAGCCGCCTCTTTGAGAATGCGCTGGCTGTACTCGCCGGCATCCCGAATGGTCTCGTGCTCGAGATTACGTGCCACCCGCACCTTCAGCTCACCCGTCCCTTCCTCGCGCAAGAAGATCAGGCCTCGCTCCGCGGCCATGATCTGGATGGCGAGATCCAGAACCCGGTTCAGCAGTTCAGTCAGGTCCCGAATGGTGTTGATGATTTGCGTGATCTCGTACATGGTAGTCAGCATTTTCACCGGAGGAATCCGAGCGGGAGGCAGTGCCTCGGGCTGGGCGTCGCCCGGAAGGAGCTTCTCGAACCGCTCCTGGATCTCCTTGCGTGCGCCTGAGCTCAGATAGTGCCGCCGCAGGGACGAGTCCTCGATCCTCGATGCGATTTCTCGGTATTGTTCCGCAGCGTCCTTGAGATGGGCAGCGGCCCGCTCCCGCCTTCCCAGCTTCTCCGCCGATTCCGCCAGCGCTGTGCGCACCTCCGCTTCACGGTCCTTCCGTGAGAGGTTGCGCGCTTGGTCCAAAGCCTGTTCCAGCAGCCGCTGCGCTTCGTCCAGCACCCCTTCCGCAAGGCGACACTTCCCCTGGACCAGGAGCGTCCGCAGCCTGTCTTCCCCGCTTCCGCTGTTTTTCGTCAGGGAATCCAGGTCCCGAGCCTTGCTCGCCGCCTCCCGAAGATGCCCGTTCGCCAGTGCAACTGCCGTAAGAACCTCCAAGGCACCCGACTGCACCTTCCGGTTACGCAGGCGGCGTGCCAGGACCAGCGCCTTCTCGGCAGCGAGCGTCGCGTCCTGCAGCCTTCCCTCTTCCTGGGCGTCGCGCGCCAGCGCCATCAGAAGAAAGCCCTCTTGGAGGTCGTTCTTCTCCTCCCGGGCAATCCGCAGCCCTTCCTGGTGGGCCTCCAGGGCCGCGGGCAAATCTCCGAGGTGGCGCCTCGCCGAGCCCAGCAGGTCCAGGGAGTGAGGCAGGGTAGGAGTCTCGCCGATTTCTCGACGCAGGCGAAGCGATTCCTCCGCCGAGCTTGCTGCACGATCGTACCGATCTCGGACGGTTTCGATCTCGGCCAAGGCGCAGAGGGTGACGGCCAGGCTGGTTCGATCCGGCGTCTGGCGGAAGAGCATCACCGACTCCTCCGCAGAAGCGATCGCGTCGTCGAGCCTCCCGACTTCCTTCAGGGCCAGCCCGATGTTCGCCAAAGTCATAGCCACGCCGCGCTTGTCCCCGAGCTGTCGCCAGGTCTCAAGGGCTTGCCGGTAAAGTTGCAGGGCCTCTTCGGGTCGGTTCAGGGAGATGTGCACCGATCCCAGGTTGGTTCTCACGTTGACCACCTGCCAGAGATCCCCCGCGGCTTCCAGATGCTCGAGTGCCTGCGTGAAGTAAGGGACGGCCTCATCGAGCTGCCCCATGCGGGCGTAGGCTGTGCCGATGAAATTCTTGGCCCGCCCGATCCCCAGATGGTCCCCCAGCGGATCGAGAATAGCCAGGGCGGCCCGTGCGCTCCGGACCGCCAGATCCAGGTGCCCCTGGAGGAGGTGCCCATAGGCGACCGATCCCGTGATCTGTCCTTCCTGTTGTCGGTCTTGCAGTCCTCGGGCGATTTTCAGAGCACGGTTCAGGTAATCCTGCATTTCCGAGTAGTTGGAGGCGCTGGTGTGCAGTCGGGCAATCTTGTTGAAAAGAGCCATGCGGCGCGGCGCGGATTCGCCGCGAGGCAGAAGGTTGAGCGCCTTCTGGTAGAACTGCAGCGCTGGAGCATGAGCGAAGAGACGTGCGCACTTGTCGCCAGCCTTTTCCGAATACTCCAGTCCCTTGGTCCGTGCGCCCCCCTGGACGAAGTGGTAGGCCAGCTCCTCCAGGGCCTCCTCCGGATTGGGACGGTTGGCCTGCTCCAGGAGGTCCCCGGCCAGCAGATGCAATCGAGTGCGCTCCGTACCGAGGCTGCGATAGACCAGATCGCGGGTCCTGACGTGGGCGAAGCCGACCCTCTCCTCACCCCCCTCCTCGACGCGGCGGAGCAAGCCCCGGTGGCAAAGCGGAAGGAGATCGGCTGCCATCCGGCCCGGATCCCATCCGCCTGCCTGAGCGAGCAGCCCGCGGGGGGTGGGTCGATTGAACACGGAGAGGACCCGCACCAGGCGACGCTGGCTCTCGGTGAGGCGCGCGAGCCGACGATGGAGGGTCTCGTTGATGCTGCGGGGCACCTCCAGCCGATCCAGATGGACAAGATCGACCTCCCACTCCCCGTCGCGCCGGGAGACAGCCCCATCCTCGGTCAGTGCCCTCAGAATCTCTTCGATGAAGAGGGGATTCCCCGCCGTGTGACGCTGGAGGATCAAGGCCAATTCCGAAGGCTCCTCCTCCAGAGACATCATGGAGCGGATCAGCTCGCCTATTTCCAGTGCTTCAAGTCTCTTGAGCCGCAGGACCACCTGCACGGGGGACAGCGGTGCCTGGGAAGCCAGCGCCTCAAGAGGCCGTCCCTCCACCTCGTCATCGCGGTAGGTTCCCACCAAGAGATAGGGAGCGCCCGAGGACCTGTCCCGGAGGTATCGCAACAGCTCCACGGTCAGGTCGTCCGCCCAGTGAAGATCCTCCAAAGCGAGCACAAAAGGGCGCCTGTGGCTTTGCTTTCTGAGCACCTGCTCGGCCGCCTCGAAAAGGCGCGCCTTCGCCTCGCGGGCACCGACACTCTCCGGTTCCGCTTGCGCGTGAGGGATGAGATCGGGAATGAGGGGAGCCAAAACGGCGGCTTGCAGACTCTCGACCTCGCCGGGTTCGGGGTCTCCCAGTGACTGGCGGACGGCCGGCGTCAGGAAACGGAGAGCCTCCACAAAGGGCTGATAAACGCTTCCACCTGTCTCGTAACAAGAGCCCACCAGGAATTCCACGCCCTCCGTTTGAATCTGGTAGCGGAATTCTCGGAGCAGACGGCTCTTTCCGACACCGCTTTCGCCGCCGATGAGGATGAGGTTCGGTCCCCCTGCCTTGTCGGCGCGCGGCTGAGGCGCTGTGAGGGATTTAAGCGACGCACGGAGGACCTCCATTTCTGCGCTACGCCCCACCAGGGTGGCGCCGGTGAGATAGCTCTCGCGGGTCTCCTTGGTTTCCAGCGCGTGATCGGTCCCCAGGGCCTCGTTGAGCGAGCGGAACAGGGCCGCAGCGCTGCGCGGTCGATCCTCCGGGTTCTTCTCCAACAGCCAGAGGATTAGCCGCTCCAAACCACCGGAGAGAGTGGGGTCTAGGCTCCTGGGCGGAGGAGGTTGCACTTCTCGGTGGGCGCGAATCAGCGCCATGGGGTCTCGACCCGTAAAGGGGAGGGATCCGGTGGCGAGTCGGTAGAGGACGACTCCGAGCGAATAAAGATCCGATCGGGGATCGACCTTCCCTCCCGAAAGTACCTCCGGTGCTGAGTAGTGTAGCGTCCCGCTGCGTTGCGAGGGCTCCTCCTGCCGATCCAGGAAATGCACCAAGCCGAAATCCATCAATTTCGCCGTGACCTTCGATCCGCCCGGCCCATCGGGGCCGGGAAGAATAATGATGTTCTGCGGTTTGATGTCGTTGTGCAGAAGGTTGCGGGCATGGATATAATCCAACGCCCTACAAAGCTGGGCGAAGACTTCGGCGAGGACAGGTCGAATCTCCGAGGGGGTAAGGGTCGATAGGTCTTTTCCATCCAGGAACTCGAGGGTCAGGAAGGGCTCTCCCTCGTCGTCCAAGATGCCGTAATCGAAGACCCGGGCGAGGTTGGGGTGACGCAGCCGGGCCATGGCTTTGAACTCCAGCTTGAAGCGCTCGCGAGCGTCGGGCGAAACGAGCGCCTGGCGAAGCGTCTTCAGCGCCACCCTGCGGCCGCTGTAGAGCATGTCTTCCACTAGAAAGACCTGCCCCATACCGCCTTCCCCAAGGCGTCGGACGACGCGGTAGCGTTGGTTGAGGAGCGCACCGACCTCGGGCAGGGCCTGCCCTCCTACACTGGCAATTGGGTTGGGATATCAGCCTTGAAGTCTACGACGATCCGTGAGTCGGATCAAGAGGTGTCTTGAGACGGAATATCCTTCAACTGATGGTCAGACAAAGGCTTCTGAAAGCGACTTGTGAGACGTTGCGTGG
Organism: Acidobacteriota bacterium; assembly: GCA_003222305.1. GTDB lineage: Bacteria > Acidobacteriota > Polarisedimenticolia > Gp22-AA2 > AA152 > AA152. The sequence continues at coordinate 3,113 of QHVQ01000077.1, read as the reverse complement.
ACTCCTTGGCCTTCCCATGGACCAATCTTCCGACATTGAGCCCTTGACGAACCCCCGGAAGGCCGGTTAAAAGGGAAGGGAAAGAAGGGGAGAAAGCCCCAATGTCGCGACCCGACCGCGCACTCATCGTCACCTGTCCTTGCTGTGGGACCGTCCTGCATCTGGATCCTCAGACTGGCGCCGTCCTGCTGGAGGAGCGGCCCAAGAAGGGTCCCGTAAAATCCTTCGAGGAGGCCGCCCGGGATACTGCGGCCCGTCACGAGCAGGCCAAGGCCCAACTGGCTCGCGCCATGGAAGAGGAAAAGCACAAAAGTGAGATCATGGAAAAGAAATTCAAAGAGGCGATGAAGAAGGCCGAAAAGGACGAGTCGCCTCCCCCTCCGCGCCCCTTCGATCTCGACTGACGATCAGGGATACAACCTAAAGGAACGAGCCTCTCGTACAAAGGCCGCGATCTCCCTGCGCCAGCTCCTTTCGAGCTTGAGCAGGCTGCTCCCAGACTCCAAGACCTTGCGCACCGCAGGATCGCCCGTGAGTACATCTACTGGAAGTTTATCGGCGACGTACTCGTAGGGAGGCTGCTTCCAGATGAAGTCCAGGCGGTGCTCCGCCAGCACGTCTTGGAGCAGGGCCAGGGTGGTGAGATAAGGCTTGTAAGTCTTCTTGTCGGTGACTTCGATCTGGAATCCAAAACAAATCTTGCCGCTCCATTTCTGGAAGGTGGGCTGAAAGGTCTGTTCCCGTAACACGACCCCGGGCAATCTTCGAGCGTCGAACGTTGCGCGGAACCGCCGGGTATCCAGATAGGGAGCTCCGAAAATCTCGAACGGGCGCGTGGTGCCTCTTCCCTCGGAAAGGTTGGTCCCCTCCAGGAGGACTTGTCCAGGATAGACCATAGCCGTGTCGAAGGTAGGCATGTTGGGGGAGGGGAGCACCCAGGGAAGGCCCGTGTCGGGGAAGAGCATCTTCCGCCGCCACCCCCTCATGGGAATCACCGTCAGCTCGCAGGCTCCCGGGCAGCGTATCCCTATTCCGTCCCGGCGAGGCTGCGGCTTCGCTCCCTTGGACGTTTTGCCCAATCGGGCGTTCACCAGCGCCGCCATCTCTCCCAAAGTCAAGCCGTGGCGCATGGGAACTGGGTAGAGCCCGACGAACGAACGGTAGGCGTCGCGGACCAGATTCCCCTCCACCACTTCACCGCCCAGGGGATTGGGACGGTCGAGAATGACCACTTCTTTGCCGGTGGTGGCGCAAGCTTCCAGCGCCAGGGCGGTGGTCCACTCAAACGTATATACCCTGCACCCCACGTCCTGAAGATCCACCAGCAGCACGTCCAGCTGCTCCAGCATGCTCGCGGTCGGCTTGCGCGTCTCGGAGTAGAGGCTGTAAACGGGAATCATGAGCTCTGTGTCGAAGCCGTGGGGGGATTCCACCATGTTGTCCTGCTTTTCCCCGCCGAAGCCGTGCTGCGGACCGAACAAACAAGTCAGCTTCTTGCCATAGAGCTGGGTGGCAATCTCCCTGGCTGAAGTGAAGTCAGAGGTCACCGAGGCGGCATGCATGAGCAGGCCGATTCGGCGCCCCCTCATCCATCGGGGTCTGGAGCGAGCCAGCACTTCCAGGCCGGTTTGTAGCCGCGGTCGGATGCGGGAGGTCATGGGCGGGCCCCTCGGAGCGACGGTCGTTTTGCAAGCCGCCAACGGCGCGGGAGTCCTGGGGGACGGGACTGCTTCCCCTTCAAAGGGGGCGGAGTCTACCAGCGACAGTTTTTGCTGTCAAAGAGTCTGAATGAATCACAGGGGCTTGTGATGCCCTATTGCGATGTGTATACTAAACAGTATACAGAGGGTCACGAGCCATGGCTTTGATGCTCCGGGTGAGGTGGGATTCCGATGAGTCGGTCTACGAACAGATCGCTCGGCAGATTCGCCACGGGATCGGTTCAGGAGAACTGAAGCCGGGCTCGTCCCTCCCGCCGGTCCGTGCGCTGGCGTCGGACTTGGGACTGAACCTGAATACCGTCGCCCGAGCCTATCGATTGCTGGAGGAGGAGGGGTTTGTGACCATCGAGAGCCGTCGTGGCGTTCGAATCAATCCCCCCGCCGGGAAGACCGATGATGGGACGCTGGCGCGACTCCGTTCCGATCTGCGTGCCTTATTGCACCGCCTGCGGCAGGTTGGACTCCGCCCTGAAGAGATCCGCCGGCTGGTCGCCGACGAGACCGATCGGCAAGCCGACAGTTCCCATATGAAGCCATTGTCCTGAGGAGGAAAGCTATGCAATAGCACGCCTTGGTCGTCCTCTCGCTGGTTGAGACTGCGTTCCTGGGTCTTCTAATCCTGATTCTTCCCCGCATCGGCCGCAGAGGACTCCTCTTCGCCCTTCGCCATGGGCAGGGGGGCGCTCGGCATGAAGGCAGCACCAGCGCCCCGCTTACCGATGGTCTTGCCGACAATCGGTACAGGTGGTGGGGAGTGTTTTACGTGAATCGGGAGGACCCTTCTATTCTCGTGGAGCACCGATTCGGCCTCGGCTACACCCTCAACCTCGGGAATCGGCTAGCTGTGGCGCTACTCGCCGGGTTCTTGATCCTGATCTTGGGGCTTTCGCTTCTGACCGCCCTGTCGATCTAGCGCGGGCCGAGAAGGAAGTCGAGCGATGAGCCGGGGGGATATTCCCTCGGTGCTTCCTGCTTGACGAAGACCCTGGCACTTGCCGTACCCTTCAGCCTGACCCGCGGCCCCTCGATCCGGAGCATGGATGCTTCACGCAGCCCCACCACCGCGGGCCCGTTCATCTCGTGAAATTCCCGGATCCGCTCTTCGCGGGTTTCGCCCATGTGAACGGAGGCGGGCTCGGGATCCAGGTAGTGGGGGTTGATGTTGAAGGGAACTAGGGCTAGGGCGTTGAAGCTCGGCGGCTGGATGATGGGCATATCGTTCGTGGTCTTGATGGTCAGGCAGGCCACGTTGGAGCCGGCGCTGGCACCCATGTAAAGCGCCCCCTCCTCCACCCGGCGGCGGATCGGATCGATCAGCTTTCCCTCGTAGAGCTCGTTCAGGAGTCGAAAGGTGTTGCCGCCGCCGATGAAGATCGCCTGGCAGCGGTACAG
>QHVQ01000214.1 GCA_003222305.1 Acidobacteriota bacterium | reverse complement strand
AAGTACCGGTCCAAACGGCAGTGTGAAGGTAACGCGGTGAGGGCGCGTTCGCCGCTGACATGGGGGCCCAGGTATCGGGCCCTGGATCGTAGAGAGCACCGTCGCTCAAATAGTTGGAACCCGACCAGCCCCCCCAGATCACCATCCGGCTGCCCGTCCATACGGCCGAATGCCCGGTCCGCGGACTGGGGGCTCCCGATGGGGCGGTCGCCGCCCAGGTGTCGGCGGCGGGGTCGTAACTGCCCCCGGTGTTCACCGGGATGGAAGTCGAGCCCCCTCCCCAAACGATCATTCGAGTTCCGGTCCAAACCGCTGTCGGTGAGAGGCGGCCTGCGGGCGCACCGGAAGTCGATGTCGGCTGCCATTGGTCCGCGGCTGGATCGTAGCGTCCTCCAGTGTTCGGATAACCGCTGGCATCGTTCCCGGACCAGACGACCATTCGGCTCCCTGTCCAGACCGCCGCATGCAACTGGCGAGGCGATGGAGCGCCGAGCGTACTCAAACGGCTCCAGGTGTCCGTAGCCGGGTCGTAGCTGGCTCCCGTGTTGACCTGTGTGCCGGCGCTCAAACCTCCCCACATGATCATCAAGGTTCCGGTCCAGACCGCCGTGTGTCCGGACCGGAGCGACGGGACCTCGTCATTCAGGTTCACCGTGTCCCAGGTGTTGTCGGGATTGCAGGGAGTTTGCAGGGCGGGGGACATCGCGGAGCCGCCGGGATTGCCTACTGCCCCAACCGTCCTCTCGTCCAGATCGGACTCGATTTCGCTCCACCACTCTTGCAGCGGCCGCTTGGCAACGACATAGTTGGCGACAGTGAACCGATCGGACCTCTCCTCCAACAACACCGAGATCGTGAAACTGTCCTTGTCCTCCTGAATCTCCCCGGGACTGCCGGCTGCGGCGGGGAGTCGCCCTCGCCGCTCACGGAACTCGTCGCGGGAAACCCAGAGAGGGGTCGGTGCTCCGGAGTCCGGTCGAGCTGCCAATGCCCCGGGAGAATCGGTTGCCGGCTCAGTCCCGGCGATTTCCACTTCCACCAGTCTGGGTTCCGGCATCCGTGCAGCATCTCCTGTGTGCCTCTCCAGCTCCCGCCCAATCTCCTCGGCTCGGCTGCGCTCCTGAGCGTGAAGGGGCTGGTCCATGGAGTAGAAGCTCTCGAGAAGCCGGCTTACCAGAAGCGGCCGCGCCAGGCATTCGCGTATCAACAAACCGTCATTGTTCAGAGCGGCAAAGAGCTCGCGTAGCCGGCCGGGCAGGCGCGTCGTGAGCCTCATCCGATCCACTTCCCGATCCAGCAGTGTAGCGGTGACGGGAGTTCTCCAGATCGTCTCCAAGGCCACGGATTGCTAGAGCGGCACCGATCTGATGGGAGTAATAGACGCGCTCGATGGCGCGCTGGGCTTCGACGCGCTCCAGGAAGGACAAGGGATGGGTCTGGGGCGCTGCGGGGGCGACGCAAAGGATTGCCGCCAAGAGACCGAGAAGGTATCGGAGTCGAGCCATGGTCCTTCCTTACCCGTCGACCGCCGGGAGATTGATGCCTGGTATAATCTCCTCGTCGACGGCAAACTGCACCGGGGCTCGTCTACTGATACTTCTCATACGCCGAACCCCAATCCCTGTCAAAGGGATTTGTCCCTGAATGCACCCGTTGACTTAGTCGGGCCATGGCAGCCGCCGGTTCCCTGATATCGAGTTCTAATCATGGCATGGGACGGAGGGCATACTTCCTAAGTGTCTGGAAACGGGAATCCTGTGCCATCTTGTAAGGAGGCCATACCATGACCGGCGAGGCGACCGCCGCCCAAAAGCTCTTCGTCATCAGCCGACGGGATGGGGACATCGTCCGGCTCACTCTCAACCGACCCGAGCGGTTCACAGCGATGCAACGACGCGGGCCGTAGTTCTCGCGGCCGAGGGACGGGGCTTCTGTGCGGGCCATGACCTCAAGGAGATGCGCGCCCATGTCGGGGACAAGGCCTGGCAGCGCCGGCTCTTCGACGACTGCAGCCGGATGATGATGGCGCTCACCAGGCTGCCGCAGCCGGTCATCGCGCGCGTCCACGGCATCGCGACCGCTGCCGGTTGCCAGCTGGTTTCGATGTGCGACCTAGCCGTAGCCGCCGATACCGCGACTTTCGCAATGCCGGGCGTGAACATCGGCGTATTCTGCACGACTCCCGCCGTCGGGGTGGCGCGCAACGTCGGCCGGAAGCGCGCCATGGAGATGTTGCTCACCGGCGAGCCCATCGACGCGCCGACCGCCCTCGCCTGGGGGCTGGTCAACCGCATGGTTCCCGCCGGGGAGCTCGACGCGGCGGTGGGGCGGTTCACCGACATCATCCTGGCACGCAGCCCGGCCGCGATCCGGCTGGGGAAGGAGGCGTTCTACCAGCAGCTGGATCGCCCGCTCGAGGCGGCCTACGACGTCGCGAGCGAAAGCATGGCCTGCAATCTGCTCTTGGAAGACGCCGCCGAGGGCATGGACGCATTCTTGCAGAAGCGCCCGGCGAAATGGAGTGGCCGGTAGCCCATCCCATGGCTGGGCGGCAGCTTGGCGGTTGGGCCGTTGTTGACTCTCCGTTCTCGGAGTCCGGGAGGACCGTATGACATTCGCCAATCTGGTCTGGTTCCTGCTGCTCGGTTTCATCGCCGGATGGCTGGCCGGGAAGGTCATGAAGGGTGGTGGCTATGGCATCGTCGGCGACATTATCGTCGGCATCATCGGCTCCCTGCTAGGGGGATGGCTTTTCGGTCTTTTCGGCATCGCCGCCGGGGGTCTGCTGGGTTCGTTGTTCACCGCGTTTGTCGGAGCCGTAGCCCTGATCTTTCTGGTGCGTCGACTCCGCCAGGTGTGAAGCGCGCCGGCTGTCCCTGCCATCGACACCCGGGCGACGCACCAGGAGGACCTGTTCCCGAAGAAATCCGCAGGCGCGGCGAGGCACTCATGCAGCAGCCGGGTGGATCCTGACCGCAGGTCCATGGTTAGCGGTCCAGGCGCACCTGAACGGGCTGGACCTTCCAGATTTTTTCACAGTATTCACGGATGGCGCGGTCGGAGGAGAACCAGCCGGCGCGCGCGACGTTGCGGATCGATTTGCGTGTCCACTGGTCTCGATCCAGGAAGGCGCGGCCCGCCCGCTGCTGGCATTCCACA
>QHVQ01000213.1 GCA_003222305.1 Acidobacteriota bacterium | reverse complement strand
TCGAAATGGCTGAGGGTGTAATTGAAATTGAAGCCGCCGCGGCTGACCGAGGTCAGGGAGACGCCGTTTTTCGATGCTGTCTGCGACCACTGGCCCACGAGGTCGGCTCGGAAATGATCCATCAGGACATTCTTGCAGTTCCGGATGTAGTAGCCATTCATCAGAGCGTTCCGGACCGCGACGTGGCGGATGATAAGACCGTCCACGTAGTCGGCCCGGATTCCGTCCGCGTGGAGATTGATGTTCTTGAGCGCTGAGAACGAGGAAGCATTACCATCGATGGTCAGGTCGCTGACGGCCACGGAGGCCTGGGAAGTCTTGAGTGTCGGGAAGCTCCCGGCACTCCCCCTCGGGCTCACGGCGACCACCGATCCGGTGCCGTCCGCGTCTTCATCCGACATGCTTCCCGCGGCCCGCTGGATCACCGTGCTTCCGATCCCGGCGCCGTGGAGATGGACGCCTCCAGTCAGCCAGATAGTTTTCCGCACCCGATAGACTTTCGCCGAGAGTTGGACGGTGCACTCCTCCGGCGAACAAGCATCAACCGCCTCCTGAATGCCGGCGGTCCGGCTCGAACCGGCGAAGCGGTCCGCGTACTTCGTGCTCCGGTCCATCTCCAGTCTTGCGAGCGTAAGCGGACTTCTGACCGGGGAGAAGGCGAGCCCGCTCACGCCCATCGCCAGAGCCGCGGCGGCCAGCCAGGAGAAAACCCTGCGCCTTATCATCCTCTACCCCCCTGGACCTTGTCGCAGCATTTTCAAGCGAAGGTTTCGATGTCCATCCCCTCTTGCCCAGGGAAGACCTCGCCTTGCCCCAGCAGCCCGCCGTCCTGCACCGGAGCTCTTCCCAGGGATGCCAAGCCGGAATTCAAGGCCCCTGACTCGCATCCGATCGTCTCCAATCTGTCGGGACCGCAAACGCCCCGACAAAGAAAAGGCGCAGCCTGATTCGACTGCGCCTTCTCCTGACTCACTCTGCCGGTTGAGCGACGCTAGGATTTCTTGGCTGGGGCCGCTACCACCGCAATGGCTTCAACGTGATTCTCGGTTCCCTTCTTGTGATAACTCACCTTCACCGCGTCGCCGGTCTTCAGGTCCTCCAGCTTGCCGGCCTTGCCATGGACCATTACCTTCGTCTTCTCGTCGGCGATGAAGGAGTACTCCTTGGTCTTGCCGTCCTTCAGCGTCTCTTTGACGGAGAGCGACTTGGCCGCCGCGTCGACGTTCACTATCTCTCCGTGCCTGTGGTGGAGCTGATCCGGCTTCGCTGCGGCCAGGACCGGCGAGCTCGCGCTCAAAGCCAACAACGCCACCAAACTCAGAATCGTCACAGCCCGCATTCGGAAATCACCTCCTCTCGTGGCAGGGTGTTTAGGGGTGCAGTTTGGGAGATCCCGACCTCGATGTCAAACGCATTTCGATGCGCGCTACCGAGCCTGCTTGCGGAGTCCAATCCCGAACTCTCTGGTTCGGCGCCTGATGGCGGGGCAATTCCTTCACCCCTGGTTCGAGTCGACTCATCGCCTTTCGCCGGATCGGGGTTACTCTCCAGGCCCGGTCATGCCGGGGGCCGGTTCGAAACCAGGCAGTCCTTGTGATGTCCCGCCCCCCCCTCCGCCACGAGGTAGAACGGCGCCGCGACCCGCGCCCTCAGAAAGCTCAGCCTGTCCTCCGGAAGGAGGCAGAAGACCCTCTGCCCGCTCTCGAGGAACTGCTCCACAGCCGACACGTCCCGCAATCTCGGGATCTCCCGCTGTGCATAGAAAACGTAACCCGAGCGCCAGCGATAAAGCCCATAAGAATCCAGGGGAGCGTCGGTGGGCACCAAGTGACGGATCTCCTGGGCGAAGAATCGGGGAGAATTCAGTCGGTTGGCGTCGGGATAAATATAGAAGATCGATACCAGCCAAACTCCCGCCATGACGGTGATGAGGATCCCTTGGGCCGCGGCGTATCGTTGGCGCACCATCTCCCGGAAGCCCAGGAGGGATCCGACAATGGCGAGGAGTGTGAGAAGGGTGGTCACCCGCAGGAGCTCGGGAGCCTTTCTTCCGGCCAGAATGGGGGCCACGATCCCGGCGATTGCCAGAAACGCCAGAGCCGCTCCCTGACCGAGGAGCGCCCAGCGCTTCACGGGCCTCCTCCCTTGCCATTCCGCGGCCCTCTCCAGAAGCGAGCCGCACAGGAGGGCGGCTGCCGGAAAGGCCGGGAGCATGTAGACCGGCCGCTTGCTCGTGGACAGGGAGAAAAACGCCAGGAAGACCAGAAGCCAGATCCAAAGCCTTCGATGGAAGCGCCGTCGCCCGGGATTCCAGGGCCGGAAGAAGGCGGCGGCCGGCAGGAGAAGCGTCATGGGGAGGAGATCCACAGGGGTGTGCTTCAAGTAGAACCACCAGGGTTGCAAGTTGTCGAAGCCGGCCACGAAGCGCTCCGCGTTGTCGCGGAGCAGGAATTCCTTCAACGTGGTCGCTCCGTGCCACCGCAGCAGATCCAGGTAGTAGAGGACCGGGATCACGAGCGCCAGCAAGCTCGCGAGCAAGAACCCGCCGACCTGCCGCAGAGAGTATCTTTCAAAGAAGAAGTCGACGGCCATCACCAACGCCGGTAGTGCCAGCGCAATAGGCCCCTTGGCCAGGATTCCCATCCCCAGTCCCAAGGCGGAGAGGAGGACCCAGCCGATGCGTGGAGACTCTCCCTCCAGCACGCGAAACAGCGACAGGATTCCGACTCCGATGCCGAGACTCAGGAGCATATCGGTCTGGACGTAGCGGGCCTGTTCGGCATACAGGTTGCTGACCGCCAGAGTTGCCGCCGCCAGCAGCGCACCCAGGGGCCTGAGATCGCGTCGAGAAAGGAAGTAAATCGCCAGCACCAGCGCTGCACCGGCCAGGGCGGAAGGGAGACGCGCCGTGGTCTCCGTTACCTTTCCTTCCGGGCTTGATGCCAACTCAATCCCCCAGAAGAGAAGCGGCGGCTTGTCGGGATAGGTTTCGCCGTTGACCGTGGGTAGGAGCCAGTCGCCCCGCACGGCCATCTCGCGCGCCGCCTCTGCATAAGTGGGCTCGTTTGGCTCCCACAGGTCCCTTCCGGAGAGGTCGGAGAGATACAGAAGGGAGACCAGCGCGAGCAGGAGCCACGGCCCCCGGGGTCCTGGTAGGCAGGACCCGTGATTATGGATGAGGAGTAGGGCCGCGGCAAGAAGGGGTCGTCATGCGCCAGAGATGCGATCCGAAAGCCGGCGGATACCGACCTCGAGGACCCTCCCTACGTCGCGTCTTGGACGAGAGTGCACTTTTCAGGGGAGACATGTCCCGGTCTGCTCGGTGGAGGGCGCGTGAAGATTGGCGGTGGCCGCCTGAGCGTATTTTCGATGCAGGATCTCCACCATTTGTTGGTGCAGGCGGGCGCGCACCGCATGGCGCTCGGGCGCGCGCACGATGTAGCGGACCACTACTTCGACACCCTGATGCGTCGGCCGCACGTTGATCGAGGGAGCCGCCGAGAATGCCCGCACCCGGTAGCGGCTGGCCGCCCGCTGCCACTCCTGCTCTGCGAGGCCAGCGTTGGCCTGTGTTTCCATCGTCACGAGCTTCTGGATACTGTCAATCATCGGATAAGGATTCTCGCCTGCCGGAATGAGGATCCGAATCTCGTCCCACAACCACTGGCCTGAAGTGGAGAAATTGAAGTAGTGTCCTTCGACGGCGTAGCTGTTGACGAAGGCCACCTTGCGGCCGGTCGGATGACCGGCGTCAGCCCAGTTCCCGGTTTCCAGCAGCACCGTTCGCAGCAGACCAATCTCGACCACTTCGCCGCCCACGCCGTTGATTTCCACCCAATCGCCCACGCGGATCCCATTGCGCCCCATCAGCACGAACCAGCCGAAGAAGGCAACGATGAAATCCTTCAGCGCCACCGTCAGGCCGGCACCGGCCAAGCCCAGGATGGTGGGCGTCTGGCCGGGAGCCCCGAGGATTACGAATAAGATCAGCAACACTCCGAGGGCCTCCACCGCGAAGCGGACTACCACCCGTATCGTCAGAAGGCGCTTCTTTTCAGGAGTAAGCTCCGTAAAATAGCGGTCGATGAGCCCAATGACCAGATAAAGGACCAGAAGAATGAGCAGGATCCAGAGCGCCGATTGGAGGAGCCCATGCAGAGCCGCACGCCGGCGGGACTGGACCAGCGCGATCCAACTGCCGTAGGCGCTACCCAATTCCTGCTCGGCCCGAATCCGCTTGTCCAAACCGGACAGCGCCTTCTGGTCCTCCGAGAAATGATGCAGGGATGAAATCGTCGCGGCTGCACTCGTCTGGGGAGTCGCCGTCCCCGAGTTCTGACCAGGATTGGTCATTCCGGCGGTCTGCCGGGCCACGGCCTGTTTCTCGGAGTCCTCCTGTTTGACGCGCTGTTCCAGCGTCTCGTGCTGCGCGGCGAGGGCGGCTGCCGCCCGGAGCGTGTCCTGAAGGGCTTGAGCGAGTTGGCCCCGCTTTTCGCGTAGCGCGTTCCAGGCTCGGACCTGGGCGGCGAGGTTGTCCGCCTCAGGAGCAGCCTGCGCTGAGGTCGAGGCTTCCAGACGCACCGCAGCGCCGGCGTGTTCCGAGGCTTCGTGATCTTCCAGCAGGCGCTGGATGTTGCTCTGCGGGTCGCCGCCTGCGCGGATGAGGTCTTCCTTGGCGTCGTCCAGCTCGTCCTGGTCCAGCAACAACTGGGCCTGAGACAGGTCGAGCCGCTGCTGCACAATTTCCCTTGAACTTTCGGGAACCTCCGCCAAGCGCTTGGTCCAATTCCTGACGCGCTCCTGGTCCAATTTCACCGCGGCCTGCATCCGATCCACTCGCGCATTGAGCTCCTTGGTCTGCGAATTGAGCTGAGGGGGATGCTCCTGGGCGTCCCGCAGCGCGTCCGCGAAGGCCTGGTCGACCTCTCGATCAGCAAGGCGCAGGATGTCCCGTGCTATGCGCTGCTCCTCGGGGGTTGAGGCCAGGGCCGCGAGCTTGCGGGCGGTTTGCAGCGGGCGCTGATCCACCCGCGTGGCTCGCTCATGGGCGGCAGGCGGAGCGCTGCGGCGCGAGACGACCGAGTTGCGCGGTTCGGTCAGCACCAGTCCCACAAGGGCCAGCACCACCAGAATCAGCAAGCCCCCGGCGATTATCCACTGGCGATTCGTCATCCGGGACCTCGGCACAGTCCGCGCCCTCTTCCCGCTCACCTACGAGCGACCGCAGGAGCAAG
>QHVQ01000212.1 GCA_003222305.1 Acidobacteriota bacterium | reverse complement strand
CATGGCGGCTGATGCAGCGGGAGGCGGAGGCTACGAGCGGCAGGACGCCGATGTCCGGACGCTGGCATGGCTGCTGGCGGGACTTCTGACGGCAGCTCTGGTCGCGCTGGGTCTGATGGATCTGCTCTACCGACACTTCGCCTCCCGTGAAGCAAGGCGCCAGCCGCCCCCCACCACCCTGGCGGGAACGCGGAACAGCGTTCCCCCGGAGCCCCGGCTGCAGAACACGCCCTTCGAGGACTTGCACAAGCTGCGCGCGGAGGAGGACGCGGCGCTGGCTTCCTACGGCTGGGTGGACCGCAGGGCGGGCATCGTGAGGATTCCCATCGAGAAGGCCATGGAGATGGCCGGGCGAGGCGGGGGAGGCAAGCGATGAGGGGGTGGTTCCTTCCGGCCGCGCTGCTGCTGTCGCTGGCGGGGGCGCACGCGGCGCTTGCTTCGCCGGCGATACCCGAGGAGTCCCGGCCGCCGATCCTTCGGGGCGTGGGCCTCGAGCAGCGCCTGGGCCGGAGGGTTCCGCTGGATCTTCCCTTCCGCGACGAAGCGGGAAGGGAGATACGCCTATCGGAATATTTCGGTCAGAGGCCGGTGATCCTGACCCTCAACTATTACGAATGTCCCATGCTCTGCACCCTGGAGCTGAACGGCCTGGTGGCGGGCCTGCGGCCCCTGTCCCTGGAGCCGGAGCGGGACTTCCGCCTGATCACCGTGAGCATCAACCCCAAGGAGACGCCGGAGCTGGCGGCGAAGAAGAAGGCGATCTATTTGCACGAGTACGGACGGCCCGGGGCCGCCACGGGATGGCACTTTCTTACGGGGGATGAGGGATCCATCCGGCGGCTGTCCGAGGCGGTGGGCTTCCGCTATGCCTTCGACGCGGCCAGTGGCCAGTACGCCCATGCGGCGGGGATCATGGTGCTGACCGCCGACGGGCGGTTGTCGCGCTACCTGTATGGAGTGGAGTTCGCCCCCCGGGACCTGCGGCTCGCTCTGGTGGAATCCTCGCAGGGAAAGATTGGCACGCTGGTCGATCAGATCCTGCTCTTCTGTTACCACTATGACCCGGCCACCGGGCGCTACGGCGTGGCGGCCCTGACCGCCATGCGCCTGGGCGGAGTCGCCACGGTGCTGGCCCTGTTCCTGTTCGTCGTTCTCATGCTGCGTCGCGAGCGCCGGCGCCGCGCGCTGAACCAGCCGGAGTCTTCCCAGAGTGCGGCCTGATCTTCCGCTCTTTCCGGTGCAGGGCTCCGCCGAGGCGGGGCAGGTGGACCTGCTGTTCCTGGCCACGGTGGGCCTGAGCCTGTTCTTCGCGTTGCTGGTGTCGTCGCTGCTCCTGGCGTTCGCCATCAAGTATCGACGCAGGCCCACGGACAAGCCGCCGGCCCCGATTCAGGGCTCCCACGCGCTGGAGATCGCCTGGATGGTGGTCCCGCTGATCCTGGCGATGGCCACCTTCGTCTGGGGGGCCGACGTCTACTTTCGGCTGAACCGCCCGCCGGACGACACCATGACGGTGAGCGTGGTGGGGAAGCGTTGGATGTGGAAGCTGCAACACCCGTCGGGGCGCCGGGAGATCAACGAGCTGCACGTGCCGGTGGGAACCCCCGTGCGTCTCAACATGACCTCGGAAGACGTCATCCACAGCTTCTTCGTACCGGCGTTTCGCGTCAAGGCCGACGCCCTCCCGGGGCGGTACACCACCGTCTGGTTCAAGGCCACCCGCCCGGGCCGCTATCACCTGTTCTGCGCAGAGTATTGCGGGACTCAGCACTCCGGCATGATCGGTTGGGTCGAGGCGATGGAGCCCGAGGCCTTCCAGGCCTGGCTGGCGGGGGAGCGGCTCTTCAACGACCTGGGGTGCGTCGCCTGTCACAACCCGAATTCGGGCGCCCGCGGGCCGCGTCTCGACAGGCTCTACGGAAGCCAGGTGAAGCTGGCGAGTGGCGAGGGGCTCATCGCGGACGAAGCCTACCTGCGCGAGTCGATCCTCTATCCCGCGGCCAAGGTGACCGCGGGCTACCAGCCGGTGATGCCCACGTTCCGCGGGCTGGTGAACGAAGAGGGAGTCCTGGAGCTGATCGAGTATCTGAAGTCCCGGGTTGCCGGGCAGACAGGAGAGCCCGCGCCGGAGCTGCGCCCCGCCGCGCCCCCGCCCGAGAGGAAGCCGCAGCCATGAGCGACAGAACTCCGGCCACGCACTATCTCAACGTCAGCTATGGCATCCGCTCGTGGCTGTTCACGCGGGACCACAAGCGGATCGCCCTGCTCTATCTCGCCTCAGTGACCCTCATGTTCCTCGTCGGCGGGAGCTTTGCGGCCATGGTGAGGCTGGAGCTGCTCACTCCTGCGGGAGACCTGTTCCAGGCCGACACCTACAACAAGATTTTCACCCTGCACGGCATCGTCATGGTGTTCTTCTTCCTGATCCCGGGGATCCCGGCGGTGCTGGGAAACTTCCTCGTGCCGATGATGATCGGGGCAAAAGACCTGGCCTTCCCGCGCCTCAACCTGCTGAGCTGGTATCTGTTCAACCTGGGCGCGCTCTTCACGCTGTTCAACATCGTCATCGGCGGGGTGGACACGGGCTGGACCTTTTACACTCCCTACAGCACCACCTGGACCACCACCAACATCGTGCCGGTGGCGTTGGGAATCTTCGTCACGGGATTCTCGTCCATCCTGACGGGTCTCAACTTCATCGTCACCATCCATAAGATGCGGGCCCCCGGACTGACCTGGTTTCGCCTGCCGCTGTTCATCTGGGCCCACTACGCCACCAGCGTCATCATCATGCTCGGCACCCCCGTGCTGGCCATCACCATCGTCTTGCTGGCGCTGGAACGGGTCTTCCATCTGGGCTTCTTCGATCCGGCCCTGGGAGGCGACCCGGTGCTGTTCCAGCACTTCTTCTGGTTCTACAGCCACCCGGCGGTCTACATCATGATCCTGCCGGCCATGGGAGTCATCAGCGAGATCGTCACCTGCTTCTCCCGCAAGCGAATCTACGGGTACCCCTTCGTGGCGGCTTCCAGCCTCGCCATCGCACTGCTGGGCTTTCTGGTCTGGGGGCACCATATGTTCGTCAGCTCCCAGTCGGTCTTCGCCGGATTGGTCTTCTCGGTGCTGAGCTTCCTGGTGGCCATCCCGTCGGCCGTGAAGGTGTTCAACTGGACGGCAACGCTCTACAAGGGCTCCATCTCGTTCGAGACCCCGATGCTCTACGTCTTCGGATTTTTGGGGCTGTTCACCATCGGCGGACTCACCGGACTGATGCTCGCCTGCCTGGGGATCGACGTGCACGTGCACGACACCTACTTCATCGTGGCCCATTTCCACTACATCATGGTGGGAGGGACGGTCATGGGCTACCTGGGCGGCCTGCATTTTTGGTGGCCCAAGATCAGCGGCAGACTCTACCCCGAAGGGTGGGGGCGCCTGTCGGCGCTCATCATCTTCGTGGGCTTCAACCTGACTTTCTTTCCCCAGTTCATTCTGGGTTACCTGGGCATGCCGCGGCGCTACCACGCCTATCCGGAGGAGTTCCAGGTTCTCAACGTCATGTCCACCGCCGGGGCCTCGATCCTGGGCGTAGGGTATCTGATTCCCCTGGTCTATCTCATCTGGTCCATGCGTTACGGGAAAGTCGCCTCGTCCAACCCCTTCGGGGCCACGGGGCTGGAGTGGCAGACGCCGTCGCCCCC
>QHVQ01000076.1:17095-31415 GCA_003222305.1 Acidobacteriota bacterium | reverse complement strand
CCTGCGGCCTGCTGCTTGGCAAAATCCTCCACGGCACCGACGTTCGCAGCACCGGCAGCGGTAACATAGGCGCCACCAATGTGGCCCGATCGCTGGGTCCAGGCGCCGGGGTGATAACCCTGGTCCTGGATATCTTCAAGGGATCGCTCGCCACTTGGGCTGGCGGGAGGATGCTGGGGGATCCGGTAGGAGCCAGCCTGGCCGGCCTCGCTGCGCTTCTCGGGCACATCTTCCCCGTGTATCTTGGGTTCAGGGGAGGAAAGGGAGTGGCCACCGGGCTCGGCGTCTTCCTGATGCTGGATGCTCAAGCCGCGCTCGGCGCGTTCGGAGTTTTCGTGATCGTGATCCTCGCCACCCGCAGGGTCTCTCCCGGGTCCATGCTGGCCTCGCTGTCCCTTCCTCTGATTCTTCATTATCGGGGCGCGTCCCCCATCTTCCTCGCCACGGGCTGGGCCAGCAGCTTGCTCATTGTCGTCAGCCATCGTGACAACCTGCGGCGCCTACTGGCCGGCACCGAACCCCGGCTAGGGGAGAGAGAATCGTGAGGGATTCCAGCCGCAGCGTCGCGGTGGTGGGGGGTGGCAGTTGGGGAACAGCTCTGGCTATCCACCTGGCGCGTGCCGGTTTTCAGGTCCCGCTCTGGGCGCACGACCCGGAGCGCGCCCATGAAATGGTCGCGCATCGCGAAAACCGGACCTATCTTGCGGACTTCAGGCTTCCCGAGGGAGTTCATCCCTCGTCGGATCTCGAGCAGGTGCTCCGCCGAGAGGACCTCGTGATCTGGGTGGTTCCTGCACGTTTCTGCCGTGAGTTGTTCCGCCGTGCGGCGTCGCTGCTGCATCGCAGAGTCAGACTTGTCATCGCCACCAAGGGGATCGAGCCCGGCACGGGACTGCGCATGTCGGAGGTGGCGCTGGAAAGCCTCAGCATGGTGCCAAAGGCCGTGGCGGCCCTGGCCGGGCCCGGTTTCGCTCGGGAGGTCGCTCGGGGCGATCCGACCGCGGGGGTTTTGGGCTGCGCCGATCCGGCGGAAGGAGAGCGCCTGCAGGAAGAACTGAGTCAAGGGTCCTATCGCTTTTATACCAACCGGGACCTCGTCGGAGTCGAACTCGGCGGGGCGCTCAAGAACGTCATCGCACTTGCAGCCGGCGTCGTGGAAGGCCTGGGCTACGGCTCCAACACCACTGCGGCCCTCATGACCCGCGGACTCTCGGAGGTTACCCGCCTGGGGGTAGCGTGCGGCGGCTCAGCCTCCACCTTCGCGGGGTTGGCAGGAATGGGAGATCTGGTCATGACCTGTACGGGACGCCTGAGCCGCAACAGGACCGTCGGCGTTCAACTGGGATTCGGTAAGCCTCTCTCTGAGATTCTGGAAGGCATGAAGATGGTGGCCGAAGGGGTTCCCACCACATCCGCCGCGCTACTACTGGCCCAGCGCCACCGGGTGGACATGCCTATCACCACCAGCGTCGAGGCGCTGATGGCTGGAAAGATTTCAGCACAGGAAGCGGTGGCCACGCTCATGAAGCGTCCGCTCAAAGGAGAGGACGCGTGGAACTGAGACCATGATGGTGGACTTGCACTGTCACGTTCTTCCTGCCATCGACGACGGATCGGAGAGCCTGGAGCAATCGCTTGAATTCTGTCGCGTAGCCCTGGAGGACGGTGTCAGCACTCTGGTCGCCACCCCTCACCAGAAGCCCGGGCATTACGACAACACGCCTCCAGGGGTGCATCAGAAAGTCGAGGAGCTGAAGAGCGCCGTGCACCAGGCGGGACTCGAGGTAGAGATCGTGGAAGGCGCGGAGGTTTATTGCACGCCGGATCTCCCTCAGCGTCTCAGAGAACGCGAAGTGACCACGATCAACGCCGCGGGTCGCTATCTGTTGCTGGAGCTTCCCTACCAGCAGATGCCGCTGCGACCCGAAGAGACGATCTTTCAGCTGAAGCTGGCCGGAGTCACACCGGTGCTCGCCCATCCCGAACGGATTGCTTACTTTGTTGCCGACATGAAACGGTTGGAGAACCTGGTCCGCCTGGGGTGCCTCACCCAGCTGACCGGGGCGTCCTTGCTCGGGGGCTTCGGCGAGAGGGCGCGTGACTATTCGGTGGAAATGCTGGAACGCGGCCTGGTCCACATCATCGCCTCGGACGCCCACGACACCGTCTACCGACCCCCGGTGCTTTCCAAGGCTCGGGAAGTGGCGGCCGAGGTAGTGGGGGCGGCGCGTGCATTGGCCATGGTGTCCGAGGTTCCGCGGGCCGTCTGCGAGGGCCATGAGTGGGAACCGTGGGAGCTTCCAGCTGATCCTCCTCCGGAGCCCCAGGGTTTTTTGGAGCGTCTGCGGGGTCTCTTGCGAGGAAAAGACTGAATTTTCAGGCCTTTGACAAAGCACGGGGCCCTTCCTAAAATGTCCGGTTGCGCGAAGGTTTCCAACCATGCACGCTTCCGGCCTTAACCCGGAGTCTCCCGATGAAGCAAGCGAAACGATCCCTTCTTGGTTTCCTGACGTTCCTCGTCCTAGGGGTTGTGGCTTGCGCTTCCGCTCCCTCCGCCAAAGGGAAGGAGGCGGCGCGCCAGGCAGAAGGCCTTTACCGGCTGGCTCAGGTGGACTTCAATCAGGGCAAGAACCAGGAGGCCATCGCCCATGCGAAGAAGTCCCTGAATCTGGACCCGAAAAACGCCCAAGTCCACTCTTTCCTGGGAATCGTCTACTTGTATCTGAGCGACTACCAGAATGCCGAAAAATCCCTGCAGGAAGCGGTCAAGGTCAATCCCTACCTTACCGATGCGCGGAACACGCTGGGGGCGGTCTACATGAAGACCGGCCGGTCCTCCGAAGCCCAGAACCTGTTTCTGGAATGCCTGAAGGATCAGACCTATCCCTACCCGGAAAAAGTTCTCTACAACCTGGGCACGCTCCAGTTGGAAGAGAAGCGAGCTTCCGAAGCGGTGGAAACTTTCCGGCGGGCAGTGGCGGCGAATCCCAAGTACGTCAAAGGGTACTACGGCCTTGGTCAGGCGCTACTCCTGTCGGGACGCCGCAGCGAAGCGCGAACCAGTTTTGAGAAGGTGATCGCGCTGGATCCCGCGAGTCCCGAGGCGGGCAAAGCCAGGGAAGCCCTCGGCCAGAGTGTGGGAGCCACGAAAGGATAGGCCATTCATGGATTCCTCCGAGCGACAACTCGGAGCGGCGCCGCCACGAAGGACCTCCGGGGGCGCGCTCGGCCGACTTCTGCGAGGTCTGGAACGGACACGGCACTCTCTCGCGGAAAAACTGAAGGAACTTGTTCAGGGACCTGCCCGTGTAGACGCCGACCTGCTGGATCGCGTGGAAGCGATTCTCCTTCTCTCCGACGTCGGCCCTGCGCTTACAGCGGAAGTGATCCATTCCCTCCGGCGTTCCGCGCCTGGTACCCAGGTCAAGAACTGGTCGGAGCTGCTGGAACTGGTGCGCGGGGAGATGAAGCGCATTCTCAGCGCCGTTCCGCCCAGACCGAAAGCATCTGTCACCTCCGGCCTTGAGGTGGTGCTGTTGGTGGGGGTGAATGGCGGGGGTAAGACCACCACCGCAGGCAAGCTGGCCGCCCGCTGGGCGCGTGAGGGGAAACGCGGCCTCCTCTGCGCCGCAGATACCTTCCGGGCTGCCGCTGTGGAACAGATCGCTGTGTGGGCTCAGCGCGCGGGCGTGGATCTCATTCGCCATCAGGGAGGGGCCGATCCTTCAGCAGTGGTTTTCGATTCCGTCGATGCAGCGCTGGCCCGGCATTGTGATTTTCTGATCATCGACACCGCCGGGAGACTCCATACCCGAGAGCCCTTGATGCATGAGCTTGAGAAGGTAGTCCGCGTGATTCGGAAGCGAATCCCCAGAGCGCCCCATCAGGTGCTTTTGGTGCTGGACGCCACGACAGGTCAGAACGGGGTGGAGCAGGCACGCAGGTTCTTGCAGTTCGCGGGTGTCACGGGCTTGGTTCTCAGCAAGTTGGACGGTACGGCAAGAGGGGGCGTGGCCCTGGGCATCGCGAAGGAGCTGGGAATCTCGCTGCAATGGGTGGGCGTGGGGGAAGGGGTGGAGGACTTGGTGGAGTTCGATCCGGACGCTTATGTCGACGGAATATTTGAGGAGCAGACCGGATGAGCGCGGCGGCGCGACACGACGGCCCGGGAGTCAGTGAGCGTGATCGACGATTTCTCTATGCCTGCCTGGATTTGGCGCGCCTTGGGGAAGGCCAGACAAGTCCCAATCCCATGGTGGGGGCACTGGTCGTGAAGCAGGATCGTGTCCTGGGGCAGGGGTACCACCGGCGCGCCGGAGATTGCCACGCGGAAGTGGAGGCACTGGAAGAGGCCGGGGCAGAGGCCCGTGGTGCGAGGCTCTATGTGAACCTAGAACCCTGTGTTCACCACGGAAGGACCCCGCCCTGCGTGGACGCGATAATCCAGGCGGGTGTGACGGAGGTGGTCGCCTGCATGATCGACCCGGATCCGCGGGTCAACGGCCAGGGGTTCCAGCGGCTTAGCCGGGCCGGAATTCGGGTTTCCAGAGTGAAGTTCGTCACCACAGGACGACCCTTTGTAACGCTCAAAGCGGGAATGACCCTGGACGGGAAAATCGCGGCTGCGTCGGGCGAATCTCGCTGGATCACTTCCAAGGCGGCTCGGGAGGAGGTCCACAGACTTCGCTACGGGCATGACGCAGTGCTGGTAGGGGTGCGAACCATTTTGGCGGACGACCCTCTTTTGAGCGCTCGATGGGGTCCGGGCAAGCCTCTGGTGCGAGCCATTCTGGATTCTCACCTTCGCACGCCGCCGACCGCGCGGGCCCTATCCTGCGCCGACGGCGGAAAGGCGTTGATCTACACCCTTCCCGGTTCCTCTCCTCAGGCGCGAATGTCGCTGGAATGCCGATCCGGCGTGGAGGTTGTGGAGGGGGTGGCTTGTGACGGACGTGTGGACCTTCATGGGGTGTTGACGGATCTGGGAAAGCGCCGCATCCTGTCCGTCTTAGTGGAGGGGGGTGGTCAGGTCCTCGGCGGGGCTTTGGCGGCGGGCGTAGCGGATCGTCTGACGCTCTTCATCGCGCCGAGGCTCCTGGGGGGGGCAGGGATTCCGGCTTTCTCCGGGCCGGGTGCACCGGCGCTTGCGGATGCGGTTTCTGTTCTGGAGTGGAGCTGGCGCGGGATCGGTCCGGATCTTCTGGTAGAGGGAAGTCTCCAAGGGACTCTTCCCGAGGAAGTGGGGGAATGTTCACGGGGCTGACGGAGCGGGTCGGGCGGCTGGACCGGTTGACATCGGGCGCCGCCGGAGTGCTGGCGCGCATCGGCTGCGGCGACCTGGCTCCGGAGCTGCGCATCGGCGAGAGCGTGGCGGTGGATGGAGTCTGTCTCACGGTCGTTGGGACGGGGCGCGACTGGTTCGAAGCCGATCTCTCGCCTGAGACCCTTGGGCGCACTTCCTTGGGAGCCAAGGAGCCGGGGAGTTCCCTCAATCTCGAGCGGGCCCTCCGGATCTCGGATCGCCTTGGGGGTCACCTGGTGCAGGGACACGTAGATGGGGTCGGCATCCTCGTGGAGGTACGGCCCGAGGGGAGTGGTCGGAGGGTTCGTGTGACGCCGCCTCCAAGCACCCGTCGCTACTTGATCGAGAAGGGATCGGTAGCCCTGGATGGCGTCAGCTTGACGGTGGCGACCCTGAAAGGGAGGGACTTCGAGGTAGCGCTCATCCCCCACACGATCGAGGCCACCACGCTGGGAGAGTGGCAGGCTGCGAGGCGGATTAACCTGGAGGTGGACCTGCTGGCCAAATATGTGGAAAAGCTCCTGAGTCCCTACCCAATCGCCGACTCGGAGGGGGGGTAGATTGGATGGCCGGGAAACCCAGAGCCTCGAAGAAGCGGGCGATCCGGAGCGACAAGCGACAGGCGCTTTCTCGGAACCGGTCCACCCGAAGCGGGGGCTTCGCCACGGTCGAGGATGCGATCGCCGACATCGGCGCCGGCCGGATGGTGATCGTGGTTGACGACGAGGATCGCGAGAACGAAGGCGATCTCACCTTGGCAGCAGAAAGGGTGACTCCGGAGGCCATCAATTTCATGGCGCGCTATGGACGCGGTCTCATCTGCCTTCCCATGACCGCCCAGCGGTTGAAGGAACTGGAAATCCCGCTCATGGTGGAGGAGAACACCTCCAACTACCAGACCGCCTTTTGCGTGAGCATCGAGGCCCGGAAGAAGGTATCCACCGGAATCTCCGCCGCCGACCGGGCGGAAACGGTCAGGGTGGCTGTGGATCCCGCTTCCAGGCCATTCGATCTCGCGAGGCCGGGCCACATGTTTCCCCTCATGGCGCGAGAAGGCGGCGTCCTCAAGCGGGCCGGGCAGACGGAGGCCGCGGTGGACCTGGCCCGCCTTGCCGGTCTGGGGCCTGCGGGGGTGATCTGCGAGATTCTCAAAGAGGATGGGACCATGGCCCGACTGCCGGATCTGCTGGGTTTTTCCGCGCAACATCAGATCCGAATCCTGACCATTGCGGAGCTGATCCGATATCGGATGCAGCACGAGCGGCTCGTACGCCGCGTGGCACAACCCAAGCTTCCCACGCGGTACGGAGAGTTCCGAATCATTGCCTACGAGAGCGACATCGAGCAGAAAAACCATCTAGCCCTCGTTCTGGGGAAGATCAGACCCCGCGAACCGGTGTTGGTGCGGGTCCATTCGGAATGCCTCACGGGAGATGTGTTTGGGTCTACGCGCTGCGACTGTGGTGCCCAGCTAGAAAAATCCCTCGAAATCATCTCCCGGGAGGGGAAAGGAGTCATCATCTACCTCCGACAAGAAGGACGCGGCATCGGTCTAGTGAACAAGCTTAAGGCCTATGAGTTGCAGGACCAGGGGGAAGACACGGTGCAGGCGAACCACAGCCTAGGCTTCAAAGCCGATTACCGAGACTACGGCATCGGTGCTCAGATCCTCCGGGATTTGGGGGCACGCCGGCTGAGAGTCCTTACCAATAATCCGGTAAAGTTCATCGCACTCAAAGGATATGGCCTGGAGATCGTTGAACGGGTACCCCTCGAGATTCCCCCGTCCTCGGCCACACTCCGCTATCTGAAGACGAAAAAGGAGAAGATGGGTCACATCCTGTCTCTGGTCTGACCCTTCGGTGCGTGGCTCTTACGTTGACACGTTCCCCTCAAAAACCCTAAAATCTTCCGTTTCCTCAGAGACTTCGCTTGTGGAAGGGGCATGTTTCAACAGCTCAGTGAGCGAATTCAGGGGGTCCTGCGCGGTCTTCGTGGTCAGGGGCACCTAACTGAGTCCTCGATACAAGAAGGGCTTCGGGAGGTCCGGATGGCTCTCCTGGAGGCCGATGTCAATGTACAGGTAGCGCAGCAATTCCTTTCCCGAGTTAGGGAGCGCGCCATCGGGGACGAGGTGCTTAAGAGTCTCACGCCGGGCCAGCATCTTGTAGGTATCGTCCGGGAAGAGTTGGAGGCCCTGCTTAAGGGTCCAGACCAAAAGTTGAAGATCTCCGCGATGCCGCCCACGACGTTGGTCCTCTGCGGACTGCAAGGCTCCGGGAAAACCACCACGGCCGGAAAATTGGGGTGGCTGCTCAAAGAGCGAGGGAATCTTCCCTTGCTGACCTCGGTAGACGTGCACCGGCCCGCAGCCCGCGAACAGCTGGCCACGGTGGCGCGCGCCGCACAGGTCCGGTGCTTCGAGGAAGCCGGAGAGGATCCTGTGGATTTGGCGGCTCGGTCCGTCTATGCGGCGCGGCAGACAGGATGCGACTTCTTGATTGTGGACAGTGCCGGGCGCCTGCAGATCGATCAGAAGCTCATGGAAGAGCTGGCCCGGGTGGTAGAGCGGGTGCAGCCCACTGAAATCCTCTACGTGGCCGATGCCATGTCAGGACAGGACGCGGTGCGCAGTGCATTGGAATTCCATCGCCGCGTGAATCTCACTGGGATCGTGCTCACGAAGCTGGACGGTGACGCCCGGGGAGGCGCTGCTCTCTCGGTGCGCAGCATCACCGGGGTCCCCATCAAGTTCGCTGGCATGGGAGAAAGACCCGAGGATCTGGAGCCATTCTATCCGGATCGTATGGCGTCGAGGATTCTGGGTATGGGAGATGTGCTCAGCCTCGTGGAGAGGGCCCAAAGCACGTTTCGGGAGGGCGAGGCCGAAAAGCTCCAACATAAGTTCAAGAAACAAGCCTTCACCCTGGAAGACTTCTTGGAGCAGCTGGGAAAGATCCGTCGGATGGGAACCCTCAAGGAGATCATGGGAATGATTCCGGGTCTGCAGGGGATGGAGGACGGCCAGGTGGATGAAGGCAGAATGGTGCGTACCGAAGCCATCATCCGATCGATGACCGGACACGAACGGCGGACACCGGAAATCCTGGACGGAAGCCGGCGACGCCGCATCGCCCGGGGCTCGGGCACCACGGTACAGGAGGTGAACGAACTGCTGCGACAGTTCAAGCAAGCCCGTAAGATGATGCGGCTGTTTTCGAAGGGTGGTCAGGGCTCCTCGCTAAAGTCTCTGGCCCGGAGTTTCAAGCGATAAGGGGTGTTTTTTAAAAGATGGATGAGATCAAAGCGGAGGAACCTGCATGCTAAAGATTCGACTGAGGCGCGCTGGCACTCGCAGCAAGCCCTTTTACCGGATCGTTGTCTCCGATTCCCAACGACGACCCAGCGGGGATTTCGTGGAGACGCTGGGACATTATGACCCCAAGACCAGCCCGTCGATCGTGAAGCTGGACGTGGCACGGGCCGAGGCCTGGATCCGCAAGGGGGCCCTCGCTTCCGACACGGTACGTAAGCTCCTGGAACGGGCCCGCGTGACCCAGGCCTAAGGGCGGAAGACCATGACGACGACCTCATCCGGCCTGGTCACGATGCTGGAGACATTGGTCAAGGCCTTCGTGGACCATCCGGACTCGGTACAGGCTTCGGAGGGATCCCGATTGGACGCCCTCGTCGTAGAGCTCAAGGTAGACCCCGAGGACCTGGGAAGAGTCATCGGCCGACAGGGGAGAACGGCCCGGGCCCTGCGCACGCTGGTGGGCCTGGCGGGGCAGAAGACCGGTAAGCGAATCATCCTCCAGATCCTGGAATAGCCGTGGACGATAAAAGCGGCGAGGGTTGCCGAAACCCCTGGGTGATGGTGGCCCGAAACGTGACCCTCAGGGGGTCGAAGGGGCTTCTCACTGCCAGGATTGCCACTGCCTCCTCCAATCCGTTTCTCACGGGCCAGGCGCTCCGTTTTTGTAGGAAGGGTCTCAATTCAGATCACCGACTCCTGGGCGTCGAACACTACAGGGATAAGGTCGTTTTGCAGCTGGAGGGAATCGGCAGCGCACCCCAAGCCGAGATCTTGGTGGGCTCGGATATCTTCCTCCAGAGTAAGGATTTGGTTGATCTCCCGGAGGGCACCTATTATATTTTCCGCCTCGTAGGATTGGAGGTGTTGGGGCCTGGGAATCGGCCTTTGGGGCGGGTGGTAGATGTACTCCGAACCGGTGGGACGGACCTGCTTCTCGTTCAGACTGAAGAAGATCGGGAGATCCTGATACCCTTCACTCGCTCCATCTGCCTGCGGGTCGATGTGGAAGCCGGCTGCATCGAAATCGACCCTCCTGAAGGACTCTTGGAGATCGATGCAATTTGATGTGCTCACCCTATTCCCCGGGATGTTCGAAGGGCCTCTCACCGAGAGCATCCTAAAGCGTGGCCTGGAGAAGGGACTCATAGCTGTTCGCCGGCACGATTTGCGGGACTATGCTCACGACCGGCACCGTCAGGTGGATGACACCCCTTATGGAGGTGGCGGGGGCATGGTTCTCATGGCGGGCCCCATTTTCGAGGCTGTCGAGGATATCCTGAAAAAATACCCAGCCCCGCGAAGCCGGACCATCCTTCTGAGCCCGCAGGGTAAGCCCTTTAGGCAGGAGCGAGCTCAAGAGCTGGCGGACGAATTTGATCGCCTGCTCCTGATCTGCGGCCGTTACGAGGGAGTGGACGAGAGGGTCCGGGAGTACGCCGCGGACGAGGAGATTTCCATCGGAGATTACGTCCTCACCGGCGGAGAGCTTCCTGCCATGGTTATGGTGGATGCCATTTCCCGGCTGATTCCGGGAGTGTTGGGAAGTCAGCGCAGCGCCAAGGAAGACTCCTTTGCGGGAGGGGTGCTCGAGTATCCGCAATACACCAAACCCGCCGTAGTTCTCGGGTATGCAGTCCCGGAGGTCCTGCTCTCGGGGAACCACCGCGAGATTCAGCGATGGCGGTATAGGAAGGCGCAGGAAGCCACAGAAAAAAAACGGCCGGATCTCAAGACCCAGGCTGAGAAGATCCCTGAGGGGTGACAGCGTTCTTGTGATGGGACAAACACACAATCAAGCGACGGAGATGGGTCATGGACTGGGTCAAGATGGTGGAGGCCAGGGAGCTTCGAGAGAAGGTTCCTGCATTTGCCGTGGGCGATACGGTTAAGGTCCACGTCAAGGTCAAGGAAGGGGAGAAGGAGCGCGTCCAGGTGTTTGAAGGAATGGTCATCGCCCGGCGGGGCGGGAGTGTCAACGCCTCCTTCACCGTGCGGAAGATCTCGGACGGGGTTCACGCGCCAGGGTCGGGTGCGACGGGCAAAGCTGTACTATCTGAGAGAGCGGCGTGGTAAAGCGGCGCGGATCCAGGAAAAGAAGTACGTTTGAGCCGGACTGGCCGCCTTGCGCTGGACTCATGAGGATGCGCTGAGGAGAAGGGGACATCGCCTCATTGCCGGTCTGGACGAAGTGGGCCGGGGATGCTTGGCGGGTCCCGTTGTGGCAGCGGCTGTCATCTTGGACCGCCGATCCCGCTTGCCAGGGGTAAGGGATTCCAAGCTCCTGTCGGAGGCCCAGCGCCGACAACAGTTCGGTTGTATCGTACTTTCGGCGATCGCGTACGGATTCGGCGTCGCCGATGCCGAAATGGTGGATCGAATGAACGTCGTGGGGGCAACCCGTGAGGCCATGCGTGAGGCGGTGGTATCACTCTGTTGGCCTCCTGACGCTCTCCTCATCGATGCAGTTGCATTGCCCGATCTGGATCTCACCCAACACAGCCTGATCCACGGGGATGCCCGGTGTCTCTCCATCGCGGCTGCCTCCATCCTGGCCAAGGTTTTCCGCGACGAGATGATGAAGGAATTCGACGACTTTTACCCAGCCTACCGGTTCCGGCGCAACAAAGGGTATCCCACCCTGGAGCACCGCCGGGCCATCGGAGTGATGGGCCTCTCTCCGCTGCATCGACGCACCTTCTCCTCGCAGCTATTGCTGCCCCAACAGGGCCAATGAGATGGCGTTGAATCGGGCCAAGGTGCTGCAGACCGCCGATAAACTTGTTCGCCAAGGCAAGCTGGAGGACGCCATCAAGCACTACCTGGTCCTCTCTGAAGACAATCCCCGGGACGTCAACACGATCAACCGCATTGGCGATCTCTACGTGCGGTTGCGCAAGAACAGGGAAGGGATCCGGCAGTTCATGCGCATAGCGGATTTTTATGCGGGCGACGGCTTTCACCTGAAAGCCATCGCCATGTACAAGAAGATCACGAAGCTGGAACCGACCCATGTGGAGGCCAACGAGCGGTTGGCCGAGATGTATGCCCGTCAAGGCCTGGCTAGCGAGGCCCGGACCCAGTACTTGGGCTTGGCAGAACACTGCCTCAAATCCGCCCAGAAAGCGAAAGCCCTGGAAATCTACGAGAAGGTCCAGGCTCTGGAGCCCGAGAACGTGAAGATCCAATTGATCATCGCGGAGATCCACGCACGGGACGGAGAGCCCGCCAAAGCCTTCGATGGGCTGATGTCCGTCGTCGGGATTCTCAAGAAGCGTGGCATGGCGGAAGAGGCGCTCAAGGTACTCCAAAAAGCGTCGAGGCTCCAGCCCTCCCACCCTGAGGCACTCGCGCAGATGGCCGAGCTGTTGCATGCCACCGGCAAGAGCCCCAAGGAAGTAGTGGGAACTCTCGAATCCCTCTACGCCGGGAATCCTGCGAATCAGCGTTTCCTGCAGCTGCTGGGAGAGGCCTATCTGGGCGCCGGGCGGCTCAGCGAATTCCAGAAACTAGCAGCTTCCGCGGCGCCGGGAGAGGCGCGGATTTGCCTCGGGGAGACCGAGGCCCGCTTTCTCGCCTCGCGTCAGGAAATGGAGAAGGCATCCCAGAAGTTGAAGACCCTCGCGCAGGATGCCGGCAAAGAAATCGGTCCGGAGCGGGCTGCCTCACTTCTAGAACAGGCTCTGACTCTGACCCCGGAGAAATCGGACATCCTGGAGATGCTGCTGGAGGTGTGGACGGCAGCCTCGAACCGGGAGGGCATGGTGGCGGCGCTTGAACGACTGGGGCAAATGGAGGCCCTGAGGGAGAACTGGGAGCAAGCGGGCCACTTCTTGGATCGGCTCCAGGACCTGTCGCCCGAGAGTTCGACGGTCCAGGAGCTGAGAGAGAAGGTGGAGAAGCACCGTCCCTCCAAAGCCGCTCAGTTCTCTCCGACAGCTGAACCCGACCCCTCCGTGCCATCCCTGGATGAGTTGGAGAGAGCGGTCAGCCTGGAGACGATAGACGGGGAGAACTCGCTGGCGATCGAGGAATTGACGATTCCTGGCGAGGAGGAACCCACGGACGACTTCGGGGGCGAAACCCTAACCGACCCCGTGAAAATGGTTAACGATGAAGAATCGATCCGGGAGCAGGAACAAGCTTATTCAGGCAAAAGCGTGATTCAGGAGATGCGCGGGGATCCCGCCCTTCCCGAAATGGACGAGGACTTCCTGAATGAGCATTTTACCGAGGCGGAAGTCTTCTTGAAATATGGTCTTGTGGAAAAGGCGCGAGAGCAGTTGCAGGCCATCCTAGATCGCTACCCTCAGCACCTCCCTTCCTTGGCGAAGATGAAAGAGGTCTACACCGAAGAGGGACGCAAGTCCGACGCCGCGGCTCTTTGCTCGAAGTTGGCAGAGCTCTACCGGGAAAAGGGAGAAGAGGAGAAAGCGACGGAATGGGAGGAACAGGCGAAGGAACTGAATCCAGGGGCGCGCGGTGATAAGGTCGCCTCGCGGGTTGCCTCCGGCCCCTCGCACACCTCGGTGCTAGATGAGCTGGAGGTGGGCGCGGGGTTACCCCTCTCCGATCTGGAGCTGGATCTCGAGGTGGGGCAATCAGAAGAAACCACCCCACGAAAGCCCAAGGAGCCGGCGGCAGCGTCTTCTTTCCTCGGAGAGGAGCCGGAGGAGGAGCTTTCTATCGAACTCGTGGACGAGACCAGTTGCGAGGGGCCGGATGAGCTGAAAATCGCGGACAGGATCAGCCAGCTGGAATTCTCGTTGCAGCAGGGACTGCGCGAAGAGGCGGTGGGAATCCTGCAAGAATTGCAAAGCGCCGCGCCCTCTCATCCCGAGGTGGTAAGGCTGAAGGCAAAGCTGGGAGAGGCGGTAACCAGGGCTGCGTCTCCTTCCATGCCCGTCACCAGCGGCGACCTGGATATGGACGTGGAGATGGCCTTCGGGACTACGGTAAAGGATATGGGGGAACCCGCCGCGATCGCAGCTCCGCTCCCGGAGGAAGGATTCTTTGATCTTGCGGCCGAATTGAGAGCCCATGCCGTGGACAGCACTCCCGACGCGATGAACGATCCGCTGGCGGGTCTCAGCAACAAGGAAGAGGCGAGCATTGACGAGATCTTCAAAGCCTTCAGGAAGAAGGTGGATCAACAGGTCGAAGAGGAAGACTACGAAACGCGCTACAACCTGGGTATCGCGTATAAGGAGATGGGATTGCTGGACGAAGCCATCGGCGAATTCCAGTATGCATCCCGAGATCCCAAGCTCTTCCTGGAATGCAGCAGCATCCTGGGGATTTGTTTCCGCGAGAAAGGAATGTCGGATCTGGCGGTGAAATGGTATCGCAAAGCGCTGGAGTCCACGGGACACCCCGAAGAAAAATACCAGGGTCTCCGGTATGACTTGGGCGAGCTTCACATGGAGCGCGGCGAGCACTCCCAGGCACTTTCACTCTTCTCCGAAGTATACGGCGTCAACTCCAATTACCGGGACGTGGCTTCCAAGATTCGCGAGCTGAAAAAGCGGGTTGGCTGATTCCCCCCTGGGATGGTTTTCTGAGGCGCCGCTTCTCCTGCATCCTGCGTCATGAGCCTGAGGGTTGTCCAAGTCTCAATTCTGGCCGGTCCGCGACGCCGATCGGGGACAGGGTGCGCCAAAATGGAAACACCGAGCTGCTTCCGGTATCTCCCCTCGCCCCCCTCA
>QHVQ01000076.1:14663-16899 GCA_003222305.1 Acidobacteriota bacterium | reverse complement strand
CCCCCACCTCAACGAGAGAGCAAAATCGCCCGCACCGGCTGCCGGGCGCTCCGCTCCTCCTACTCCACACCTTCCCGCGGATCTTGACAGCCGAGCTGGGCATTTGATAGGGTTCCGACTGCAATTGCCCTAAAACAAACGAGATACTCTGAACGTCCTCTCGGTGGGCAGGAAGGCAGAGGGAGCCATGGCCGAAGTCAAGACATACCGCAATTTTATCAACGGAGAGTGGGTTACTTCGACCTCCGGCAGGGTATTCGAAAACCGCAATCCCGCCGACACGAGCGAGATCGTGGGCCACTTTCAGGACAGCGGCCAAGAAGATGTCGACCAGGCCGTGGCCGCCGCGAGGGAGGCCCATCGAAAGTGGCGCCTCACGCCGGCGCCGAAGCGTGCCGAGTACATCTACAAGGTCGGAGAAATCCTCAGCCGCCGCAAAGAGGAATATGCCCGGGAGATGACCCGGGAGATGGGAAAGGTCCTCAAAGAGAGCCGCGGCGACGTGCAAGAGGGGATCGACATTGCTTACTACACGGCCGGTGAAGGACGACGCTTGTTCGGAAAGACCGTCCCTTCCGAGCTCCCCAATAAATACGCCATGTCCATGCGAATGCCGGTGGGAATCTGCGCTCTCATCACGCCCTGGAACTTTCCCATCGCCATTCCCTCCTGGAAGCTGATGCCGGCATTGGTCTGCGGAAATACTGTGGTTATCAAGCCAGCTTCCGACACGCCCCTGAGCGCCTACCACCTGGTGAAAGTCTGTCAGGAAGCTGGGGTGCCTCGAGGTGTGGTCAACCTCGTGACTGGTTCGGGATCCCAAGTGGGCACACCTCTGACGGAGGATCCGGGAGTGGACCTCGTCTCGTTCACAGGCTCCACGGAGACGGGAGGCAAGGTGGCCGAGATCGCGGCTCGGTTATTCAAGCGCTGCTCTTTGGAGATGGGGGGCAAGAACGTCATCCTTGTCATGGAAGATGCCCGGCTCGACTTAGCGCTGGACGGCGTGATCTGGGGTGCATTTGGGACAACGGGGCAGCGCTGCACTGCCACTAGCCGGGCGGTGGTCCATAAGCGGGTCTACGACGAGTTCGTCGAAAGGTTAGTGGAGAGGGCCAAGAACCTTCGGGTGGGAGACGGCTTGGACGAGTCCGTGGAGATGGGGCCGGTGATCAACGAGGGAGCTGCGAAGAAGATCAGCGACTATGTCCAGATCGGCCGAGATGAGGGAGCCAAACTGCTCTGCGGCGGAGTGAGGCTCGCCAAAGGAGAGCTGGGGAGGGGAAACTTTTTCGCCCCGACGGTTTTTTCCGACGTCGAACCGGAGATGCGCTTGGCCCAGGAGGAGATCTTCGGCCCCGTGCTCTCGGTGATTCCCTGCGATTCGCTGGACCAAGCCATTGAGATTGGCAATGGCGTGAAGTACGGCCTTTCGTCTGCCATCTACACTCAGGATGTGAACAAGGCCTTCATCGCCATGCGAGACCTCTACACCGGGATCTTCTACGTGAACGCTTCCACCATTGGTGCCGAGGTCCAGCTGCCTTTCGGAGGGACCAAGCAGACCGGCAATGGCCACCGGGAGGCGGCGGACACGGCGTTGGACATCTTCTCGGAGTGGAAGTCCAGAAGGCCCAGATCGACAGCTGATCCTCGACGCATGGCTCCTCTCGTTCGTCGAGCTGGAGAGCATGGGGTGATAAGCCATCCGGCTGCGCCGCGATGGGGGGAAGAGCATGGTCCTCGGTGTTCCCAAGGAGATCAAGAACAACGAGTATCGAGTGAGCATGGTGCCGGCCGGGGTGAAAAGCCTTACCGATGCTGGCCACAGAGTGCTCATCGAGAAAGGCGCGGGTCTGGGTAGCGGTATCACGAATGACGAATACCGCCGCGCCGGTGCGACTCTGGTGGAGGGAGCCGAATCAGTCCTGGGTGATGCAGAGATGGTGGTGAAGGTGAAGGAACCGCAGCCGGCAGAGATGGCTCGCCTACGCCGCGGACAGATTCTCTTTACCTACCTCCACCTGGCCCCCGACGAGGTTCTCACCCGCGGTCTCCTCAATGCGGGGGTCACGGGGATGGGCTACGAAACCATCGAGGAATGGGACGGATCTCTCCCGCTGCTCACTACCATGAGCGAGGTAGCAGGCCGAGTGTCCATCCAGGTGGGCACCCATTACCTCCAGCGCATGCAGGGGGGCGTAGGGATCCTGCTGGGTGGGGTCCCGGAAGTTTT